>CAUSGX010000006.1:0-59715 GCA_963531535.1 uncultured bacterium
TATTAATTTGTGGTGCTACATTTTTAATGAAAAAAAATCTGATTTCAAGTCTTTTATAATTTTTTTTATTTATGTAAAATATGATTAGTAAATAATAAAACAATTCTTATTTTTATAAGTATTTATTTCTCTAAAAGTTTCTAGGTACTCTTTATGCTACATTTTAACCTTGCACAAGATATATTGTGCAAGGTATGAGTGAAAAATAAAGGTAAACTATGGAGTATAAAATAATCTGATTTTGTAATAAATAAATATGTTAGTTTATAATTGTCTTATTCCAATCAGTAAAGAGAGGTCTGGAAGGGGAATCTGAGATGAGAAGTGGAGGGGCAGTATGTATGCAAGAATTGTTTGATTTTCTTGCTTTTATATGTTTTTTTCTTATACTCTAGCTTTGCATATTTAACTCTATAAATACTATAACATATATGAAAAAATTAACTATGGCTGCCCTCGGGGTTTGAGTAATCCTTTTGGCTTGAGGATTTTTTTTCTTCAGTAATCAGGGACATTGTGATGATTTGAATTGTAAAAAGTCTGATTTTACTCAGTGAACCTGAATTATTCAGGAATATTCTGAGGAGAACTTACAGGCTGCGTTTGATAGGAATGATCGTGTTGGGCTTTATTTTAAGGCAAATTGGTGTGGGAATTGTAAGGTTCTTGAGGAGGATCTTATTCAAAAAGGAATCCCAGCTGGATCAACTGTTTTGAGTGTTGATTTTGACCAGGCTTTTGAACTTAGAAAACAATACGCAGTAAATAACCTTCACACTTTGGTGGTTATTGGTAAGGACATGAATATGATCCATAAGGATAGTTCTGGTGAATATGATACTATCATCGGACTTCTTCAGTAATTTTTAGTATTCTATTGACATCTTATGATTTTGTTTTTCGCATTTTTTGCAGGAGTGCTTTCTGTTTTAGCTCCTTGTGTTTTACCTGTGCTTCCAGTTTTGCTTTGAGGAGGTATTGCTAAGCAAAACTCAAAGTCTCCTTATATTATTCTGATTTCTTCTCTTGTTTTTATCTTTTTATTTACCCTTTTATTAAAGGTTTCTACGTTGTTTATTGCTGTTCCAAATTATATTTGGACTTGGATTTCTGCGGTTATTATCTTAATTTATGGCGTTTTTATGCTCTTTCCTCAGTTATGGGATAGGTTAAAACTCCTCTTTTCAAGTTCTAAGCCAACAGCTACTGTAAAAAAACAAGAAAAAAAGTCTGGATTTTGGGCTGATGTTGTGTTGGGTGCTTCATTGTGACCAATTTTTGCTAGCTGTTCTCCAACGTATGCATTGATTATTTCAACAATCTTGCCTCAGAATCTTACAATGGGAATATTCAGTATTTTTGCCTATATTTTAGGTTTCTGATTGGTTTTAGCGATTGTTATTTACTTCGGGAAAGAAGCTGTAAAAAAGCTGAATCGATATGCAAATCCAAATGGTATCTTTAAGAAAGTGATTTGAATACTCTTGATCCTCACAGGTGTTCTCATCCTTTCTGGAGGTTTTAAGTGGATTGAAGCTAAGCTCGTTGACTCCCCTTTCTGAAAAAATCTGATTAGAATAGAGAAAAATGCTCTTAATAATTTACAATAAAAGTTATATAAGAAAACTCCTCTGCTGAGCAGTTTTTTGTATTTTGAGAAACTTATTCACAGGCTTTTTGAAGGAAGTTAATCAATGGAGCTGCGATTTCTAGTCCCTTCTTAGCTTCTCAGAAAATATCTCATGATATGACGAGTTCATCACTTAGCTTTCTATCTCGGATTCGGTTTTTCATAAAGCAAAGCTGATAGAAAAACTGTTTCTGATTTTTAGGCATTGATTCAATAAATTCATTTGCTTCTTTATAGGTCATTTTTAGGATTTTTTGCCATTCTGGAGTCAGCTTTTTAATGCTTTTTTCATCATTTGCAAAGAGTTTTTTTAGTGTATAGAGTGACTTATAGTAAAGTACTTCATACTCTCACTCCTCTGCTCTCATTTCTAACTTTCAGAAATATTCTTGAAAAGGTTTAGAAGTCTGGATTTTTTTCCGCTCTTCAAAGTTGAGAATTGCATATTTTCTCATCTTGGGTTCCAATATTGGTCCAGCTCTGAAGGCTCAAACACCAATAAAGCTGTTCTTATTTGTTAAATGGAAGTAAAAACATGGGTACCCACTCCTCCTCTTTTCATAGGAAAACTCAGCTCAAAAGTGATTTTTATACGGTGTTTTTTCTCTACTGTAGCGAAGATCTTTATTAAATCTAAATATTGTTTGAGAGACTTTTAACTCAGATCGGAAGGGGAATAATTCCTTTGCACTTTGTAAAAGAGGCTCAAGAAAACGTTGGAATCTCTTCCTCTCTTGTTGATAGAGATCATAGTTTGTATGAAGCCATTCTGTAGTATTGTTTTTTTCTACTGCAGCGAGAAATTTTAGCGTGATTTCAAACATTTTGAGACTAAAGGGAAAATAAAAGGAATGAATATACAAAAGTTTAATTCAGATTTTTTTCTTTTTGTGTTCTTAAAAAGAGCTTTATAACTATTGCAATAAGAATAAATAAAATGAAGAACCACTGGCTTTTTGTGAAAAATCATATGAATTCTAACTGACTATCCGCTCTAAGATATTCTAGTAAGAATCTGATAATTGAGTAATAAAGGAGAAAGTTGGTACTTAAGATTCAGATTTTTATTTTTTCTGTTTTTAGGTAAGTTCTTAGTGTCAGTAGCTGTATAATGAATATGATTGCTCATTCTAGAAGCATTGATAGGAAGTTGGTATTTACTCTTGGTAGGGCATCTATTTTCGTATAGACATGTGTAAGTCCTAGGTTTTGAAAGAGCTGTGCTAGTTGGCTTGGGAGCTCTGAGATGGGGATTCCATAAAGCTCTTGGTTTAGAAAGTTCCCGCATCTTCAGAGGAGAATTCAGAGTGGAACAAAGATAAGAATCATATCAAAAAGAAGTAAAAAATCAGATTTTTTAAGCTTTTGAAATCGTGAGAAGATTGCGATAGCAATTACTACCCCGATAATTCCTCAAATAAAAGACATTCCTCCTTCTCGAACTTTGAAAATTTCACTAAGATGTGTGAAATAATATCCATTTCCGTAAATCAGTACATGCCCTCCCCTTCCTCAGAGAATAACTCATAGTGCGATCACTAAAATGAGGTCTTCAAGATTTTCGGTTAGAATTTTTTTTACTCTTGGATAGGGAGCTATAAATGCTTGTTTTCCTAACCAAGCGAGTCAAAGATATCCTAGAAGAAATGCGATTGCGTAGAAAATGCCGTATCGATAGATAGAAAATCAAAAAATACTGAATGCAACCATTGCTCTTCTTAAAATAAATGCTTGAGTATATTTTTTTGGAAAAGGGTTTCAATCAGTTTTGAGCGAAAAGGGGAAAAAATTTGCAAAAAAAACGCTTTTGAATATAATTATTAAGGTTTTTACCTTTGATTTTGAAAATTGGATGGCAGATTTGATAAAATCAATTCTCGATTTGCAGGCAGTGAAAGAAATACAGCCAGATTTTTCTGTTTTAAAAATTATTCCTAGAGACTTGGCAAAGTCTGCTCAAATCCTTATTTTTTCTACTCCTAAAAGGAAGCATCTCAACGCTCTAACTACCAATAATCATCCAGAAGAGGTAAGAAGGATCCTTCATCAGCTTGAAAATAAGGGCCTTGTAACTGAGGTTTTTTATACAACAGTTGAGGGATTCGATTTTGCAATGGAACGATATTCGCAAATGCAGAATCAAGCTGAACAAATTGCACAGAAGCATTTAGAACAGCAAAAAGCTGAATGAAAGTCCGCTATTGATTTAATCCAAGAATTTTTTGAACAGAGAGAAGATAAAGATCCATGAGATTTTATTAAGGAAATGATTAGGTTAGCGTTTCAAAGCTGAGCTTCAGATCTGCATTTTCAGTCTGAAGATGAAGGCATTCAAATGAAGATTAGACTCGATGGAGTTTTGCATAGTTTAGTTTTGTTTTCTCATCAGGAGTTTTGGAAATATATGCAGAAAATCAAGTTTATCTCTGGGGTTAAGATGAATATTGAATACTTACCACAAGATGGAAGATTTTCATTTGAGGCATCAGATAGAAACTGAGTTCAAAAGAAAGTTGATGCCAGAATTAACTTTATGCCTGGGATAAAGAGTGAGAATGTTGTGATCAGATTTCTTGATGCTTCAAAAACTATTGATCATTTTGAAGAGATTGGATTTTCTGCTTATCATATCGCACTTTTGAAAAAATATATGCAGAAAACAACAGGAATCATTATTATTACAGGTCCGACTGGATCTGGAAAGACAACTACCCTCTATACTATTCTCAAACAACTTAATGACGGGACTAAGAAAATAATTACGCTAGAAGATCCGATTGAATACAAGATTAGTGGAATTCAGCAATCTCAGATTAATTATGATAAATGATATGATTATGAAACTGGTCTCAAGGCAATATTGAGGCAAGATCCAGATATTATCCTGGTTTGAGAAACAAGAACCAAGGAAACGGCACAAATAGCAATTAACGCTGCTCTTACTGGGCATCTGGTCTTTACTACACTACATACAAACTCAGTGTTAGATTCTCTTTCTAGACTGATGAATATGTGAGTTGAGCCTTATCTTTTGACTCCTGCATTGCAACTTGTAATAGGTCAGAGGCTGGTTCGTAAAGCTTGTCCTCATTGTAGTACTCGAGAAGATGCAACACCAGAAGAAAATGCTGAAATCCTTGCTCATTTGGAGCATATTCAAAAGTTTCATCCAGATTTTTGATCTTCTTATCAAGGGAAGATACTTCGTACAAAATGATGTGAACACTGTAATCATTCAGGATATAGCTGAAGAATCGCAATTCTTGAACTCCTTGAAATTACTGATGATTTAAGAGCAAAAATTCTAAATAATCCCTATGGTCAAGATTTAACAGAAACGGTAAAAGAATCTGATTTCCTACCATTGCAAGATGATGGAATATTGAAGGTGATATCTTGAGAAACAACGCTAGAAGAAATCCATAGAGTAAGTTACTAATAAAGACTCAGAACTTCTGAGTTTTTTATTTTTACTTGACTTTATAGCTCGAGAAGACTAGACTAGGAGGTGTTTAGATATTTTTTTCTTGATGCTTTACCTTTATAGCTTTGATCAGTTTGCAGGTTTTGATAGAGTTTTTGCTTATCAATGAGATGAGAAACTTGCTATTTGAGATTTAGTTTCTTTTGGTGATAACCTCTTTTTGGTCCTGTGAGAAAAGATCGCTTTTCCTGAGCTTTACACTACTCTTTTTGTTCAGGTTGGTAGCTTTCCTATAGTTGAAAAATGATTTTTTTCTGAGAAATATATTGAACTCTTGCATTGGATGGTCTATTATTGGTACTCAAATTATAAGACAGTTATAAAGCTTTTTTTTGAATGAGACGCACTTAGTTTACTTCAAAGGAAGGGGAAAATAAATAAAAAAACAAAAAAAATTGAGGTTTCCGTTGGGAAACAACAAATAGTCGCTGAAAATAGTCAGATTTTAGTTGTCTTTCCTGATCTTTGGACTCGTGAGAACTATCTTCAGGCAGATAAAGAGGCTTTACTGCTTAATAGTTTAGATACTCTAGTGAGAAAGCAGACCAATCGACGAAGGATAAAGCAGTCTTTGCCTGGTATTATTATTGCGACTGGATCGGAGATTTTTCAAGATTTCAAGAATCTAAGTGATATCTTCTTTGTTGAGCCACAAAAGTGGTATTATGCGAGCCAACAAGATCCTAGATATAAGGTATGAACTGTTCTTGAAAAGATGAGCGAATTGCGAGGAGCTAAGATGAGTGAGATTTCTTCTGAAATGTTATAAAAAAGCTGGTTTGTTCCAGCTTTCTCTTATATTCTCTATTCATCTTTCGGAATAATAAATTTATAAGCAATCCTATTTTCTTTTGCTAAAGGAGTAATTTTGAAATGATAACCTCAATAAGTAGCCTCTTCTTTGAGCCCTGTATAAAAGATAACATCATTATCTGATAGTGTCATTTTCTCTCAAGATTTCAAAATATATTGGGTCTCTCTTGGTGGTAAGACAGCTCCAGAGAAAAGATCGACATCTAGAGGTCTCGTCGTAGGTCAAGCACAATTACTATTACTTTTAGTCGTATAGAGAGCTTCAGTGTTTATCTCAACAATTCCGCTAAGTACTCTAATTTCAACTTTTGCTCCAGAAAGCAACTCACTATAATCTCCCATATCAACGTAAATAGACTCTCCATAATCTAGACGCATATCCTTTTCTTCTAGGTAATTCAGGAAGTGATGTCAGAATTCTCTCCCGTTATCACAGACATGCTCTGCATTTTCTATTTTTGAACAATCCTTATATTTACAGAGTTTTTCTTTTTCACAATCTTTGAAAGCCCAATAAAAATACGGAAATTCTCAAAAGGCTCTCATTTTCTCCTCACGAGTGTATATTTTTTCTGGAGAAGGAAAAGGAGCAGGACATTCAATCGGTCCTCTAGTGTGTGAACATCCGACAAGGAGAATAGAAAACAGGATTACCAGTAATCACCTTATTTTACTCATGATATCTAAGAAACAAAAATAAAACTGAGTTAAAACAATATTATATACTACCATTCAATTCTATTTTATATTCAATTCTATTTTATATCTTTCCAACAACTCTTCTCACTTGATCAAAAAGATTGTCCATCAATTTTTTCTGTTTTCTTCTTTTACGAATGTGGTCAAAGATAGTTACTTTATCAAGTTTGATACCAGGGAGGTAAAATCTGATCCATCGAGAAACTCTGATTGGAGTTGGTAATCGTCTATAGAGAAAACCAGGTCCATCACAAGTAGCTATAAATTCAAACTTTTTCCCTTTTAATAGTGGCTCTGGCCCTTTTTTTGTATAACGATAAGCGAATTTTGCTGTAAACACGTTCTCATACCAGCTTTTGAACTTTGATGGAGCATCATTGAACCAAATAGGGAAAAAGACTACAAATTTATCTGTTTCTTTGACTTTCCCCTCTCGCCAAGCCCTGAGTTCTGGATCATTCGTCGGGATTTTATCTGAGCAGAATGTTAAATATCAGAAATCCCCTTCTTTATCTTGGTAAAGATTGATTTGTTCAACATCATATTTGTTTTTTAATTCATCAAGTGCGATATTTGCAAATTGATGAGAAAGTGAGTTTTCATCTGGGTGAACCGTTAATAAGAGTATTTTTTTCATTGAGATGAGAACAGATAAATTAAGAAAAGTTAATATTCCCTGATAAAGAGGTTCAAAAATTCTGATTTTTTATCTCTTTTTGTTTCTGTGGCTTTGGATTAGAATATTTTCTAGGTTGATTAGCTTGTACAGACTCATCTTTCATAGAGAGGGAGAGCTTTTCTCTTTCTCTATCAATATCAAGGACTCTTACTTCTACTTGCTGTCCTACTTTCACTACATCATTTGGATTTTGTACAAAGTAATTCGCAAGCTGGGATTTGTGCACGAGACCATCATTATGCAAACCAACATCTACAAAGGCTCAAAAATCTGTCACATTTCTCACTACTCCTTGCAACTTCATTCAGATTTCTACATCTTTGATATCTAAAATATCAGACTTGAAGCAAGGAGCTTCAATCTCTTCTCTTGGGTCGAGTCATGGTCTTTGGAGTTCCTTGAGAATATCTTGCATTGTTTCATATCAAAGTTCATATTTCTGTGCAAAGTTTTCTATATCATTTTCTGAATATTGGGGCAAATCTTGTATTGGTAAAGTCAGATTTTTCTTTTTCATTCCAAGCATTTCTTCTAGGAATGCGTAGGTTTGTTTATGATTATCTGGATGGATCCCCGTACTATCAAGGATTTCTTTACCTCATTTGATTCTAAGGAATCAGATCGCCTGTTCATATGCCTTTGGTCAGAGTCCCTTTACTTTCTTAATTTGTTTTTTATCTTCAAAAAGTCAATTCTCATCTCTATAAGCAACAAGATTTTTCGCAACCGTTGTTGAAAGTCCAGCGATATACTGCAAAAGTGTATAACTTGCGGTATTTACATCTACACCAACTGCATTTACGACGTCTTCGACCTTTTCTTCTAGTTTTTCTTTGAGAAACTTTTGATCAACATCATGCTGATACTGCCCTACTCCAATAGCTTTAGGATCTATTTTTGTGAGTTCAGCTAATGGATCCTGGACTCTATGAGCAATACTGATTGCACCTCTAATTGTTACATCAAGATCTGGATACTCATCTTGAGCTAATTTAGAAGCAGAATATACTGAAGCTCCTGCTTCTGAAGTAATGATGTATTGGGTTTTTAGATTATTCTTTTTGATAAAATCTGCAACTACTTTCTCTGATTCTCTACTTGCGGTTCAGTTTCCAATTACAATAAGTTGAATTCAGAATTTTTTTACTAATTCTAATAGTGTTTTTTCAGCTTCAGCAATTTTCTTCTGAGGTTCGGTTGGATAAATTACTTCTTTTGCGAGAAATTTTCCCGTTTGATCTACAACTGCAAGTTTACATCCCGTTCTAAATGCTGGATCAAATCCAAGAACTGTCAGTCCTTTTACTGGAGGCGTTAGAAGAAGATTTTTTAGGTTGTCTCAGAAGACTTTGATCGCCGATTCATCAGATCGTCTCTTTTTATCTGCTCTAAGCTCTCTTTCGATTGAAGGTAGTAAGAGTCTTTCTAGTCCGTCATCTATTGCTTCTTTGAGGTATTCTAGGCTTGAGTTTCGATTTTTGGGAATAAAAAAATGAGATGAAAATTCTGATATTTTTTCTGCTGAAAATTGCAATTTGATTGAGAGTTGTTTTTCTTTTTCTGCTCTATTTACTGCTAAGTAAGCATATGAAGGGATTTCTGAGAGTTTTTTTTGATATTCTTTATAGATTTTGTAAACTCAGTTCTCCTCAAATGTTTTTGTCGCTTTAGTAAAAAGTATCGCGTTAAGCTCTTCAAATTCCTTAATCTTGGCTCTCAAATCAGCATGATCAGAGACCCCCTCCGCAACGATATCTTTTGCTCATTGAATTGCTTCCTGAACTGACTTTACTGAGGTTTTCTCATCTCCAGTATCTTTAATATATTTCTCTGCCTCTGCTTCAAATTCATCCTTTGAGAGTTGCGCCTTTGCAAGGATCTTGGCTAATGGCTCAAGTCCTTTTGCCTTTGCAATTGTGGCTTTTGTATTTTTCTTCTCCTTAAATGGTCTATAGAGATCCTCAAGCCTTGCAAGCGTCTCAGCTTCAAGAATTTGCTGTTTAAGTTCTGATGTTAAAAGTCCTTTCTCATCTATAAGACGAAGGATATCCTCTTTTCTTGCTTCGAGATTTTTAGTATAACTATAGAGTTCAAAAAAATCACGAAGTTGCTCGTCTGTAGCTCCTTTTGTCATCTCTTTACGATAACGAGCAATAAAAGGGATAGTATTTCATTCATCTAAAAGCTGAATGATATTTGAGATTACTCAGGTTTCCATTCAGGTTTTTTGTCTAATAATTCAGATGAGTTTTTCCATATGTTTGTGTATAAATAATAAATACTAGATTTGAGGCTCTCTTTTTTTGATAAGATTATTTTCAAATTTTTCAAGCGCGGGACTGATCTGGTTTGGAGCAAGTGTTTGTGTCGTTGCTTCCTGGGTATTTGGTGTATTTTTCACTAGATCAAGGAGTGAGTTGCTATTTTCTTTGATCACTTCTTGAGCCTTTTCAGATCATGGATTAGGAGTGTTTGCCATAGGAAGAATAGAAAATAAAAAGAATAAAAAATCTGATTTTTTATTGTATGATATTCTCCAAAAAATTCAAGTATAAAAAAAGACCTAGAAGGATACTTCTGGTCTCAGATGAGACTCAGAACCGATAGCAAGCCCTTAGAATACAGAAGGCTTTTTAGTCTCAGCAATACATACTGCCAAGAGTAGAGAGCCTTATACCTTCTGCAGACAACAATTTAACAAAATCGGTTCTAAGTCGTTATTTCAACTTTCATTTGGGTAAACTACTCGGTTGAAGTACTAACTAAAATCTAATAACGCATTAAATTTAGTCAGTTTTTTTATTTCTTTTTTCATTTTGTTTTACGTTAATGAGCATAGCTTTATTTTTATAAAAAACAAGGATAAAATCTAATTTTCCTCTAATCATTAGTTTGCACTTTTTGTTATTCTTTTAAGTAAGATTATTGACTCTTTAAATTTTCTTTATCATGTTTGTTATTTTATAATAATAAAAAACCTGATTTCACCTAATGAATCAGATTTTTTTAGCGTTTTATTGATTTTAATAGCTCGCATCACGAACAGCTCCTGGTTTTTCGGTGAATCTCATGATTTCTTTTTGAAAATGAAGCTCAACCTCACCAACTGCACCATTTCTATTTTTTCTGATACAGACATCTGTGGCTCCTTTTTTATCCGTATCTGGATCGTAATAATCTTCTCTATGTAGCATAAGAACTGCATCTGCATCCTGCTCAATCGCTCCTGATTCTCTCAAATCTGAGAGCTGAGGCTTTTTATCAACTCTTTGTTCTACAGCACGAGAAAGCTGAGAAAGTGCCATAATTGGAACTTCTAATTCTCTTGCTAGTTCCTTGAGACTTCTAGAAATATCTGAAATCTCTTGAACTCTATTTCCCGCATAACTTGTCCCATGCATAAGCTGAAGGTAATCAATAATCACAATATCGAGTCAGCCTTTTTCAATTTTTAGTTTTCTCAGTTTTGACTTAAGTTCTGGAACTGTTAATGCTCCTCTATCGTCAATAAATATTTTTGCAACTCAGAGTGTGCTATTTGCTTCTCAGATTTTTGAGAAATCTTCTTCATTCATCTGTTCTGAACCATTAAGTTTATACATAGGAACTCCAGCAACTTCTGAGAGAATTCTATCAACAATTGATTCTGAGCTCATTTCAAGCGAGATGAAAACAACGGTCTTCTGCTGTTTTAGTGCGACATTATTAAGTACATTTAATGCAAAAGCTGTTTTTCCCATACTCGGTCTAGCCGCAAGAATAATCAATTCTCCAGGCTTAAATCAAGTCAACATCTTATCTATACCTTCATACCCAGAGAATACTTTCGATTCGTTCAGCTTTTCTGGATTATCTGCATATTCAATATACTCCATCACCCTCTTTTCCAAGATGTCTCAGATTGCAATAATGCTCTCCCCTACTTGATTTTGAGTGAGATCAAAAATTTTCTTTTCAATAGCATCAAAAATCTGAAGTGTGTCTTTCTGTTCATAGACTTCACCACTGATTCACTGACAAACCTTTAAAACCTGCCTGAGGAGTGATTTTTCTCTTACAATTTTACTATACTCAGAACAAGGTTGTGTAGAGAAAAGAAAAGAAGAAAGATCATAAAGGTAATCCACTCCTCCAATTACATCTAGATTTCAATTTTTAGAAAGCTGATCAGAAACCGTTACGACATCGATGGTTTTTCTCGCCATTCGAAGTTGCTGTATCGCTTCGTAAATGTAGCTATGTTCTTTTTGATAGAAATCTTTATAACCTAGTTTATCTGAATCATAAAGCCACATTACTTCGCTATCAAGGAGAGCTCAACTAATAACTAACTTTTCAGCTTCTATATTATGTGGAGGAAGATTGATATTTTCAGGCATTGGGGGATACGATTGAAAGATAAATAACTAAAATTTATAATAATAAAAAATGAACTAAAATCAAGGAAAACTTTAGTTCATCTTTGGTATTTCTTTTAACTTTTTTACAGGTTTTTAACAAAAATTATTTTCTCATGACTCGATATCGCACAAAATTATTATCAATTATGATATAAGAGGTTTTATTGATTTTGTCTTTCCCAAGAGTATTTTCTCTCTCCTTCTTGATATATTTTATATCCCTTTAAGCCTTCAGTATCAAATATTAAATAAACTCAATAAGTGTAACGATATACATCATCAGAAGATGTAAATCACTTCAATTTTTCATCATCACTTCATGATCAAGCTTCAGCATTTGAATCTTTTTTTATTTCAATTACCAACAAATTGTCATCATTACTTCATCTCTTATGTATAATAATATCTGGTCTGACTCCATTTGTATTTGAAATATTTTCTAATATTTTTGGGTTATTAAAATTACGATTATACTCACAATCAACATTATAATTTCATCATCTTCCTTTTTCATAATATTGAGCTAAATAACAAGCAAGCCTACTACTCAAAGTCTGTTCATGGACATTTCTTTCTAATAAGTACCTATCTTTCTTCAGCATTTTTCTTAAACATTTATCAAGAATTTCTAAATCTTCTCCCGTTTCTTCAAACATAATTAAACAAATTAAACAAGTAAAAAATTGAATAAGCTAAAAATTAATTTTCCCTACTGAGTTCTCTGATCTTATTTTTTGCCTTTTCATTTGCTGGCTCATATTCTAGAGTATTGAAATAGAACTTCTTTGCATTATCAAGATCCCCAATTTGCTCATACAGCTCTGCTGTTGCCAGCAAATATTTTGGGTTTGTAGGCCTAAGTTTCACAATCTTTTCCATATATGCAAGTGCCTCTGAGCTTCTATCAGTATTATAGAATATCTCAACCATTGTCAGATAGTATTTTGGGTTATCATTCTTTAGATTAATAGCTTTTTCTACAAGAAGTTCAGCTGTTTGGTTATATCCTGCCATAAAATAAATCTCTCATATTTGCCAAATTGCTTTATGATCATTCGGATCCTTTTCTGATACTTTTTTTAGCAGAGAAAGAGCTTTTTTATAATTCCCTAAAGTGAAATATAACTCAGAAAGTGGCTTTAGAATTTCAAGAGACTCATCATCAATGGCCAATCCTTCAATCAGCTTTTTCTCATATTGTTCAAACTTCCCACTATTTTTAAGAATATTTGCTTCAATCAGGATTGTTTCAAGCTTCTTTTTATTCTTTTCTTTGTCCTCTGTCGAGCTCTTAGGCTCAGTATTTTCTTCTTTAGTTTCAAGATCTTCTTGAGGAGTATCTTTTGTCTCTTCTACTTCTGTTGAGTAGTTATTTGAGATGAATTCGTTTTCTTGTTCCTGTAGTTCTTCTTTAATCTCTTGCATTTCTTTATTTTCTTTAGCTACTTGTGCTTTAGTTTTTATAAATCAGAGAAAGCGTCTGCTGGCTCGCCATAATAATAATCCAAGAGGAATTACGATCATTGCTACTGTTAGAGCAATCCAAGCATAAGCTAATAATTTAGACATTCCGTAAACAAAAAGAATAAAACAGATTTTTACTTTATGAATTGGTTGATTCTAAGGCTGAAAGAGGCACTCTTAGAATAGCTCCTTCTGGAGTTTTTAGGATAACTTCTCTCGTCATGATATTATATGAACTAACAATTCAATTTTCATTTGATCATGGGCATTTTATTGTTGATCATTTTGTTGGGAAATTTTTTACTTCTTCTTGATAGATTTCTAGTTCATACATCAGACTACATTTTAATTTTCAGCATCTTCCCTTTAATCTTTCCATATCCCTACCATCTACTCCTTGTAGTCCAATACACTCAACTTCTACGCTCGGTAATGGATTGAGACTTTGGCATGCAGTAAGCATACCACAATCAGAACCTACTGCATAATCTTTAGCTGCAGGATCAAGTCTCATCATATCTCTTGCTCAGATTTGAAAAAGAAATAGATTTTTTCAGATTTCTGATCTAAGTTCTTTTACAAAATCTCAAAACACATATCTTTCCTCAGAATAAAAATAGAAATAAATCTGATCACCTATGGGATTATATCTTGCAGTGATTGGTTTTGATCATTCAAATCTAGCTTTAAACTTCTGTTTGAAGCTAGGGAAGACTTTGTGAGCAATATCTTGTTGCTCTAAAAACTCTCTAGTTTCTTCTTCAGAAAATGCTCTTTCAAATTCAACAGTTCTGCTTGCTTTAATTGGATATCAAATCACCAATCAAATAGAGCTTTTTTGAACTCACTTTTCCTCACAGATGTAGACAATCTTATCTCAATGTCTAAGTTGAGTCTTAATTTCATCAGGGCAATTAAGAACTTTAAAATTCTTGTTCATAAAATAATCTAAGACATAGAGTTCCATTATGTTGGTATAATCAGTAAATATCTATTTGATAGTATTATTCAGTTTTTTCTTTCTTGGTTTTTTTGTTTGTATTTGGCAATTCTGCGGTAATATCTCCATTCATCATTTGAACGAATTCTTCACTAGAAAGATATTCTTTTTCAAGCAATATTTTACACATTTTTTCTATGAGATCTTTATTTTCAATCAGAATTGTTTTTGCCTTTGTATAAGCGTTCTCTAGATAACTCTTAATCTTTTTGTCAAGGAGTTCTGCCATCTTTTCACTATAAGGATTTGTGAAGGCTTGCTCTTCTGAGTCTTTTAAATAATTGATCGGCCCAAAATCTTCATCCATCCCATATCTTAAGATCATATTTTTTACAATAGCAGTCGCTCTCTGAAAGTCATTTGAGGCACCAGTTGTAATCTCGTCTTTTCCAAAGAAAACCTCTTCTGCAGCTCTTCCTCAGAGTAAAGTCACGAGTTCATCAAGGAATTTTGCCTTTGAATAAAGGTTTTTATCTTCCTCCGGAGTTGTCCAGGTGACTCATAATGCTTGTCCTCTACGCACAATTGAAATTTTTTCAACAGGATCAGCGTTCTCAAGCAAATGTCCGGTCACTGCATGTCCTAATTCATGATATGCAACCAGCTTTTTTTCTTTTTCTTTTGTAGATTTCACTTTTTTTTCAGGTCACATAATTACTTTTTCAAGCGCATACTCAAAATCTTGAATTGTTAATATTTCTCTATTATCTTTTGCTACTTGCAGAGTTGCTTCGTTTACTATATTTTCAATATCAGCTCCAACAAGTCCACTTGTTCTCCTTGCTAAAGAATCAATTTTAACTTTTTGATCAAGCTTTTTATTCTTGAGATAATAGTTGAAAATCTGAATTCTCTCCTCATATGTAGGAGCAGATACAAGGACTTTCCTATCAAATCTTCCTGCTCTTAGAAGTGCCGGATCTAGAGTATCAGGTCTATTGGTCGCAGCAATGACAATAATGTTTGTAGATTGATCAAATCCATCCATTTCAGTTAGGATTTGATTAAGAGTTTGTTCCTGTTCCTGATGTCCTCAAGTATATCAAGATCCTCTCCTCTTTCCTATTGCGTCGATTTCATCAATAAAGATAATCGCTTTACCCGCAGCTTTTGCTTGCTCAAACAGTTTTCTCACTTTTGCAGCTCCTAGTCAAACAAGCATTTCCATAAATTCAGATCCAGCTGTTGAGAAGAATGCGACATCAGCTTCTCCAGCTACTGCTCTTGCAAGAAGCGTTTTCCCTCCTCCTGGAGCACCATAGAGCAAGACTCATTTTGGAGGTCTTACACCTAATTTCTCATATTTTTTAGGATTTTTGAGGTAATCTACAATTTCGATCAGTTCATTTTTTACTTCATCCATCCCTGCAATATCGCTGAAAGTCGTTTTACTTTCAGATTTTTTGTTTTCTTTTCAAACTTTTACTCAGAAGAGATTATTTCATCCCTTAGGCATGATAAATCTCATTCCCACATAAAGAATGATGATGAAAATAATAATATATCCAACTTGTGCAATCAGCTTAGACAAAAGACTTTCTCACTTATAGGTCACAAGCACTGTATTATCTCCTGTTACGCTAATTCCAAGCTCTGTAAGCGAGGTTGAAACTGGTTTTGTTGTAGTAAGGAGATTGTAGTTTTCAATCGTTACCTGATTTCAAAAGAGCAAGTTCTGAGTTCAAGATTCAATAAATGAGAATCCCTTCAATTCCTGATCATTGATAAGTTCTATTTTTGAGAAACTTCAGCTTTGGTAATTTACCATCCATTCACTTAAGGGAAGCTGTTTTGTTTCTTGTATAGCTTCTATTGTTCCTGTTCACGTACTAGAGAGTGTAAGCGAGCTATTTGACTGCAAAAATCTTAATCCTAAAGTTATTATAATAATGAAGAGTAATCCATACTGAAACCATTTCCATCATAGAGATGAGGTTTTTGCTTTTTTTTGTGGTGTTTTTTTCATTTATTATCTAGTGGTCATATGACTAAAGTTTCTTAACTATAAGGAACTAGAAAACAATTTCAACATAAAAAAACCTATTAAAAGCGAGCATTTAACAAAAAAAGAGAGAATACTATCCCCTCTTTTTTACTAGGAATTATAACAAACTAAATTCCTACATATTCATTAACTGTTGCTTTCATTTTTATCTTCATTCTTTAGATAAAAGGTCTAAATACATAGACAATAATACAGTAAAGATTCAAAAACAAAAATCAAGAGATTATGATAAGTTTTCTTTATAAAAAAAGAAAAAAAATCTGATCTTGCTTTTTGAATAAATTTCCGCATAATGCATTTAATTTTCACTTTGTCAAAAAAAACTATGACTGAACTAAAAGCGCTTCTTAAAACTACTCCTCAATATATTAATCTTCTATCATCTCATGGGATAAAAAACATTAAAGATTTTTTTAATTATTTTCCAAGAACCTATGAAGATAGGGCGAGCATTCAACCTCTCAACAATCTCCAAATTAACGAAAAAGGAACAGCAGCCACAAAGGGGAAAATTATAGAAAAAAAGGTCTTTAGAAGAGGCGGAAGAACAATTTATGATATTAAATTTGAGGATGAAAACTGAGCTCTTTGAGCGATCTCGATTTTTAATTCTGGGTATTTAGCGAGTAAAATTGAAGAATGAAAGTGGTATATTATTGTTGGTAAGCCAAATTTTAAATATGGGAAAATCACTTTCTCGCATCCAGATATCGTTCCAAGTTCAGAGAGCTGAGAAGTCAGTCAGCTCTATAATTCAGGAAGGATCTTCCCAGTTTATTCCGAACTGAATTGAATAAAACCATGATGGTTCGCTAAAAAAATTCGAGAAAATCTAAACCAAGTTCCCTTATGTTTTTCTGAATATCTCCCAGACAGATTTCTAAAAGAGTTTAATCTCTTAAATGTAATAGATACGATTCAGAATATCCACTATCCTCAGAATCATCAATTAAAAAATCAAGCAATTCATAGAGTATTCTTTGACAGATTGCTGAGAATTCAGATTTTTTCTCTTATGAATAGACGTCAATATCAAAGCCAAACCAAACAAATCAGTCAATCACAGCAGTGGGAAGTTTTAAAAGAACTTTTAACTCGTCTCCCCTTTGAACTTACGACCGCACAGAAAAAGGTTGTAAAACAGATTATTGATGATTTTCACTCTTGAAAACCGATGTTAAGACTTCTTCAGTGAGATGTTTGAAGTGGGAAAACGATCGTTGCTACGCTGTGAGCTTATTATATTAAGCAAATTTTTAACGGGCAAACAGCATTTTTAGCGCCTCTTGAGGTTTTGGCTCAACAGCACTACAGAACAATTGCGAAGTTTTTGCTGCCACTCTGACTCAGGGTTGAATGTATTACCGGCTCTCTAACAAAAACACAAAAAGAAAAAATAAAATCTGATCTAGAAGCCTGAAAAATTGATGTGATCATCTGAACTCATGCTTTATTGCAAGAAGGAATTAAATTTCATAATTTGCAGTATGTTGTAATTGATGAACAACATAAGTTTTGAGTAAAGCAAAGAGCCTTTTTTAAGCAATTCTGATCTCCACATATTTTGCAAATGAGCGCTACTCCCATCCCAAGATCAATGGCGATCGCATTTTTTGGAGAATTTGATGTGAGCATTATCAATGAATTACCTCAAGGGAGAAAACCTATTGAGACAAAAATTATTAGTAATAGCGAGTTTCTAAAACTGAAACCATGGATTGTTGATAAAGTCCACAAAGGCCAGAAAGTCTTTGTTGTTACTCCACTTATTGAAGAGAGTGAAACATTAGATGAGGTACAGTCTGCTTTATCAAGTTATGAGGAAATGCAAGGACTCTACCCAGAATTATCTGGGAAAATCTGACTCCTTCATGGGAAAATGAAACCTAAAGATAAAGATCAAGTAATGTCAGATTTTAAGTCATGAAAACTAGTAATGCTCGTTTCTACAACAGTTATTGAGGTTTGAGTAGATGTGCCAGAGGCAACGGTAATGATTATAAAAAATGCCGAAAGATTCTGACTTGCACAACTTCATCAATTAAGGGGAAGAATTGGAAGATCAGATCTTCAATCTTATTGTTTCCTAGAAACTCCAAAAAAAAGTTGAGAAAGTTATGAAAGGCTAAGAGCTATGGAGGAAACTACAGATGGTTTCAAACTTGCTGAGCTAGATCTTCAAAATCGTTGATCTGGCGAGATTTTAGGGACGATGCAGTCTTGACTTAGTGATATTCCATTTGATGTTTTATCGGATTTAAATTTTTTGGAGAAAGTTCAACAAGGAGCTCATTGGCTACTAGAGCATTATCCAAATTTTGAATGATTACCTCAGTTACAGAAATTTTTAGATGAAAAAATTGGAGATATTTTAGCATAAATAAAAAACTCTCTAAATATTCTTAGAGAGTATAATCCCTAGTTTCCCGTTTTCATACTCATATCATCGCTTTCCCATCTGGGATTCTAGGGATTTTGTTTGTTAGAAAACAGTTCTACTATCAAGTTTCTTTTCGAGAAGGTAAAGAGAGATGGATACAAATCCTTCCAATTTTATCAATGGATATATCAAAGAATATCCCAACTTTTTCATCCTTGTCAGGTGAATAGTTGCCTTCTGGTTTAGACTCAGACAAAATCTGATTTTTATCTTTTGGATAAAGGTTTTTATTAAGCTCAATATCGCTTATCTTTTCCTTTTTTTGCTTAGTAGAACTTTGGTTTTTTTTAATTTTCATACATTTTTTGTTTTTTTGAGCCTTGAATATATATAAAAGTTTATTAAAGTCAATACTAAATATAGTAAAAAAAGATAAAAATCAGATTTTCCTCGCTTATATTTCGTGATAATGTTGAAAAAATATTTTTTCTGACTATACTTTGATAGATTTTTTATTTGTAGCAAATCCCATGCACATTAAGGAAATTAAAATTTCAAATCTCTTGAGTTTCCCTTACAAGGAAGATTTTGAGAATATGGAAAAAATTTCATTTTTTTCAAACGGATGATATGAAGGTCTCAGAATTTTAATTGGGAATAATGCTTCTGGTAAGAGTAACTTCGTAACTATTTTGGAAGAATTCTTTTCTACTCTTATTAAAGACTACCACTATTCGAGAGAATTTTCTCAAAATCCAGAAATTCCAATGAGGAAAGCTATTCAAGCAGAAAAAAATCTAACAAAAAAACTACATACAAACTATGCTACACCAAATAAACCTTCGGACTTTGAGATTTTGCTTGAGCTTTGAGTAAATGATTATGAGAATATAGGTTTTGTCTGTAAATATACAGGGAAAATTAATGATATTATCAGTAAATATAGTAAATTAAACATTTCTTTCCCGCAATATAAGCTTGAAACGCTTATGGAAAAGTCTTCTAATTTGAGGATTAAGGCCAGTTTTGATGAAAAAGAACAACAATTTATTATTGATGAAAGAGGACTTGAAGAGTATCAGATTTTTATTTTGCAGTGTATTCAATATCAAAAACTCCTCCAGATCATTATTACAATTTTTAATGAATTTGAAAAGCAACCTGAGGAGAGAAAGCGATATTTTCTTAAAAAAACTTTTGCTATTTTAAATACAGAAAGAAGCCAATTTGAATTTAGCAATTTTGTTAATCCCCATGATATTATTAACGATATTAATTATACAAGAAATAGCCTAGTATGATATGCTACTTGTATCTGAAAACTATGGAGCATTGTTGAGAATTTTTCTCAATCCCAACTCCTCTCCCCTAACCAGTCACATTCTGAACTAATACAAGATGAATTAGAAAAATCAGAATTTTATACAAGTTTAAGCTATATTATAGACAAATATTTATGAAAGAAGCTATACATTGACTATGTAAATTGAATGTTAAACATCCATCTTATAGACAATCAAGAAAGAATTGTCTACTTTGACGAACTCAGTAGCTGAGAGAGATCACTACTTACGATTATTTTTGCGATGTATGGTAATGACTTAAAAGAGGGATTCTTAATAATTAATGAGCCAGAATTGCACCTTCACCCTCAAATTCAGAAAGAAATTGCCCAGGTATTTGAGCATGTAAGTCAAAATATCAACTGTCAATTTATTTTCTCTACAAATTCTGGGCTCTTTATCAATGAGGGGAATATTACTAATGTATATAGAGTTTATAGAAATGAGCAAAGCGAATCTCAGATTATTTCACCAAAGATTCAGGTTGATTATGATGATGCCACATTGATTCATATGCTGAAGTTTGAAAATCTTTCAAAAATCTTTTTCGTTAATAAAATCATCCTTGTAGAAGGAGATACTGATGCCTATTTTTTTAGCTTTTATCTTAACTATCTAAAGACACTTCCTGAATGGAAATCTAAAATTTCAGATTATGAGGTGATTAATATTAATGGGAAATGATCTTTGCATGCTTGGAGAAAATTTCTCAATAAGTTTAATATTAAAAATTATTTTATCTGAGATTGGGATAATACAGTCGATTATTGATTTTTTTCAACTGCAGAACTAAATAAATTTTATCAACTCGCCAATCAAAATCTCAAACATTCACCTAAAACAAAAGAAAAGAAGTATAGTGATTATTACAATAGACTAGTAAAAACTATTCTTTCCTTTAGTCCGAAGAAATATAAGGCAATCATTAAATGAATAGAGAGACTCTATAAAGAAAAAATATTTATATTAAAGGAAGGGGCAATAGAAAGTTATGTTATTGTTGAGAGAAAGGGGCTTGGACATATAGCACATTTCTGTAATGAATACTTCCATGACCGATTACATAATCCTCTTTTTGCTTCTCAAAGAAAGGAATTAAAAGAAATTATGAGTCAGATTTTTTGATAATCTTTTTAATATCTTCTCGAGACAATCCTTCTAATCTTTTGCTTAATAACTCCTCTGGGATAGAGAAAGCTTCAGATTCCTCATTTTTTTGAACAATTTTACTAATCCTTCCAAGCGTTTTTCTGCTATATGGAGCGTATAAGTTTAGGAATTTTTCTAAATCTTTAAAATTGCAGTCTTCATGTTGAGTTTTTTTTATAAACTTTACTAGACAACTCTTAACCTTTGGAGCTGGAGAAAATGCTTTTGGTGGGACCATTTTAAGATATTCAATACTATATCACCAGTTTAATAATCGCCAAAGATATGATTTTTTTGTTGCTGAAGAGATAATTTTTAATCCAACTTCATCCTGAATCATAAAAATTCCTCATAAAAAGCCTTTTTCATGATTCGTAAAAAGCAGTCTAAAAATTGGAGAAGTAATATAATACGGAAGATTTCCAACAACTAGTGTAGAATTCTGATTTTTATTAATCTTAGAAAGGATTGTCTGAAAATCAACTTGAAGAATATCTTGAAAGATAATTTGATCATAATTTAATCCTATTGCCAGAAGATGCTCCTCCATTGTTAAGTCCTTTTCAATAACAAAAAAATTCTCAGAAATATCTTTTATTTTCTTTGTTATCGCACCTTTTCATGGACCAATTTCAATAAGCGCTTCAGCGTTTGCAAGCTTATAGAATTTCGCAATATTTTCTCAGATATAACTTCTAATAGCACTATCTTTTAAAAAATTTTGTCAAAGATATGTAGACATAAGTAGACATTTATTGTAAAATTATCCTAAAACAGTATACCACCGACTGTTTTCCTCTGAAATATTAGCTGCTTGAAACTTTTTTAGATTGACCCATTTTTGAGCAAGACTACTATCTCAAACATTTGTAAAATGATCAATAATAGTATTTATAAATGGCTCTAAAAGTCAGATTTCTTTTATCTTTTTTAGAATATCAATTTGCATAAGATGTGATTTTTTCTCTGTTATTACTTTAAATCCCTGCATCAGTGTCTTCTCAATTTCGCTATCCTGATTCATCTTCTTTATGATTTCCAACGCAATTCAAGGTTTTCCTCAACTCATATGTAAGACAATTTCAAGCTTCTCATCTGAGATATCTGGATTTTTACCTTTTAAAAAAGCTCTCATAGCTTGCTCGTCAAGGAGATTGAAATGGACAAGCAAGGCCCTAGAAACAATTGTTGGCAATACTCCGCTTTCAGAGCTAATTGTAGCGAAAATAAATCTTTGAGAAAGAGGTTCTTCACAGGTTTTTAGAAAGGCATTCATTGCTGATGTACTCATCCTTTCTAGGTTTTCGATGAATAGGATCTTTTTCCCACTAATCGATGACTGTTGTAATCGCGAATTAATTTCCCTGACTCCTCTATTTTCATATATTTCTCAATTAGCTAGTTGAATTGTTTTTTGGGTTGTTGGTGTTTCAATTTGGATAGTATGAGTTTTTTCTAGTTCCTCAGAACAATCTCTAATATATAAAAAATCGCTTCTCTTGTATACTCCTAGTATTTCATCAGAAAAAGACTCTATAAAACTAGTTTTTCAGAGTCCTTTTTGTCCTATCAAAAGTATAAAAAGCGGATTTTTTGAAGAAAGATTACGGTCAAAAAACTGCCTGATATATGTTCTTTGTGCCTCATTTCAGAAGATCATTTGAATAAGATATGATACAAAAACAATCAGTAGTATAGTGTTTGGAAAATGAAAATCAATTGTTTTAAAATACCAGATAAAATAAGTGTCAAGTATGAGATCATAGAACAAAAAAATAGCAACCTGAAAAAGGTACTAAAATCAGATTTTGTCTTTATTTTTGCTCTAATTATCGTATATCTTTTATATTCGTTTTTTAGTATATCAAGATCCTATGTTCTCAAAAAAAATACTCTCAATTGCTATTCTTTTTTGTTATGTAGTTTCACAGGTCTTATCATATCTGGGATATATCCAACGAGGAAGTGTATATGCAAGTGGAGAATCCAAAAATACTTATTCAAATCTAGTAGCAGTGCTTGTTGATGAGCGTGTTTATCCTAAAATTGAAAATGAGCTTAAGTGGTATACTACAGAGTATATTCAAAAGAAATATGATCAAAGCAAAGCATTAGTACTTAAGATTAACACTCAAGAGTATTCAGCTCCCGAGATTACAAAACTCTTGGAAAACCTTTACTTTGAATGAGAAAAAGAGAAAAGTTCTCAGCTTATTGGACTGGTAATGATCTGAGAAATACCATTTCCTGTAGTGAAATATTCTGATTATGTTTTCCCATCAATTTATCCTTATGTAGATTTTCTAGATCAAAAATATCTTTGGAACGAATGAGAATGATATTTTACTCAAGCCAAACAAAATGGACAAGCAGAGATATGGCATTGAGTAATTAATTTTAAATCTGACGCTGATGCTTATAAACGCTTCTTCCAAAAATTAAAAAACTATGATACAGATCCAAGTAAATTTGCAGATAAGAAAGTTCGATATGATGATTTTGTCGCACTGCAGAGTAACTTTTTGGAAGAAAATTATCAGTTATACAAAAATAGATTAGCCTTTGCTGAAGATTTGATGTACAATCGTTACACCAATCTGCTTTTTGATTTCTTCCAAAAGAATGACGGACAGAAGGTAAAGGAAATGGTAAATGACCTAGGAGATGCATTGAAGGATTTAGGAGATAAAACTGCAATTTCAGGTTCTTTTTCTAATAGTTCTGAAGCTAAAACACCAACTAAGATGCTGAAGAAAAAAATTGATGGACATCTTCAAGAATATTCCTCAAGTTTGAGTGTACCTTTACAGAGAGCAATAGCGGATAATATAGAAGCATCAAACAGATGGACATGAGGTGCTGATACTCATCAAAACAAACTCCAGATCAAAGACCAACTTACGCTATGAACAAATGAAATAGATGGAATTATCAGGGGAATTAATGATAAATTAGAGAAAATGGTCGACAATAAGATTTTGACCGAAAAATATGAGATGAAAGCTGTCATTCCAACCCTATACAAAAAAGAAAAACTTCGCAGTGCCTGGATGCCATTCAAACGTCGTTGGTTTCCAGAATATATGGATATCTTCAGATTCTACTACTTCGGAAAAGATTCAACATCCCTCATTTCTGCGGAACAAAGTTCAATCTACAGAGGAACATTTAGAAACTTAAAAAAAATTTGAAATTATTCAGAAGTCGTTAATAATTCAGACAATCCAGCAAAATCAAATCTTGACAAAACAAATCTACAATCAAAAAGCTTTTGAGGCTCTTATGATATATTTTCTACTCAGACTGAGGCCAATAGGGGGTTTAATATGATGAACACTAAAGCAGAATATGAATTATACAGCAAGGAAAAGACATATGCAAAGTTTTGAGAAGAGTGTACGAAAAGATTATTCTGAGTCCGCCTTAGTCGAAGAATATTCCCCTGTGAAAATATCAAACGAGTCGGAGAAGGAACCTGTGAGCCACAATCTAATAATTCTAGAGACCGAGCAAACTGTGAAAGTTTCCAACAATTTTGAAACAGAGTTCGATGATGAGCTACTCCTCTCAATGTTGATTCAGAAAAAATGACTCAGTGAATATATAGATTCGCTAACGGGTTTGACTACAGATCAGCATGGCAACCCATTTTTGACATCGCCGGAAGTGCGGCATTAACTCAAAAACAAACACCTGCATATACTTATGAATGATTAAAAGAATACAGCTCGCCAACTCAGATTTCATACAGAGAATGAAATTACAGAGAGCCGACACGCCATGGGATATCATATAATCAGGTAGATTACTTCAACCAGGACCTTAGTGACAAATACTTCAATAAAATCTGATCAAATTCTTTTTCTTTATTAAAACCCAAAAGATATAGAACCGACGAAGAACGCTTCTACCAATACAGAACAATCTCATCTGAGATCAAACATAAAGCAACAACTTCTGATCAAATAGAAACAATAAAAAAACCGAAATATAATGATGAAAGCAGGGAAAAATTCTATCAAGAGCAGATTCTTCAGGCGCTCAATACCAAGGATTTTGAGACACCATCACAAGTCTCAAGAGTAATGTGAGGAAGAATTGATAATATTTCTTCTCACCTAACAACCTTATTTAGTGGTTTACAATCAATCTATACTCAAGAAAACGAGAGAAAAAATATAATTACAGAGAGAGAACAGAAACTCCAAGAAAGGATCAATCTCCTAGAACAAGCAAAAAACCACTTAAGAGATAGATGAAGCAGCGTTACTGTAAATGTAGAATTACTACAAAACAGATTCAATGCACTCAAAGCAGTATCAGATAAAATCTGAGAACTATATACACTTGTTTACAAAGCACCACTTGATAACTCTTCATTAGCGGGAATTGTTGCATCAGGGAAAAGGATGCTTGATTGAATGCGAAATCAGAGTTTAGGAGTAAATATCTCTTATCAAGATTCGGGAATCAAGACGGGCTTCAATAACATGCTTTCCCAATATCTAACAGGAGAAATAGAGCTCGAAGCACAAGAACAAAGGTTCATCGCAAGTGGGAATCCAATTTCTAGAGCATTAACGGCCGCTGCAAATTCTGCCGGACCAATATGAGCAATCTTAAATAGAATTATAGATATAAACAACTCGCTCTCTGGACTTGAAAATAGAATTATCAATACAGAGAAAAATATTGAGACAGAAAGAAATAGGGTTTGGAATCAACTCTTTCTGACCTCTATCCTCGATAATAATGCGACAGGATCCCTCGCAGACTTTTTTACTGGAGAAAATCAAATAAGTATCCTCGAAGCAATTAGAGAACAAAAAAACAACTTATTATCAGGCTTCAATTTTTTGGTAAGGGAAAGAGACAATTGACTAAATACCTGAGGCTCTGTATGAGACGAAGCAATCATATTGAATCAAAAATATAACACTAAAAATCTGAATATAACCGAGAGGATTACTCTCGCAAAAACAATCCAAGATCAAATCACAGAGAACACGGACTGAACAACACAAAACAACGCCCAAATTCAGCAGAAAAATGCAGAATTAGAATATCTTTATGCTAATACACTCTTGTTGCAAAATAAAAATTATGTCAATGAATGAAAGGCGATAACTATAAAGGGGAATACCACGCTCAAGGATCTCCGAGGAGATGTTTTTTCTACTGGATGAACATGATATAGCTTCTGAGGAATACTTCAAGATATCAATAAGAAAAATAATTACTTTCTAACAAGTAAGAAAGTAAAATGTCTTGAAAATCCTTTCTCGGGAAGCTTTACCCTACCTGTTCGTTTAACATGATACCGATACTGATATCCATACGAACGGAAAATATGGACAGGAAACGATATAACTCGATTACCAACGAGTGATCGCCAAAATCCAGCTCCAAATCGATCTGAAGATTGAAATGCAGAATGTTTCTGAAAACAATATCCAAGATTCCAAAGTCCAGATAATGAATTTTCTAATATTCAACAAACCATTAACTCAATTCGTGATAGACAGAGAGTACTATTAAGTAGCTGAGTATACAGTCAAAACTCCATCACTGGAAACATAAAGACCCTCAGAGAAATGACCTCTCCTATCACACAAAAAGAAAATGATTATAGCCTAGGAAAAGAAAACTTAGAAAGAAAAAGAGTTAATTTATTTAATACCCTTCGAAGGAATCCACAAAATCTAAGTCAGACTTCAACATTGTATCAAAAGACTGACCATTTTGTCCTATTAAGCGAGTTAGACCTTCTAAGTGAAGAAATAGAGGTATTTCTGGGAAGGCAATACCTTTCACCACTGAAAGAAGCACTTCAACTTGTTCGTATTTCAGAATTGAATAAAGATATTCCTCTCAGCATGTACAAACCTCGATACGATGAAATAATCAACAAACTCTCTAATTATAGAGGAGAACTTTCAAATCGAATTAATCTGTCAAAAGAAGCCATAAGGAAGCTTATGAGACTTGAGACACAACTACAATGATATAAAACACTATTAGAAAACTGGAAAAATTCTAGTAACTTTTCTGAAAATCTCTGAGCAAGCCTGGGGAATGAAATGCTAGCAAAGGTAAACATAATGATAGAAAAAATACATAGAATAAGCACTGATAGTGAGTGAAATCGTATTGAGGCATTCCGTGGACTCCAGTGTCTTGGAGGCTTGACTTGAGATGCAAACTGTGGAGAAGGTAATTACAAAATAGATAGCCTACTCCAAGAATTGGATGAGCAGAGGGGTGAATTCCAAAAGATCTTTAAAAGCGAGAATGAAAACCCAGAAATTACAATTAAGGGTATGTCAGACCTGACCCCTGATAGACCAATTGACTCTCCGAGATATACGTCATTCCAATGAGTCGGAGGGAATAAGATTCAGCTTATCTACCCTAATATCTTCAAATCTGAAGCATATAATCAGTCGGGAACAATTCTTCAACTAAAATCTCTATCAGAATTCAAAGCCGCTCTTGAAAAATATCTTAAAAATAAAGTTAATGAATACAATACTATCCTTTCAGCAGAGAAGAATAAAGCTATATGAGTATACGCATCAAAAAGGACTCATTACGAAAGACTTCTCTGAGTAGATCCTCTAGCAACACCACTCCTGGAATATAACAGACATACAATTCGTAGATATAATCCATTTACCTACGAAGAAGTGCTTCAATCAATAGGAGGAGAAAAGATGCTTAATACAGTAGCAGAGCTCCTCTATTACCAAAATATCGCAATCAAATCAAGGTCAACAAGCAATGATATCGAAAGAGACATCGCCTCTGCGAATAGTAGCTTTAATATCAACAACAAAGTAGAATATATCCTCAATAACTACCTTACTCAAAACAAAGATAAAGAACTAAGCAAAAAAGGACTATATCCTCAAATGATAGTCCCAAACTATGCCACAAAAGGATATGAAGTCTGATTCATCAATTCTAGTGACAATGATACAATCAATACACAAGGGAATATCCAGTCCTCAAGTGAAACAACAATTAGAACATCATCTGAGAAAAACAAGGGAGAAAATGAAATTTCTACTGAACAAGGAGATATAAATAATGATCAAAAAGAATGCTGATTTAACTTTGATGAAGCACTTTTACTCTTCGATATCAAAGAATGAAAGTCTCCGCGACTTGAAGCCCTAGGTTGTTGGCTCGAGGAAGTAAAGAAAAAACCATTCGAAATCTCAATCTCCGCAAATGGAGCCGTGTGATCACTATCAAACCTCTGGGATGCCGTAAATCCTTTAGACGACATCCAAGATTCTTTCAATGATAAAAACGGATTAAATTCTTCTTCTACAAAACAGATAATTAGCACAGTAGATACTCCAGATAAGACAACCGATACTATTTTAGAAAAGATGGAGATCACAACAAGCAGCAAGAAATTCCCAGTAGATAACTGAACTTGAATACTCTCTCTTAAAATCAGAGATTCAAAACTGATCGATAAGGATCTTGAAGTAGTAATTTCAAGTACTGGAGCCAATTGCCTAGTTATCAACGAAGAAGATAATTGCAATAAAAAGGTTAGCAAAAGATTTAAGTGAAGCCTAAACTGAGAAAATCTCGACATAAAACTCCACTCAAATAATGCAGGGCTATTTGCAACAACTATAGAAGTTTGTCCAACAGATGATAAAGATCAATGTGGAAGAAAAACGCTGACTTTCAACGCAACAGTCTGAGCCATTGATAGCATCAAGATAGATACAAATTCAAAATTATGAGCTGGTATCTATAGCTTAGTTAAATTAACAGCATTTGATAAATATAAAAATCCAGTTTCTAGAAGCTTAGATCCTTATATTCTGACAGTAGATAAGGGTGGATTCCTAGCATGATGAGAATTACAAAAAGAGATCGAAATAACAGATTTTGATGGAGAAAATATCATCTACAGATCTCTCCCTGAAGAAAGCTGAGAAGTAAATCTAAGTATCAGAAAAGCAAAGGAAACAAGAATCAATGCAAAGACACACCTACAATTAGTGAAAACAACTCTTCAGATAAAACAAAACTGAGCACAAATAACAAAACCTGTAAATTATCAATTAACAGAAAAGCCTGTCTTCATCTGAGAATGAAAAAAGAGAAAAATAAACCCTGAAAAAGTTCTCAAATTTGACCTCAGTCTAAATGATGAAAAAAATAATATCATAGCACTTAATACCAAAGCAAGCATAAAAATCTCAAATGGGAAATTTAAATCCTATGTTTTGGACGAAACTTCAGATACTACAGCAGGAACTGAGATCTCACTAAGACAAACAGATACCATCACCTTTAAAGATGGGAAAGCCTCAATATATCTGATTCCAACTAACAAATCTGGAGAAGAAAAAGTCAGCTTCATTATTCCTGGACTAAAGGAACAGAGTTATCAAATTCAGGTTCTTCCAGGTGATGCAAGCAAACTTACAATCAATATGGATAAAAAAATGGCTGAAATCTGAGAAAAGATTAACGGGCAAATTTCCTTAACGGACCTCTGGTGAAATGCTATCACAAAACCAACAGAAATTCTATTAACCAGTGCAGATAGCCAAAAACTTATCACAAATAAGGTAACACTTTCATGAGGAAAGGCAAATATCTCCTACACTTTTAAGGAAGATCAAGAATCCAGTATAATTGAAGCAAAAGTACTATGAACTAAACAACCAATTAAAGATAGTATAAGGTTGATCGTTCAAAAGAAATTGCTAAATTCCGCTGTGAATTCAGGATTAAATATAATGTATCTAAATCTTTTCTGAACAGACCGAGGAAATCAGCGAGGTTATCTCTCTGATAAAGAACAATATAGTGAAAAAATTCTTAAAAATTCTGAGAAAACCCTCGCTGTAACAACACAGCTTACTGATCTAAAAAAGGTAAAGAAAGCAAGCTTGATCCTAAAGTCTCACTGAAAACTAGATAATATTGACCAACTTCCAATTTCAGCTGCCCTAAAAGGGAATAAACTTGTACTAAATATCGGGAAGTTATGAAACATCAACATTCAAGATAACATAAAAAACATCAAAATGCTGAATTCTGGGGCAATGTTATCTCAAGTATTGAATGAAACAAGGAATCCAAGTCTTATAATCTATGATCTCGCAGATGAATACACCTATAGTAAGTGAATATTATACAATAAAGATAAAATCAAACTCGCAAGCCGAGATGATGCCCTTTCTCTCAATCTAGGACACGAAAAAGAAGAATGATATCCTATTTGGAACCTCATTTGGAATGGAAAATCCATAGCAAAAGTGCTTATTCCTCACCTAGACTATGCAAAGAGTTATGTTGATAGTAAAGACTGAAAGCTGAATGATACCAGACGAAGTTTCAACGATACTTACCAATGAGGTTCTACTAGCAAGATAGCAAAGGGAATCTTTAATATAGAAAATACACTAGATACAACCTATCAAGGATATGAATCAATTCAAGATAGTAACGATTACAAGAAATATATCGGATTTAGAGCGGACTTCAAAAACATTACGCTCTTCGCATGAGGAAAAACTGTATGAGAAGCAACAATTCCTTTTGGATCAGAATTTCTAGTTAATATCTGAGATCCTCTTTTGAAAAGAATTGAGAAAAACTCAAATATTGAAAATGCTGATTATAATTGAGGTATCGAAAAAACAATATACTCTGATCCTAATAACACTATCTGGAAGGTACTTGATATTGATTATAACAATGATGGACTGAGAGACCTCCTTGTAATCTATGAAGACGGATCAATCAAGCTCCAAAAACATTATGCAGATAAGAAATTCCAGGATATGGAACTACTAATGATGACTGCAGAACAAATGGAAGAAGTATATGTTTGAGATGTTGATGGCAATGGATATGAAGACATTCTCATCAAAAATACAAAAAAGCAGCTCAGAGCTTACCTCAATGAAGACTGAATCTTTGATGTCGACTGAAGAATCGCTTGTTTAAATACAAATGTTGGAAGCTGAGAAATATCGAAAAATCCAAGTAATCTTTCCGGGACATACCAAGTCTTTATCAAAGATATGGACCTAGATAAAAAGCTAGATATTGTGACCTATGACCATATGTGAGATATCAAAATATTCTACTGAAATGGTAATAGGAATAATCATAGCTACCTTAGTACGAATGAATATACATGTGATGAAAACTGGTATAATAGACAAAAATCTTCTTCAAAGACTATTCATAATCTTTGAGTAGAGATCAATCCACAGCCAGTTAAAGATGGAAGTTTGGTTCGCCGAGGAGGACTAAAAATACCAACTAATGAAGAGCTAAATTCAAAAGCTTCTGAAGATGCAACACAAGGAATAACGGATCAGATACCAGGGAACGTCCAGGCAATGTTAAATGGAAATCAAACAGTAGATCCTCAATCAATTATTGGAGGAGTCACAAAATTGGACATGACAAATGCTGTTCAGAGTACGCTTTCAAATTATGCGAAGTATATCCAAAATCCGATCCAATCAAGTAGCCTATCACTAAATGATGGACTAAAACAAAAGGATCAGGCTTTTATAGCTATTAATACACTTGACGGACAAGATAAACTAGAGGTAACAAAAAGTTATCGTGATATTAACTGAGGAAATCTCATCGACAAGGACGAGGTTGAAGTAACTGTAAAAATTAAGGCAAATACTGCAATCACATCAGGAGCTTTCCTAGATAAGTTGTATCTTCCAGCAAATCTTGAATACACGAGTGGAGGTCTACTAAAAAATCTAGAGTTCTTGGAAAATAAGGCGATTCTCCAGCCAAATCTCTGAGAATATCCTTATGGAATAACTGATTTTAGTCTCAATACCGGAGATCAGCTTGTATATCGCTATAAATTTGAATATAAGGACCAACTTTCCCCTTACTCTCTCAAGATCGAAGATGTAAATATCAAAGATTATGAGTATAAAGATATCATCAAAAAATCTGAACCACAAGATGGAATGGCTAAAGATGGGTATCCAGATATTATTCTCTGAGTTCAAGACTGATGTATCAAGCAAAAATGAGTCCTCTTCAATCAGTGAAAATGAAGCAGCAGACAATATAATCAAAAGTCAATCAACCTACAAGAACTTGCAGCCGCATATGAGAAAGAGGCAAGAGATGCACAGAATAAAGCTAGAGAAGAACAGCTAAAAAAATTGCAAGATCAAAAAGCTATAACTGAAAACTGACTTTCAAGTGTCCTTAAAGATCCAGATCAAGAAAAATGAGTAAAGAATAATCTACTCAAGTCATTTGAGCTCGCTAAGAAAATTGGAGAAGAAATTAGCAGAGTGGGTGAAGATGCACGGAATACTAATGAGGAAATCCGTAAAGGAGTCTTTAGGATGCTCCTCTCTGGAGATGGTAGCCGAGAATCAGCATGAAATCAGATCTTAGAAGCATTCAAAAATTGAAAATTCAAAGCATCTGGAGTCTACAATATCGGATGAGCAATCGACGATATTGCTTGAGCACTACTCAGCACTGATATCAATAAACTATCGGAAAACATCAATAAAGGACTTGATATGCTCTGTCAGTGAGTAAGTTTCGGACTAAAAGGGAAAAAATCTTGTAAAGGACTACCAGTTCCATTCAATCAGGCATTCCTTGCACCTTGAGACTATCATGTAATGTGATGTATCCCAATTCCTCCACTTACTAGGACACTCGGAAGGGGAATTCCTGTGTTTCATTTCCCTGGAACCTTACCAACACCAGTTGGGAACATACCGTTTCCTCGAGGACAAAAGTGACCATGAGATGAGTTTCTTTGGGTAGGATGATGAATATATCCATCTTTGATCAGAATCTATGCTGCCCCTACACTCACAGCCCAGTTGGGACTAGCTATCTGTGCGGGACCTCAGAAACTGGCATTGGCTATGAAATCTCCATTCGCTGATTTAGGAGGAAACTGTATTGTGACAGCTTTTAGTCTCCCTTGCTGAGACTGAGAAGGTGATGGTAACTCAAATGGAGACGGAGAATGATATGATAATTGGGCAGGAGAATACTGATCTACAAATACCTGTTCAGACTCAACAAATACAGGAAGCCCGCTTCGTAATGTAGGGTTCAATTGAATAAGTAAAAATACTGAGATAAAACTCCCTGTCATAGGTATTTTCAATGCATTCACTCCACTCTACGAACCATCAAACTTCTGAAATAATGATTTCAGCGTTGGGAAAAATACAATCTGAGTTTGATTTACAAGAATAGACGGAGTAAATGACACGAAGAATAAAATCCGTAATCCAAATGGGAAGGGTATTCCAGCAATCCTCATGGGATTCCTAGAGAATCAGATTGAATACATCAGAAACAATCTCCTCCGCTGGAATCTGAAACTTTATCTACCAGATATCAAAAAGATTTGAAAGCAGATTTCCAGCATTGCGTCAGCATCTCAAGCTCTTGCATGAGAAGAAGGAAAAGAAATCGCCTCTCAAATTAAAGACTCAAGAAAGTCAATACCAGCAAATATCCGAAAAGCGATTAAGAACCCACAAAAGATAAAAAAGAATGATGTGATTAACATTGATTTAATGTGAGGAGACAATCCTTTTGAAGAATTACAAAGACTCTTCAATCGTAGCGATCTAGTGAAGATTTCGACAAAAACTATCCCGGTTAAAATCCCATGGATCTACTCTGAAGACATCGAAGCATACAGTAACTACCTCAAATGATGGCTAAATACTCAGAAAAAGACTCTTGATACTCGAAAAGAAAAAATCTGAGCTATTGTTCTCACTTGTCCTGCAGAGATCGATAAAATTCTCAAAAAAGGAGGGAAAAACGATGAAACACTGCAAGCAAAGATAAAAGAATGTGAAGCAGCTAATTGAGCGAATATAAAACTAGCAAGATTCTCCGTAAAACTTGATAAAACTAGCGAAAGGATCTATGAAAATATTCAGATTCTAGAACAATATAAGAGACTCCCATTTGAAATATATGAATGGATCCATGTCCTAGATAAATATGTTGCAGAGCTCTCTAGTGTAATAACCAACTTCTTCGGATATATCAATTACCGAATGGAGATCAATGCCGACAGATTCTCTCAATATATCGATGCTATCACAACTATTCTAGCCGTAGTAAAGACCTACCAAGTTATGCTAGATTTCTCAGCAAATCGAACTGCAAAATGCTGAACATGTACTAATGATGCCTACGACCAATATGCATGTAAACTCAGTTTTCTCTGTTGAGGATTAAAGATTGATCCGATCCCAATTCCTAGCATGAAACTTCCAAATCTGACAATTGATCTTTCACATCTCGATCTTTGACTTGATATTACCTTACCAAAGTTCAATTTTATCCCTGAAAGCATCGAACTTCCAAGGATACCTAATCTACCAACACCTCCAGCAATTGGGGTGTCTCTAGATGTAGATCTAGGATTTGATATTCCTGAGATAGGGCTCCTCCCAGAACCACCAAGCCTACCAGAGCTTCCATCGCTTTTACCTAGGATAAAAATGAACCTTCCAATTCTACCTCCAGCTCCAAAACTCCCTCAACTTCCAGACAAAATCTCAAAAATTCTGAATTTAGCCAATAAAATTGGTCAAATCATCTGTAGAGTGAAGGGGAAAGTCGGACTCGTAGGAGAAAGTTCTGTAAAAGCTAAGATTGAGCAACTTACTCAGAGAACATATAATGTTCCATTCGTTGATAATATTGATCTAACAGCAAAGCTACGACAAGCTCCGCTACAGTGACTCGACTATCAAATTGATGCCTTTGTCAATCTTGAGTATAGCTTCGATGGGTTCTATACGCTCCTCAAAGGACTCACTGATGGTCTCAACAATACAGTAAACGAGATAACCTCACAAGCAAATAATGCGGTAGCAGTTGGAGACGAGTTCTCTCAAAATATCATGGATAAAGCAGATGAAGCGATCAAAAAAGCTGAATGAACAACAGTTAGAACAAAAATCTCAGCTTTCATCGGAACAGATAGCACTACAGGAGAACAAAATGAGTATCTAACTACAAAAACTCAACTCGCAAGAGAACTTCAATCTGTGATTGATCATCTTAACAGCGAGCAAGAGAAAAATCAGATAAAGTCCCTAATATCCTTAGTAAAAACAGAAACTAAAGTAGAAGCAAATAAACAAGGATATCAAGAAATTAAAAATCAGATTTCTTCTCTCATAAACACTCATCAAACCTCTACTCATCAAATCGCTGATTTGATAAAGAAAGACTACGATGGTTTCCTTGCTAGCCTAGATACTCAAAATCAGAAGCAAAAAACTTACCAGCTGACCTATACTGCTCCGCTTCTCATGAAGAACGCAGTAGCTGAAGAGCTTATCAAAAAAAATGAGAGCATTATTGATACCTATATCGCCACTGAAACTAAACAGGTCAACGGATACCTCGATGCTCTCAATAAAAATAGTCCATCTAGCCTTAATATGTCAGAAGAGACGCATAGAAAAGCAAAATCTTATCTAGAAACAATCAAAGACCAGATAGACCACTTCTACTCTATCAAAACTCCTCAATATGCAGGAACTATGCCTCTACTAACAAAAGATGGTAAACACTCTGAGAAAGCACTCTATGCTCAAGTAAGCTCAGTAGCTCCTGAAAAAACAACTCAAAATTCTGCAGACTATTCAAGTTATATTAAAGGTATCCTCGTGAAGAGTAAAGATAATAAAAGTCTGATCAATGTCGTCCATTCAGAATACAATGCTGAAAAATATGAAAGCTATTATCAGCAAGACATGAATAACGATAAGATTCCAGACCTCATCTCACGAGACGAACATAATGTCTACCTAAAATATGCAGACGATAGAGAAGAAAAAACAACCAACACCTCTACTACTTATTACCTCCTCTCTCCAACACTCAAAAATAAAGATAAAAAATATGAAAAAACACAGAATTCAGAATTTAAACTTTATGATGAAGTTGCTGAGGTAAAAGACTTCAAACTCAAAGGACAAACGTTCGATGAACTAAACTTCTCTTGGACAAACGATCAGACTGTAAAAAATAATGGATATCTTCTCAGAATCAGTAATCGTATTGATAGTCTAAAGGAAAAATTCGGACAGAATGACTACAAATATGCACTCTTCCTACCAAGAGGAACAAGTATAACAGGCTACAAGATCCAACTTGATGGTAAAGAAACAAGCATCGAGCAACTTGCAAAAGTCTGAAAACTCTATGCCTTAGATCGATATAACCCTAGCAATGAAACACTAAACTTCGGACTTGGAAATATTCCAAGAAACCGACTTTATCTTCAAGTGAGTAGTCTCAAACTGAAAGATAAAGTCTATACTCAACAATCGCCTCGATCAAATCAACTTGTCTGAGGAAGACAGATCATCTGAGATTCTGAGCCTCCTACCGCAGAAATCCAGCTTACTAGAAGCAAAAAGTCGGAAGTCACAAGTTATGGTAATGAGCTAGAAGGATTCGTAGGAACCTACTATGATCTGAAGATCAAACGAGAAGATAGTGTTAGAGTAGAAAAAGTAGAGATAAAGGAAGGAAATAAAATTCTGGCATCAAAAGTGCTTTCTTCAACTGGTGGAATTATTAGCCTAGAAAATCTTTTCTTCACGGAAAAGCAAATCAAACATTACACTGCGACTGCAATTGATAGCGAAGGGAATGAGGCAATTGAAGATATCGCATTAGATATTAAGGTCCCAGAAATATCTATCGAGAATGTAAAAAGATTCTCTGGCTATAAAGAAGGTATCAAAAATCCAATTATCATACATTCTGTATTAGAAACTGATATTGATGAGTGAGATGTTAGCTTCCAGAGAAAGAGAAACGGAATCCCAAAAGATATCTCAGCCCAACTCCAATGAAAAGTCACAAAAAGCTTTCCAGTAAGCACTGACCAAACAAATATCACCGGTGCATTCTTCGATTTCGGAGATATGATAGGACTTTATAGCACAAGCGGTGCTCTACTCGGAAAAGTCAATGCCCAGAATGGAGAAATTATATTTGAGCCGAGCTATCAAAACAAAGCCAGTCTAGAAGTAGTATTTGAAAAGGGATATCCAACCATAAAGGTAAAAGAAAACTGAATCAGTATCTTTGATATCTCCCTAACTCCAAAGGAACTCAAAAACATCCAGCTTCTCAAATGAGAACTTCGTCCTCTCAAATGAGCCCAATATTGAGCATTCAATTGAGGACAAGCACTCATTCTCAATAAGCTTCCACTCCTCTATATTTCTAAAAACGGATTAATCGCGGGAAATAAGGAGCTGTACGGAACTTATAGCTTCAATAAAACAACAGAAACAGTGCTCTATACAATCAAAGAAAATAGATTTGGCTCAGAGATTGCAAAGGTAGAAGTCACAACGCTACCTCTGTAGTCTCTGGGAATCTCCCTAAAAATTTGCAAAAAACTAAAAATCAGATATACTTTAACTGTTTATCAGATATTCTAAGATGAAAAAAAGTGCATTAACTTTGCTAATTGGAATAATCGGGATAGGAATATGAGGAATAAGCACAGCTCACGACTGTAATCTCTTCAATGAAAAATGACTCCTCAGTCGAGAAGATAGCATTTATCCAACTATCCTCAAAGACGATCCTATCCTAAATGCACTTCCAGAACAGGCTATTCATAGAGCCTTGCTTAATCTACAAGCTCACTGTTGCACGAGCAATGAGAGTAGTAAGAATGGAACAGGTTGTAAGAAATCCTCCTCAGATCGGAAAGATAGGGTAAATTACCCTCAGTCAACATTCCTATTTGATCATCTTGTGGATGTTCTTATGAGGAGATTAGCAAATGATAAAAGTTATGCTGGACTCCCACCAGAAAAGAAATCCGAGGAGCGAAATAATAAACTTGATTCACTTATGCTAGCAGCTAAAGGAATCCTTCCTCTCGAATTCCAGAATGAATATGATAAATATCGGAAATTACAACCCCAATATCTACTATCTGGCTACAATGAATCAAACTCTCTAAGCTATATAGAAACAATAAAAAGTAAAGATAATGAGGACAGGCTCAAGAACTATAAAGATTGGAGCATTAGAACAGCTTATTCAAATGTATGTTCAGTAGCCACCTATCTAATGATGTTGCTAGCTCCAAATAACATGAACAACCCAGCACAAAATGCACGAGAACAATGCACACTCCAGACAAAGAACATGCTAAAGAAGGAAAGCAATTATCATTACAATATAGTAGTTTATAAAGCTGATCAACTTCAAAGGGATACCCTTCAGCTTTATGCAAACAACTATTTCGGACAAAGAGTTCAAAATTTGATGGATAAACTTGCAACGCTCTCAACTGAATGGCTTGGTGTAGCAAGACAAGTTCCAAAACTAGTTCCACTCTGCACCTACTAAAAGATTTAATTCCTGCGAAAATAATATGAAAAGAATATTTACTCTCCTCCTAGTTGTAGTCAGTTTTTTCTGACTATATACCTCTGCAAATATCGATAGGACAAGGAATAATCTCCACATCATTCCAGAAACCACCTATTCAAAAAAGGATACGAGCGATATTATTAAAAACATCTGAACCATTGAGGCATCTTGAGGGACAGTTCTCGATAGATATAATAATGAAGCATCCTGACTACAACAAAAAGGGGATATCGGAGCGGCATTTGAAACCTGAGTCTTTAATCGAAATATTATCATATCATACATTGCATATTTGTTAAGGTTCATCTCTCAGATAGGACTACTCATAGGTGCAATCATGATTCTCTATGCAGGATATCAATACGCAGGATATATCTTTGGGTTCTGAGATCCGAACAAAGCAAAAGAAACCATCAAGCGTGCAATTCAATGAGTCCTTATCCTCGTATTTTCATTTGCGATATGGAGAGGACTGACAGCAATGTTCTTATAAATTTTAAAAAAAGAAAAAAAATCTGAGCTCCTGACTCAGGTTTTTTCTTTTCTCTAAGGTATCCTCAACCCGACATCCAATGATACTATTCTCCGGAAATTTCTTTAATTTGATCACGGATTTGTGCCGCTTTCTCAAATTCTCGAGATTTTATCGCTTCATCAAGTTGAATTTTAAGATCCTTGAGAATGATCTCTTTCTCGGCTTTTGTTGCTCTCTTGAGTTTCTTTACCTTCCCTCTGGTAAGGGATCAAAAATCCTGATCAAGACTCAAGTCAGTTTTTACTGTCTCTAATTCCTTTACATTTGATAGGGCGATATGCGGAGTAATTCAGTTTTTTTGGTTAAATCTCTGTTGAATATCACGACGGCGATAGGTTTCCCAAAGGGACTTAAGCATTGATTCGGTAAATGCATCAGCATAGAGGATAACCTCACTGTTCGGATTTCTAGCCGCACGACCAATAATCTGAATCAGCGAAGTCGTCGACCTCAGAAATCATTCTTTATCAGCATCCAAAACACCAATTAGCGTAACTTCAGGCAGGTCAATTCCCTCTCTCAAAAGGTTTACTCAAACAATGATATCGATCTCTCAAGTTCTTAGTTTTTTAATAATCTCCCAGCGATCAATCGTAGCAATTTCACTATGAAGATAAAATGCCTTAAATCCCTGAGCAATCAGAAAACTCGTCACCTCCTCGGATGATTTCTTAGTCAAGGTAATCAGTAGAATTTTTCATTTATTCTGAATATGCTGATGAAGCTTAGCCAAAAGATGATCCAAGAAAGCTGGATTTTGACTCTTCTTTTTCTCCTCAATTTGCTCGGGAGTCATCTGAAGATATGTCGAAAGCTGAGGTTCCATATCAATATAATTCCAATAAAAAAACCTCTTCCAGATTATGAATTTTCCTTTAGAAAGCAATAGGTATTCATCTAGCTTATCTCAAAATTTTAAAGAAATCTTAATCATAAACACAAAAAATCAGATTTCTCCTCTCTTTAAAAGTAACTTCTAAGACCTGAAAACAAAAAGTTATCAGAGAATTTTCACTTGCTTTTAGAGGCTAAAATGTTATCTTTGAAAGCAGTTTAATATCTTAAGCAAGATAAAATATATGAGCCGCGCCAAAAATAAAAATATAGATGAACAAGTGATCGCATCTTTTAGAATTGCAAACATGCTCCGCGAAGCTCGCTGAGCCAAAGAAATATCAGCTGATGACATTTTCCTTTGAGTAATTGATAGTATAGATTTAATTATGCCATTAGACCTCACATTCTTTGCGGTTCTTGGGATGCAAAACACCAAGCATCTTCAGAAACATATTGCCAAGCTTCTCAGGAAAATATATGAACAAGAAATAAAAGACAGTAAGCGAAAAGCCAAAAAGAAACCTGAACTTAAACTCGACAAACATATGCAACAGATCTTCTCAAAAATTTGAGCAGAAAATACCCCCGAAGAGCAGAAAACTTCAGCTGCCTTTGATATAGATACTGATGCAAAATACCTAAATCCATTCAGAATTATGCATCTTTGTATGCCTTATCTCTCAGATAAGATAAAAAAGCTCTTGGAAGCTGATGATAATGAGTATGAAGTCATCAAAAATACGCTCTGAAGGCTATTAGAGGTTCCTGTATTAAAAAAGGAAGGTTTTATCGGATTTTTAGAGCTACTTGATTCTATGATAGTGCAACTTGATTTAGATTATTCAGAAATTGCGAACATGCAAATCAACTACGACCACTCTACTACTGACTCAGCAATCAATCAAATGCTTGATGCCATGGACAGTGAAATCGTTGAAAAGTCAGATGCCGAAAATATTTCACTAGAAACTCCAGACAACAAGACCAAGAAAAAAGAAGAGAAAAAGCTGACTATTGAGTACTTTGGTACTGATCTGACCAAGGAGGCTAAAGATGGATACTTAGATCCAATTATTGGAAGAGAAAAGGAGATTGATCAGGTGATCTATACGCTCTTGAGAAAGACAAAGAATAATCCGCTTTTGATCTGAGAAGCTGGAGTTGGAAAGACTGCGATTGTTGAGGGGCTTGTGCAGAGAATTATGATGAAAAAAGTACCTGAAAAACTGATCAATAAGAAGGTTTTCCTCCTTGATATGGGAACTCTTGTTGCTGGGACAAAGTATAGAGGGGAATTTGAATCAAGAATGAAGTCAATCCTTGAGGAAGCAACAGATCCAACCAATAATATCATTCTCTTTATTGATGAGTTACATACTATTATTGGAGCTGGAGGACAGGATCAAAACGATGCCGCTCAGATGCTCAAACCGCTCCTCTCAAGAGGGAAAATCAAACTCATCGGTGCGACTACTTTTGATGAATATCAGAAATACATTGAAAAAGATGCTGCGCTCAAGAGAAGATTTCAAGAAGTTGTAGTCAATGAGCCAAGTGTTGAAGTAACCAAGCAGATTATCCTAGGATTGAAGCAGATTTATGAAGATTTTCATGGAGTTTTGCTCTCAGATGAGGCAATTGACAGTGCGATCAACCTTAGCAAGAGATATATTCTCAATAAGCAACTTCCAGATAAAGCTCTTGATATCATTGATGAAGCCTGCGCTAGAAAATCTACTATGCAGCAAAAACTTGATAATGACGAGAATTATCAAGCACAAGAGAAAAAGATAGAAAAAATTCAGAAAAAAATTGAAAGTGCAATTGAAAATCAGGATTATTTTTCTGCTGCTGAACTTAAAAATGAAGAAGAAGAACTCAAAAAAGAGCTTCAAAAAATCAGATCCAATAAAAATATTCCAATCAACCTCAGAAGCACTATTGAGTCGAGCGATATTGGGAATGTATTAGCAGACAAGACCTGAATTCCGACCAATATTGTAAATGAAGATGAGGTCACTAAGCTCAAGAGACTCGATGCTGAACTCAAAAAAGAGATCGTTGGGCAAAATGATGCAGTAGAAAATGTGGTAAAAACTCTGATTAGAAGTAGGCTTTCTGTCATCAAAAAAGATAAACCTATTGGTTCATTTCTTTTCCTTGGACCATCTGGGGTTTGAAAGACCTACCTCGCAAAGCTGATTGCAAAGCACTATTTTGGTGATGAGGGAGCTATGATCAGATTTGATATGTCTGAATTTATGGAGAAGTTCTCAGTTTCAAAGCTGATTTGATCGCCTGCTGGATATGTTGGATATGATGAGTGAGGAGGACTTACTGAGGCTGTGAGAAGAAAGCCATACTCTGTGATTCTCTTTGATGAGATTGAGAAGGCCTCTCCTGATGTTTTGAATATTATGCTCCAGATCTTGGATGAATGACAGCTCAAAGATAGCAAGGGAAGATGGATTGATTTCAAAAACACAATCATCGTAATGACCTCAAATATCTGAACTGATGAGTTTAGTAAAAAGAAGACTACGATCGGATTTGATACCTGAAAGGCCGCTGATATTGAAGATAAACAGTTTGATGACATCAAGACTAGAGTCTTGGAAGATCTTAAAAACTATATCACTCCTGAACTCTCAAACAGAATCGATCATAAAATCGTCTTTAGACCACTAAATAAGGAAAATCTCATCACTCTTTTCAATCAAAAAATCAAAACCTTCCTCGCTGCATGGAAGACTAACGAAAAAGTGAAATTACCTAAATTTAGCAAAGCTGAAGTTGAGAAAATTATTGATAAGATTTATGATCCTCAGTTTGGTGCGAGACCTGTTGAGAGATATATCAATGATGAAATTGAGCCACAAATTATCAATTCACTTTTGAAATAATAGATCAAATATAGAGAACTCCCCTCTTAGGGAGTTTTTTGATTACTGAGGGAATAATCTCCACAAAGCGGTTTCTTCGCAATCCAGATTCCTTTAGTCGTCATTACGAACAAAGTAAGGTAGTCCTCTTAAATCTGTCATTGCGAGCGGTAGCGAAGCAATCTAGGATAATATAAATCCCTTTTTTGATTTCTATCTGGATCGCCACGACTTCGCCCCGCGATGACTAAGCTTTCGCTCCCTGCTAGGGGAGCTGGCGAGCGGAGCGAGACTGAGGGGCTGTAGCATTCTCCCTCCTCTGCCCTTCGAACTATATTACAAATCAAATGATTACAAGTTTAGATCCTCCATATGACTTTCTCTTGATTTTATCAAACAAGACCGTATACAAGGGGTATTTATTTTACTATTTTCCACACAATGACTGAAAAAACACATAACGAAGAGCTTAATGAAAAGAAAGCAACTAAAGTTCCTGTTGAAAATGAGGAGGAATCTGATCTTTGATCTCTGCCAACTTCATTGATCCTACTCGGAGCTTCTGGACTTTCATTCTGGTGATATGCAAATAACTATATCATTTCCATCAGACGTCTAAGTCTCGGTGAGTATTCTTGCTTGATCGTTGGAATCATTCTTGCTCTGCTTGGACTTTACTCACTCTATTTGTATTTTCAAAAGAAAAAGGAAGAAAAAACTGGTAAATAATAGACTAAAACCTGAAATAAAATTCAGGTTTTTCTTTTTTTAGAATTGTAGAGAAAATAACAAAAAGAGACTTTTCTTGGCTTTGATTTTTGTATTTTGACTTGTTTTTTACTCTGATTTTCCTACAATAAGCTTTGAAAACTCTTTTTTTAATTAACAAAAGAAACGATGACTACTCCAGAACAACAGCATGAATATGACGCCTCACAGATTAGAGTGCTAGAGGGACTTGAACCTGTGAGACAAAGACCTGGAATGTATATTGGTAGTACTGATGCTAGAGGACTTCATCATATGGTACAGGAAATCGTTGATAATGCAGTTGATGAGGCACTTGCAGGATACTGTAGAGATGTAACTACAATTCTCAATGAAGATGGTTCAGTAACTGTTCATGATAACTGAAGAGGTATTCCAGTAGACATCCACCCTAAAACAGGAAAATCAGCTTTGGAAACAGTATATACAGTGCTCCATGCAGGAGGAAAGTTTGACAAGGGTGCCTATAAGATTTCTGGAGGACTTCATGGAGTAGGAGCATCAGTTGTAAATGCCCTCTCTACCTGGCTTGAGGTTACTGTATACAAGCATGGGAAGATTCACCAAATGAGATTTGAAAAAGGAATTCCTCAGGGAGAGCTCAGAGTTATCGGAGATACTGATAAGACTGGAACGAGTGTGACTTTTATGCCTGATGGAACAATCTTTGAAACGCTTGAATTTAGTGAGACAGCTGAAGTCGCAAGAATGAAGCAAGCTGCTTATCTTACTCCAGGTGTTAGCTTCACTTTCAAAAATTTAAAAACCTGACTCATGAGCAGGTTTATGTACGAATGAGGTATCAAAACCCGGCTTAAAAACCTTGTTTGAAATCAGCAGCCCCTCTCCTCTGCTCACTACTTCAAGGCAGAAACTGAAAACTGTCAGGCTGAGATTTCCTTCCAATTTGTAAATACGAATAATGATCATACTCTTTCATTTGTAAATAACATCCCAACAAAAGATGGAGGAACTCATATCCTCGGATTCAAGTCAGCATTATTAAAAATTATGAATGAAATTGGGAAGGAAAGAGATAAAATTGATAAGAAGATCTGAGAATTTCAGTATAGCGATGTTACTGATGGACTCTATGGGATCGTTACTGTAAAAATCCCAGAACCGCAATTTGAGTGACAGACCAAAGGAAGACTTGGAAACTCATATGTAAGAGGTGCTGTTGAAGATTTGACGTATGAATATCTCAAAGGGTACTTTGTAGAAAATCCTGAAGAATTTGATCGTATTTTTGAAAAGATTGATCTGGCTGCTAGAGCTAGACTCGCTGCCAAATTTGCAAAGGAAACTGTACTTAGAAAAAATGCACTTTCTGGTGGAGTTTTGCCTGGAAAGTTGGCTGATTGTAGTAAAAGAGGAAGACACTGAACTGAGCTCTACATTGTGGAGGGAGACTCAGCAGGTGGAAGTGCAAAATCAGGAAGAGACAGTAAATTTCAGGCGATCTTGCCTCTAAGAGGTAAAATTCTGAATACAGAACAGGCTGTTTTCCAAAAGATGATGGCGAACAATGAAGTTAAAGCGCTTATTACTGCGATCTGATGCGGAATCAAGGATAGCTTTGATATTGAAGGACTTAGGTATGAAAAGGTTATTATCATGACCGATGCGGATGTGGATGGTGCGCATATTAGAACGCTTTTGCTGACTTTCTTCTTTAGATTTATGAGACCGTTGGTAGAATGAGGACATGTGTATGCTGCCTGCCCTCCAATCTATAAGTTCTCAAAAGGAAGCAAGCATGTATATGTGTATAATGAGGAACATACCCCTGATATGTACTGATTTGAAACTAATGAATGAGTAGAAATCCAGAGATATAAGGGACTTGGAGAGATGAATGCTGAACAGCTTTGGGAGACTACTATGGATCCCTCATCTAGACAACTTAATCAGATTACTGTGGAGGATGCAGAAGAGACTGATAGACTTTTCAGAATTCTGATGGGTGAAGATGTGCAATCAAGAAAGCACTTTATCCTTACCAACGCAAAATCAGTAAAAGGACTTGATATTTAATCACTGAGAAATTTGATCTCAAAACAATATAAAAAACCTGAATATAAACTTCAGGTTTTTTTCTTTTTTCACTCGTGATGGATGATTTTTTGCTCTCTGCCAATGGAGCTTGTGAGTGCAGTGAGACTGAGGGGCTTTTAGTATTCAACCCGTCATTGCGAGCGATAGCGAAGTAGTCTCCTTAAAACCGTCATTGCGAACAAAGTGAAGCAATCCAGATTGTAATCAAATTAGTCTATTAAATACCTGGATCGCCACGGCTTCGCCTCGCGATGACTGATTGTCACTGAAAACAATAGTGAGACTGAGGGACCTTGGTATTCAACCCCCTCTGTCGCAAAGCGGCATCTCCCCCTATCAGGGAAGAATTGATATCTTTGAGCGATAGCGAAACAAGGCAGATTTCAAATTTCCTACCTTCAAAAAAACTTATTAAAAATCAGATTCTTTACAATTTTGATGCTGTTTGAAATTTTCTGCCCTCTACTCAGGCTATATTCAGTATAAACAATCGTATTTGGCACCTCCTGATAAACAATCTTATTTTGTGCAATGATATCAATAATTTCTGAGGCATGCTCCATACCATTAAAGGTAATTCTAAACTTTGGTAGGGCAGCTGCTTTGATCATTCTATATCCATTATGAGTATCAGTCAAAAGTATTCCACTAAAGAATGAAGTAAAAAGAATTCAGATTTTAAGAACAAGTTTTTTACTTCGAGGCATATTTACTGTTGATCCAAGGAATCTTGATCCGAGTGCAATTTCTAAATCAGGATTCTTCTGAAAAGCTGAACGGAAGTTTTCTAAATCACTCAAAAGATGCTGTCCATCAGAATCAAAGGTCACAACAAACTTCACCTGTGGCAACTCCTGTTGGACATAGTCAAATCCAGTCTGCAATGCCGCACCTTGACCAAGATTTCTAATATGCTGGATTAGAACCAGATTGCTTGTCTCTTGAAAATGCTGTTTGAGGAGCTTAAAGAGTCAATTCTGACTTCCATCATCAATAAAGACTACAATATTCCAGGTATCAAGTACTTCTTGGATCACTTGGATGCAATGTGCAGACTCATTGTAGGCTGGAATAATAAAGGCAATTTCAGCATCTTGTAGAGGTCATCTTACTACCCTCTCCAAAGAAAGACTTCTAATCAACTCAGTTTGTGCTAGATGGAGTTTGGTATTTTTATTGTAAAGTTCAAGGACAAAATAAAATAAGAGAATAATCGAGACATACACAATCAGATCTGCTCCTCTATTCAGACCAAAGGTAATCCCTATAGCATTGAGCCATTCAATACGGAGCGCAAAGATTCCAACAATACAGGATCAGAAAAAAAATAGAGCAAAAGTCGGAAGTCAGATTTTTTTTCTTTTATAGACTCTAAAACTCAATATCAGAAAAGCAATACTTACAATAATCAAAAGCAGCTGCAATTTGGTCATCATTGATGAGATAAATAAAGTTCACTCCATATAAAATTATTTGTATTTCTATATACTCTTTTAGGATACTAATGCAAGTAAAAGATAAATCCCTTGTATTCAATGGGGAAAAGGATATAGTAGGAGCAGTTTTTATTTTATTCATTTAATGGCAAAAACTATGAAATGAGTGTGGACAAAAAGGCTTGGGCTAGGAATTGTATTTGTAGTGAGTCTTCTGTTTATCTTCTTTGTAGGAAGAAACTTTAACAAAGAAACTCTCCAGAGAGAACGAGTCTTCACAACAAATGGTATCAATAACTTTAGAAAAGGGCTTGATATCTCAGGAGGAACTAAACTTGTTTATAAAATCAACTATGATAAATACAAGGAAGTATACTCAGACCTTGAATTTGCTGAGGTGAAAAAGACTATTGAAAATGTAATCCTCAAAAACATTGATGGTAGAATTTCTACTCTTGGAGTGAGTGATTATAAAGCGTATATTCAGAATTTGAATGATGAAACTCAGGTAGTAGTTGAAATTGGTGGAGTTGCTGATCTTGATCAGGCAAAGGAAATGATTGGTAAGACTGTAGAACTTGAGTTTAAGATCGCAAATGATGAACCAAGAAATGCAGAGACTATCGCAGCAAGAAAGGCTCGTGCTGAGTCTATTAGACAAGAGCTCGTTGCACATCCAGAACAGATGCTTCCTATCTATGGAAACCAGCAAGGGGAAGATATCTATGGAAATATTTTCTCAGGAAATGCAAGTCAGCTTTCATCTATTTATAGTGGACATCTTGAAACATTAAATACACTCCAGACTGGTCAAATCTCACCTCTTCTTGAAGGAGTATATGGAGACAAGTTCGGAACTGGAAGTAATGGACTAAATGGATTCTTAATCTTCCGTGTACTTGAAAGAAATGTTGAAAATCAGAATTATGTCATTGAAGAACTTTTCATCAATGATACTGCAAGCTGGAAAGTTGCAAAAGGAAATGATGGTACTCCACTTAACGGAGCTTACTTCAACCTTGCAGAAGCAAATGCAGACCTTGGAAAACCAGGAGTAAGTATTACTTTCAATGAGAAAGGAAAAGAAATTTTCTGTCAGATCACTAAAGAAAATAAAGGAAGCACTATGGGAATCTTTATCTGAGGAGTACCTGCAACTGTTGCAACTATCCAGGAAGCAATTTGTGATGGAAGAGCTCAGATTTCTGGAGGTTTTGATAGAGAAAGAGCTATCGCTACTGCAAAAGAACTTAACTCAGGGAATATGCCTGCTCCACTCATCTTGATGCAAGAAGAACAGGTAAGTCCTTCACTTTGAGATAGTGCCTTGCAAGGAGCATTAGTTGCAACTGCTGTTGGAACTTTGGCAATTATCCTCTATATGTTCTTTATCTATGGATGGAGAAAAGCGGTAGTTACTACGCTTACTATGATCTTCTATTTTGTAGTGTTATTGGCTGTGATTAAGCTTATTGATTATGCACTTTCACTTAGTGGTATTGCTGCGATTATCCTCTCTATTGGTATGGCTGTTGATGCCAATGTACTTATCTTTGAGAGAATGAATGAAGAAATCAAAGAATGAAAGACTCTAAAGTCTGCAATTAGTAGTGCTGCAGAGAGAAGTTGGTCAGCAATTAGAGACGGTCAGGTTTCTACTCTTTTAATCTGAGTATTGCTCTTCGCATACGGAATCAATATGTTTAAGGGATTTGGATCTATGATCGTATTAACTGCGCTCTTGACACTCTTCCTCAATGTTCCATTCATTATTGAAGCACTTAAGACAATCTATAAAGTAGATAGAAAGAACTAATTTTCTAAAAAACTAAGAGAAACTCCTTACATTAGCAAGGAGTTTTCTTTATTGACAAAAATAAAAAAAAGAGAAATCTGAACTTGAAAATCTGTTTTCTTTTTTTATTATAGGAGGCGTAATGTTTTTATCCTTTTATACTGAACTATGAATAAACAGCAGGATTTTTTCTCAAAGCAGCAGTCTAGATGAGGGTTTTCTGGTGGCGTAATTAGGTCTCCTCAACAGAAATCTGGTAATGGAATGCGAATCTTTCTTTCACTTGTTCTAATTCTTGGATGTTTAGCATTAGGATATTACTTTATTCAAAATAATACTCAACAAAATCAGATTTCTCAAATTCAGTCAACTACTGGCGGAGGATATACTATAGGGATGCAGATCGATACCGTAGGAACACTCAAGCAAGATGATAGCGATTTGATCACTTATACGCATGTATTTACTAGCTCTGATGGAAAGACCTACTTTCTTAAGAGTAAAACGCTCCCTCTAAATAATTATACTTCAGTTAGCTCTGGAGAATTTCAGGTTATTGGAACATTGGAGGCAATATATAAAAACACTCCTCTGGTAGAAGTAACTGGGATCGTTCCAATTGCTAGTCAAAATCAGCAAGCAAGTACTGGTCAGCAAGAGGTTCAGGAAGAAGTAAAAAATCCTGGGATCTATGTAGCAAATGCTGGACTTTACTTTGGTCAGGAATTCTTTGATAGCTTTGTCTTTGTTGGACAGGCAGGAGAAAACGGGAAAATTGAAGTTAAAAACCTTGAAAATGATAAAGTGACAAAAATTGAATTCTTTACTTGTACTAATGGTGGAGATACTAATTGTAAGGAATTGACAAGGACCTTTAAAGACACCTCAGCTCAGGTCTCTACTACAAGTAACGGAGATACTTTCTATAAATTAGGAGAGGTAAAGACTTGGTATTTCCAAAATTGAGATACAATCTGATACTTCATCAATAATGCTGATGACGAAGAAGTGCTTAAAATTAAAAATCTGATTACAATTGTTAGTCCTGAATATGTAAAACAGCTCGTGAATCTTTACTGAGTAAAGGTTTGTCTTGGCATTGATAATGGACTGAATCGTATCACTTCGCATACTATTAAGACGAGCAAGTCAGGAATTGAAGTTACTATTCAGTGAGCTGGTGAGAAGAATTTTACTTGTCAAGTCAGTGTAGATCCGACTCTACCAAATAAATTAAAATTTATTGATCTTAAAGTGAGTGATACAAACTCTAATCCTCAGTCAGCTAGCTGAACTACTCAACAACTAACCCAAACAGGAACTGATACAAAAAAATCAACTGAAGAAAAAAAAGAAGATAAAGAAAAGAAAAACGAAGCATCTGCCACAACTCCAGAAACAAAAAAAGAACAAGCTACAACTCGTGAAACCAGCTATAATCCAAATGTAAAACAATTTCCAGTCTCTCAAGATAGACAGCTTACCTACACCTCTTCTAGAGGAGCCTACGAAATCATTTTTCCATCAATGAATATTTCTTATGAAGGTTTCAATACTGATGCAGATTTTGGTCAAGTAGGAGTCCGCTGTAATTATGCACTCAGAGTAATCAAGCATAACGACAAAGATCTCCTTTCAACTAATCCGACTGTTGTTGTTTATGAATGTAAAAGCAAAGGAGAATTAACTTCTCCTTGAGAAAATTACATTATTAAAGAGCTTGGAGACAAGAAATTCGTAATCGAGGTGAAAGATGGTGCCTGGCTAGACTTTGCAAAGAATATCGTGATTCAATCAAATACTTAAAGTGTCGTAGAAAAAAGAAAGAAGTCAAAAAAATCTGACTTCTTTTTTCTTTTCAAAAAAACTCCTAGTAAAAAACTGGAGTTTATACCTAATCTTCTAATAAAAAAGGTTCTCTAGGCAGAAATAAGAAGAAATGTATAGAATCTACCCAGAGAACCCACTCCTCAATGAAAAATGAAGAATCTAAGGAGTCGTTCTCAACTTATCTCCCGACAAATCTGAACAATTATCCTGAATCTATCTCCCGACGGATCAGAAAGAAGCACAAAACAAATAAAATAATTATATACGAAACATTTTTTATATTAGCAAGACAGTTTATATATTTTCTCAGTAGAATGTCAATATATTTTTCATATTAGTTTTCACTATTATGGTGATTAAGTCTACAAAAAAGCTGACTCATCTCCCGACGGTCAGCTAGAAAACTGACTAGCTAAAAAAATATGGAAATATAATATAATTTACCAAGGGACCACTAGCCAGGTCACAATCAAATTACATATGCACCAAATGACTTTTTTGTTTGACGAGATCAGTATATTCATTTCCTCATGAAAATCAAGCCCACTCTGCCAAAAATTTAGAATGCTAACATTCTCACAATTCTCTAGAAGACATAAAGAAAGACATTAATAGCTCCTAGCATAAATAACTCTTCTCTTACTTGGCTTTCCTGAAAGAGGATCTACTCACTCCTCTTCTCAAAGATCAAATGGCAAACATCTAATTGTAGCCTTAAGCTCATCCTGTATCTGCATAGCTGTTTCGTTCGTTCCATCTCGATGAGCGAGAACAAATCAGCTTTCAACTTTTTCTTTAAGCTCTTGATAGGTATTCGCAGTTGAGGTGTGGTCTAGGGTAAATTTTTCATGCTTTTTATACATATTTTGCTGGATATCAAGGAATAACTCCTGAACTGTATGAGCAAGCAGATCTATTTGAACAAAACTCTTTTCCAAGGTATCTCTTCTAAAAATTTCTACCTGCCCCTGCTCTAAATCTCTTCTTCCAACGGCTATTCTTACAGGGACCCCCTTGAGTTCTCGTTCATTAAATTTTCGTCCAGCAGATTTTTGCATATCTTCATCTATTTTAACCTTTACTGGAATTGAGTAATCTCCTAAGGTTTCAGAATGAATAACAATATTTGAAAGCTGATCAAGTTGAGGCTGGAGTTTTGCCTTTATCTCATTTAACTCCTCTAGTGTCTTAAAAATAGGAACCACTACAAGATGAATTGGCGCAAGTGCAGGTGGCAAAACTAATCCATGATCATCAGAATGAGCCATAATCAAACCTCCCATCATTCTCGTACTCACTCCCCAAGAAGTAGCATAGACATACTCTAACTCATTATTTTGGTTTGTAAATTTCACATCAAAGGCTTTAGCAAAGTTCTGCCCAAGATTATGAGATGTTCATGCCTGTAGCGCCTTTCCATCTTGCATCATTGGTTCAAAAGTATAGGTTGCAACTGCTCCAGCAAATCTTTCATGTTCAGGTTTTTCTCCTTTATAGTGAAAAACTCCCATAAAATTACGAACAAAATCTGAGTATACTCCTAACATCTTTCTTGCTTCAGCATCGGCTTCTTCTGGAGTTGCATGAGCTGTATGTCCTTCTTGCCAAAGGAACTCAGCACTCCTAAGGAAAAGTCTAGTTCTCATCTCCCATCTTACAACATTTGCTCGTTGATTGATCAATAGTGGCAGATCACGATAGGATTTAATCCAATTTCTATAAGAATCCCAAATAATTGTCTCAGAAGTTGGTCTTACAATAAGTTCCTCTTCAAGCTTTGCTTCCGGATCAACAATAATTTCTCAATTTTCTCAGTTCTTAAGCCTATAATGAGTCACTACAGCACATTCTTTAGCAAATCCTGCAACATGAGAGGCCTCCTTTGAAAAATAAGATTTAGGGATAAATAATGGGAAATAAGCATTCTGGTGCCCAGTAACTTTGAACATTCTATCTAAGATATCCCTCATATTTTCCCAGATCGCATATCCATAGGGTTTTATAATCATACATCCTCTTACAGCTGAATTTTCAGCCAAATCTGCATATTTTACGAGATCATTATATCGCTGAGAATAGTCTTCAGCTCTTGAAGTAAGTGTTGTAGCCATAATAATTTAGAAAACAAAATAAAAATCTGATTTTTCTTCTTTAAGACACAGTTTATATCTTAATTTCTGGGGACATGGTGCGTATGATACCACATACTTTTGATCACAAAAATAAAACTGATTTTAAATATAGAATTTTCATCAGCTTTTTCAAGGAAAATTTTTATGCTAGAACGAGCTAAAATTTAAGACGAGAGATAAAGTGCTTTTTTTTGACAAAAGAAAAAATCTCACTATAATCAAGGAAAGAAAAAATCTGATTTTTTATCTTTTCTCCTCAAAAATTCCCATGGCAAAAATGAGTAATGATCAATTTCAAAGTCCTACAGCATATCTAGAATATTTGAATACTTTGATGATTCAGAAAAATGCTTCTGATATGTATTTGACCTATGGCGAACCTCCTGTTTTGAGAATTTTGGAGGAAGTTCATAGAGAAACAGATCTTGAGCCGTTGGATGATGAGCTCCTCAACCAACTGGCATTAACGCTGATGAATACCACCGGACTTGATTTTTTTGAAAAGCACGGAAGTATTGACCTCGGAATTGGATATCAAGATAGAAGATATAGAGTAAATATTTCGAGACAAAGAGGGCATATTATGATTGTTGCCAGGCTTTTGAGAAAAAAAGTCCCAACCCTAGAATCACTATGTTTGCCAGGAATTTTCAAAGAACTTTCACATAGAACGAATGGGATTATTTTTTTGGCAGGTGCTACAGGATCTGGAAAATCTACGACACTTGCAGCAATGGTAGAGGAAATCAATCAAACCGAGAAAAAACATATTCTGACGATTGAAGACCCGATTGAATATATTTTTGAGGCAAAAGAAAGCATAATCGATCAAAAAGAACTCTGAAAAGACATCTCTTCCTTCTCTTCAGCAATGAAATATGCTCTAAGACAAAGACCAGATATTATTCTCTTTGGTGAGATCAGAGATCTTGATGGTATTAGAAATGCAATTCTCCTCTCAGAAACTGGTCATCTGGTACTAACGACTGTTCATGCTAGATCTGCTGAACAAGTTCTCAATAAACTTATCGGATCGTTCAATTCGAGCGAACAAAACCAAATCAGGGTTCAGCTTGCTGAAAACCTCTGTGCAATTATTGTCCAAAAGCTTTTAAAAAGGAAGGATAAACCAGGTCTTGCTCTTGCGCAAGAGGTTCTACTCAATACAACGGCAGTATCAAATCTTGTTAGAGAAAATAAGCTTAATCAGCTAAAAAGTACTATGTATACCAATAGAATGTGAGGTATGCAGATCATGGAAGAGAGTCTTTTGAGCCTTGTTGAAAAAGGTATGATCACTGTCTCTCAAGCAATTCAAGCTGCCAATAATCCTGAATATGTTCAAAGAGAATTGATTACTAGAGAATTAGTAGAAAATAAATAATAGAAAATCTGAAAAGAGCAATCAATTGCTCTTTTTTTGATCTTTCGAAAAATATTCTTGAAAAGTGAGGAAAAAACACTACACTCAGAGTCAGATTTTTATCTTTTTTTCTAAAGGGAATGATTAACTTAGATCAGGAACTTACTTGGCTCAAGGCATGTGAGGATTTAGTAGAACTGGAAAATCGATATCAGAGGATCCTCGGGAAAAAGGGATATGTAAGTGAGGCGTTAAAGACGCTCGCCCAGTTGCCAATTGAGGAGAAGAAGATTCAATGAGGGCAAATTTCTACACTAAAAACAGCTCTTCAAGCAGCATATGAAGAGTGTTTTGAAAGACTTAAGCTCAGAGAGATCAATGCACAGCTTGCTGAGGATATTGTTGATATTTCACTTCCTGGGATACCTGTTGAACAGTGATATTTTTCACTTTTGAGCAAGGTAAGAAGGGAACTAGAAGAAATTGCTCAGGGTATGGGGTTTATCGTTGAACATGGAAGAGATGTTGTGAGCAAATTTGAGAATTTTGAGTCTGTGAATATCCCGGTTTCTCATCCTGCTACTGAAATGCATGATACTATCTATATTGATGAGCTAGATCCTAGGGGGGAAAATTTTGTTCTTAGAACTCATACCTCCTCTGCTCAAAACTATGTTATCAAAAAATACTGAGTTCCAATCAGGGCTGTTTTGCCTGGTAGAGTCTATAGATTTGAGAATGTAGATGCGACGCACGATACTATGTTTTATCAGTTTGAATGAGTATATATTGACAAAAATATCAGCATTACGCACTTCAAGACAATTATTCAGGATTTTTTGACTGTTGCTCTTCAAAAAAAGGTTGAAATCAGAATGAGACCTGCATATTTCCCTTTTGTTGAGCCAGGTTTTGAGATAGACACAAGATATGAATATGTAAATCCTAAAACTGGGAATAAAGAAATGTCAAAGTGGATGGAGATCCTCGGTGCTGGAATGATTCATCCAAATGTACTAAAAGAAGCCGGAGTAAATCCTGAAGAAGGGCGAACTGGATTTGCCTTTGGAATGGGAATTAATCGTCTAGTTGCAGTAAGATACGGGATAAAAGATATCAGGCTTTTCACCAATTGAGATCTAAGATTCTTAAAGAGCCGATAGATTCTATAATTTTTATTCGATACAGCTCATGAAGCAACAAGAAAACAATACTGATCTCCTTCAAGATGAAACTTTGAGTCAAAAACTGATAAAAAAAGGTTTTTGGCTCTATCTTTTTTCATATCTTATCGCGCCAGGTGGATATTTAATTAGGCTTTTGATCTCTAATTCTCCAGAGATTTCCGTCGCAGATGTTGGGATTCTCTACAGTATTATTAGTCTGATTAGTTTCTTGAATGTCTATAATGACCTTGGTTTAACAGAAAGTTTGCAGTATTTCTTGCCAAAATTTTGGATCAAAAAGGAATATAATCATATTAAGACAACGATCTATCTCAGCTTTTTAGTCCAATTTTGAACAGCGATATTGATCGCTCTCGGATTATGGTTTGGTAGTGATTGGCTTGCAGTAAACTATTTTCACAACCCTGTTTCTGCTGATATATTAAAATACTTCTGTCTCTATTTTTTATGAATAAATCTTTTTCAGACTTTTCAGAGCATTTTTATTGCATTTCAAAAAACTTTTGACTACCAGCTTGTGGAATTTATAAGAATGCGATCTGTAGTCTGATTTTCATTTTTTTGCTTTTTAACTAACAGAGGGACAATAGAATGGTATAGTCTTAACCGACTTTTATGATTAGGAGTTTGAATCCTTATTGCTGGATTTATTTACTATAGAAACTACCATCATTCTTTAATGCAGGGGAAGTTTGAGTGGGACAAACCTATGCTTAAAGAATATCGCAAATATGCATTATGGTCATTCATTTGACTAAATATTAGTAGTGTATTCTGACAGATTATTCAGCAGCTCGTGCTTTATTTTCTGGGTGATGAATCTGCTGGATATTTTGCGAATTTCCAGAGTCTGTTTAATATGGGATTTATAATTATTTGACCAATTATGAGTTTGATTTTCCCAATTGTTGCAGAAGTTATGGAAAAGAAAGATGAGAAAAAACTGAATCTCCTTATTTCGTTTTTTTATAGTTATTTTTCTGCTCTTATTTGTACTATAGTGCTATTATTTATGACTTTATGATCAGATATTTGATCTCTTCTATTCGGAGCTAAATTTAGACTATCTGGAGAATTACTTTCATACTGAGCGATATTCCTTGTTTTTTCAACACTTTCTACATTTAATTTTTCTGTTTTATGAGGACTGGGGAAGGTCAAACTTAGAGTAAAAGCTTTATCCTATTCAACACTTATTTTCTTGCTTTCCTCGATAGTCTTAATCCCTTTATTTAAAATCTATGGTGCTGTATTTAGCTTTTGACTTAGTTATCTTTCCCTCTGGATCTTTAGTTATTTTGCCCTATGAAAATACAAGACAATTTGACTAGATTTCAATTTCATTTCTAGTAATCTAATTTATTTGATCATTCTCTGACTCATTATCTATCTAACTAAAGATATGTTTTTCTCAATCAGTTACTCAAGATTTCAACAGATTTCTCATTTAGTTATCATTACCTTTATAATTTGCGTTATTTTAGCTCTTTTGAATATAAAAAAAATTTCCTTTATTCTAAAGGAAATTAAAAAAATTTCAAGAACCCCATAATTTTAAATTATATCTTTCAAATAGAATTTTGGCTGATAAAGCTTAAACTATTTGGTCACTCATTAAATATAAGATCTAATATACTCATATATGGAAGAAAATCTCCCCACAATTGAGAATAAATAGGATGTTTATACTCTTGAAAGACAAGTTCAATTTTTGCATCTGAGAATAAATCAGCTTCCACATATCACCTCCCTCATGCTCAAGAAATATAGAAATCAGATCAAATTTCTTTGCATATATCAACTAATGCCTTAGTACTAGAATGTTCTAAATCTGGCAGAATTTCTGATAGAGTTATAAATGAGGTGTGTTCTATCCCAATTAGCCTAGAAAGAAAGATAATTGTTTCAATATTAAACTTGGCAATATTAGTTTCTTCTGTTTCATATATTTTCCTTCTTATTTCCCCTCCGTATGTATTAAAATATGGAGCTTTTTTATAAGATTGCTCTATTGTCGTCCAGTGCTTCCTTAATATTTTATTATCAAAAGAAACCTCATTGATTTTTTGTCCTAGAGATACCTTCACAGGTAAAGATAAAAGTACCTCACCATTAGCTCATTTAACCTTATTCCTGTTATGGTAGTCCCCTTTTGTAAACTGAGCATTGTCATAAAAAACAAAAATATCCGAGAGATAAATCTTATTAAAAAGTCACAAATAAGGAATATAATTTGGCTGATGAATCGAGCAACGCATTTGTTAGTAAGCACATATAGAGATAAATATGAGAAACAATTAATTAACAGATCTGAAGACCTCAAATGCCTCAAAACATTTCTCATTCCTAAAAATATCAAATGCTCTATATTCTGCCAGTCCTTTTACAGCTCTTTCAGCCATATAGGTCTTTGTATTTTGGGAAGAATGAAATTTGACAGCACTAATTTTTAGATCGATAAAATCTGTAATATCAACATAATATGTAGGTCTAAAGTCTATTGTAGAACTTGGAGACTGATAAACATAAATATGATTGACTAACCTTCAGGCCACAATAGCAGCATGATGAACTGCTCTATGATCTTGATGAGTATCATGCCTGGATGGGATAAAGATCATATCTGGATTAATTTCTTTAATATACTTTTCTATAACTTTTACTGTGTCATATCATTCAGAAATATATCTGTCAGTAAGACTCTCAATAAAGGGAGTAACTCAAATTAAGGCAGCAGCTTCTTCTGCTTCTTTCTTACGATCTTTCCCTGTTGTCCCTCAAGATCCATTGGTTAAAACTAAGAAATTAACATCATATCCCTCTGCTTTCATTCTAGCCATTGTTCCGAAACACCCCAACTCAATATCATCTGGATGTGGCCCTATTGCAAGTACTTTTGTCATTAGTATATTATAAGTTAGTAACTAAAAGCGTATTAATATCAGTATCCAACATATTTAGCTTACTTTTTAAGAAAGGTCTTAAATTTTCTATATGCTGATTACATATTGCTCTTTCTGAATGAACATCTTTTATATATTTATAGTTTCTTTCTATAAATTCTGCTCTGAAATCATTATCCTCAAAGAGTTTTTTTGTTAAATCAAGCAATTTCTCTCTTTCTACTTTAATTATTTCGTACATATCATATGTAATAATAGGCTTTTTGCAAGCCATAATCTGCATTGGCATAAGAGATAGCCCTCAAATACTGAAATCTCAAAAACAAAAATCTGACCCTCTAATTTTTGCAGCTAGTATCTCCTTATCCATAAAATCATGCCAAAAGTATGTGTTAGGATCACTAAGTTCAGACTTATACTTTTTCACTTCAAATCACTGATTAAGTAGATGAAGTGTAGCTTCTGGGTAATTTGGTTTTATGTACTCTTGAAAAATTTTTATCGCATATTCAGGTCTTTTATCTCCGTGAAGCCTAGTTGGGAAGAAACAGGCAGGATTTCACTCAAGCTTTATAACTTCCCCCTCAGGATTAAAAATGTCCATATTTACTGGATTTGGCAACCATTTTACATCGCTTCTCACCTTTTGTCTTAAAGGTTCTAACATATCTGGCGTTGAACAATAATAGAGATCAAAATCCTGAATCTTTTTTCTAATTTTTGCTCAAAATAATTTATCTATTATTCGTCAAATTATCTTTTTGATAACATTTTTCTCATCAATCCAGAGTCTATGATAATTAACTCAAAAATCAAAGCCATGAGATTCTGCGATCGAGATCTGATTTGGTATTTTCTTAAAATTTAGGAAATTCTCAGTATTATTAAAATGTACAATGTCATATTTTTGGATAACTCACTCTCTATAAAGTTTCTTTAGGAGCCAAAAATTTTTAGGAATATAGACTGCTCAAGCTGTTGGCTTATCAATATTCGGGCAGTAAAGATCAATATTAAAAATATGTTTAAAATTTTTCTTAAAAAAGAGGTACTGAAATTGAAAGCCATTCATAAAATAACTAGATTTTTTCATAATATACGAACATACGAATTTTTAAAAAATCTATAATTTTCTTAATAAGAAGAATAGCATTTAGCCACCGTTTATCAAGACCAAGTTTTAGGAAATTGGGATTTAATCTTATGATTTTCTTAAAAATTACTTGTAAATCATCATCCCAAATAGAATAATCAAAGCATCTTGGTAATACCAAGAATCTATCTATATTTCAATACAGTTTAAAATACTTCTCTGTATATAATTTATAATTTTGTTTACCAATACTCATAAAAATCGTTGGATATCTTCCATAGAAATATTTCTTTTCTCCATTCTCTACTATAATTACCTTTTCAATAACCTCAATAAGACAATATGATATATCAATTGCTTGAAATATATATTCAACAAGTTTATCTTGATCTT
>CAUSGX010000007.1:0-55822 GCA_963531535.1 uncultured bacterium
GAATTAGTGAATTTTTTGGGGGAAATGATAAGATAATTTATCAATATTGTAATATCTATATGAAAAGCCTCGGAAGGGAATTATTAGAAAAAATAGAAGAACTCTGACTGACGCAGAAGGCTTTTTCAGCAAAAATAGGAAAAAAAAGTAGTGAAATCAATGAACTTATAAAGTGAAAGAGAAAAATAACTATTGCATGGGATATCTTACTTTCAAAAGTATTAAACACTCCAGAAAAATATTGGATATATAGACAGATTGATCTTGATTATGAACAAATAAAACAAGCATGACAAGATGAAAATAATAATGATAAAAAAAATTTCCCAGATGGGTCAAATTTCTCAAGATTAAGTGAAAATATTTCTCTACACTTAGATGATCAGAATACAACTAGAGAAAAAACAACATTCGAAGTTGAATTGGATCAGATTCAAGATCAACAAAAAAAACAGAAAGCATCTAATATAAGAGAGGAAGATATTCCTGAAGAAAATAAATCAAGGATAGAAGATATGGAAATCCAAGATATGAAGCTTATAAATAGCTTAGATGAGCCAATAGGAGAGAATATGTCTGAAAAGCAAGAAAAAATACAGGAGAAGATAATTGATTTTATTCAATTTTAAGTATTGTTTAAATGGGGAGGTTATCCTCTTTTTATATTAAGTAAATGTCAAAGAAAAAATATAAAATCTATAAAAACATATTGACTTTACTGTATAAAAAAGTATAGTAGAGTTGATGTACAAAATATTCATAGCAAAAATAATGCAAAGATCTAGTAAATAGATTATTTTTTTACTTTTCAGATTGAGAAACTTAAAAATGATGAAAAAAAGCGTATTATGTGCTATGTTGACTATTGTACTAAGTATTGGTTCGGTTTTTGCTGAGGTACCTAGCTTTTCTTTGGAAGCGACAAACTTGCCACATACTTTTTCTGGACAAATGACACTAAATCTCCAAGCTATTTGACAAAATCTGCCACTTTCTGGTGTGATGACGAAGTTAGAATACAATTTAACATGAGAGAATAGACCTTCTGACTTTCAATTATTCTATCAAGGTCAAGAGAAGGAAAAACAGATTTCTCAAAATCTTTTTCGTTCTAATGAAAAAGTGGATTTTCCGATTCAAGTAGTGTATTCAGGAGGAGAATCTTCCTTAATAAATTTCAGACTTAAAGATGAACAGGATAAGGCTCTAACAGATACTACTGTGGCTTTATTACCTCTTAAATGCTGAACTCCTATTGATTTTGATGAGGAGAAAGTACTAAGTGAAATTACTCAAAATATAGAAAGTGATAAACAGCTCTCTGAGCAAGCTCCAGCCAATGTTGAATCTCCAGTAGTATCTAAGAAGGTAAATAAGAGAAGCTTTTACAAGCTACTCTTGCCAATATATGCAAATTGGCAATGGACACCAGAATTTACTCAATCTTATAAATGGACTTTACAAAAAGGATTTTTTGAGGATAATGTAGCTAATCATGAGGATTTTTTAAAACCAATGACGAGAATAGAACTCGCTCAAATGATTGTTTCTTTGGCAGAAATTATTTGACAGGAACCGAATATTGAGAAAAAATGTGAATTTACTGATTTAAAGTGAACTCCAGAGGCTACAAAAGCTGCGGCAGAACTTGTATGTCAATTTGATGTTATGGGAATTAACCAAGATCTGACTCCACTAAAAAATTTCAATCCTGATGAGATCGTTACTAGAGATCAATTAACTACAGTGATTTCAAGGATTATCCGAAGAGAAAAATACAATCAAGGAGGAAAGACTTTTTATGAAAGACATATTGAAAAGTTAGTAGAAGAAGGACTACTGGCAGGTACAGCGCCAAATGATAAAAAAATTACAGATACAACACCTAATCTTGTAGAAGCGAAAGGGATTTTCTATCTCCTTCTTCAGAGGGCAGAAAAAAAGAATTTGATAGCTATACCAAATCCTGTAGTAGAAGAGACAACTGTTGCACCAAGTCAAACTGAAGAAAAAAGCTGGCGAAAACTTTGGTAAAGTTAATCTAAGTTATACTTTAGTTTATTACTTGAGCTGAGTGGGATAAATTTTATTCAAAATATCTTGTAGCAGTACAGAAAGTGCAGTCTTGATCAGATTCAAAGAGAGCTCTGTCTGATGAAGTCTAAACTTTCTTCTAAGCTATGTTCAGACCAATCGTACATCCCAATACTATCCTTAAAAGCGAATTTTTCTAACAGCCTGAGATCAAAATTGAGATCACAAGGGAAGAAAACTCGCTTTTTTGTTTTATCAATGATTCTTAAAAAATCTTGTTTATTAAGGTTAACTGTTGGACTAAGGTTTAAAATATAGTATTCATCTTCTTTTTTCTTATTATCATCAAAAGATTTAAAAAATTCCAGTAATCAAGTACTAAAATCCTGGATTAATTCAGGTTTCTCTTTGATTTCTCAGTCGTTAAAAAATTCTTCAGCTACACTATAGGAAAAGATATCTCTAAGTAAGAGATTTTTTGCATTTTTAAGTAAAATACGGCTCAGAAAATGGGTTCCTTTCATTATTTGACTTCAAATACCTCACCAAATCGCAAAATTCTTCTTAAGAATTGTTTTTGCATACAGCAGTGGAATATTCCATCAATTATGTGGAAAAGATCTTGTTTCATCTATAACCTCACCTCCACCAAAAATCTTAAAATACTTGCTATAAGGATGAAATCAGAGGCTAATCGCTATATGAGAAAAAAATCTTCTAAATTTTTGCGGTGACCAAGGAAATCGATCATCAAGAGAAAAAAAACTGATTTTCTCCCAGTCTACAACTACTCATTCTTTCCTATATCGAGTAGTAATGAATTTTTTATTTCTTTCTATCCATTTTTTTATTCGAAGATGATTTCCTACTTCAATAACAAGGTGTTCAACAGCATAGCGAGAAAAAATCTCGTTGATTACACCAAAAAGAAGGAGTTCATCGCCAAAATTTTTATATCCGTAATAACCTTTTAAATAAATTTTCATCGCAAGCAGTTGTCTAAATCTTTCAATAATTTTTTCGCAAACTAATTACATTTTCAAAGAGAGAAACAATTGTTAATGGTCAAACTCATCATGGGACTGGAGTTATATATTTGACTTTCTCTTCTACAGATTCAAAATCGATATCTCCTGCAGCTTTACCGTTCAAATGCCCATATCAAATATCAACCAAAATCTGATTTTTTTCTTTATTAACATAGTTCTCATTTACAAGATGAATAACTCCAGTTCCTGAAAAAATATATTCAGCTTGCTGGCATCATTCTTGAATTTCTTGCTCAGTATTTGATATGTCGAAGCATTGTACAATTGCTCATCTTTTGAGACATTCTAGAGCAAGTGGTTTTCAAACAACAATACTTTGTCCAATAATGGCAACTCTTCTACCCTTAAGATTTCAGAGCTCATAATAGTCAAGTAAGCTCATAACTGCTTTCGGAGTTGCAGGAGTAAATGAGATAAAATCAGCGAAACTCTTCCCAACAAGTCCTCATCAGAGCCCATCAATATCTTTTTTCTCATTGACTGCAGATACTAGTCTATCTCTCTCATCTTTCAAAAAATCCGGTAATGGCATCTGAATCATAATTCCAACACACCTTTCATCAAGGTTAAGTTTATCAATAAGATTAAAAACCTGATCGGTGTTTTCGTATTTTCTTACGATATCTTCAGATAAATCCTCAAATATTCAAAGATTCTGATCTCTATATTCTTGTCAAAAAATGAAGGCTGGTAGTCAGATTTTTTGAGAAAAAGCTTGTTTATTTCTCACATACACAGCTGATGAACTATTTTTCCCAAAAAAGAGAATTGCAACATAATGTTTTCAATCAGAAAAATATGTTCAAATATCAGATTTTAGTTTTTGGGTATGGAGTTCAGCTACTGGTTTTCAATAAAGCAACATTGCCTACAGTGAGAAAATAAAACGCTATTTTTTAGTTAAGACCTCTAGTGCTTTTTCAAGTTGATTATCAATTTTCTTTTCAATATACCCCGTCATGTCAAATGCTACTTCAATATCAGGAGTGATACCTATTTTATCAATGCTTGTTCACTGAGGTCAAAATCGTTTTCCGACAGTATATTTGAGTGAGGTCTGATCATCAAAATCTTTTAAAGTCTGAATAGTCCCTTTTCAAAAAGAAGAAGTCCCTAGAATCTTAACATTTGATCCCTGTTCTCTGAGAGCTAATGCTAATATTTCACTAGCACTAGCACTCATTTTATCTATCAAAACTACAATTGGGAACTCTTTTAGCTCGCCAAAACCCTTAGTATGATAATCCGTCTTTTGATAGGTATAAAAATCTGTTTTTACTACCAGAGTTCAAGGTTCTAAAAAATGTCCAGCTAAATCAACAGCAACTGGTAAAAGTCCTCCACCATTTCCTCTCAGATCAAGGACGATTCCAGAGACATTTTCATTGATAGAATCTGATATCGCTCTTGTTAGAAGTTTATTTGTCTGTTCTCAAAAGATAGATATTTCGATATATCAGATTTTTTGATTATTGTGAGTTAGAATTTTCGATCTAACAGAGGGTACATCAATAGTATCTCTTTCTACTTCAATCACTAAATATTGATTTTCTCAGCTATTTTGAGGTCTTTCAATTCCAAATTTAACCTTTGTTCATTTTTTCCCTCTAATGAGACTTACCGCTTCATAAGTGGTTAAATTTTTTGTTTCGCCAGTTCCTATTGTTATAATTCTATCTAGAGGGAGGAGACCTGCTTTAAAGGCCGGAGATCCTTTTATAACCTCTTCAATTTGGATATAATATTCTTTTTTCCCAACGACTGCTCAAATACCCTCTATTTGTCCTTCTCATTCAAGTTCATGCTGAAGCCCTGAAAATTCTACAGCATCTAAGTAGGTGGTATAGGGATCTCCAAGTCCGTCAACATATGCTTTAACAGCAGAGTCTAGCATTGATTTTTCTCCACTTAAAAGGAGTTTTTGATCAACATATTCCTGGTTTAATACTTGTTGGATTTCCTCAAAACGCTCATATTTTTTGATAAAATGTTCAATTTGATCATAAATCGCCTTATTTTGCGAAGAAATCCAAATAAGCATAATTCCACTTCCTAAAAATATTCCACCAATTGCAGCCAAAAGACAAGAAATCAGATTTTTTTTCTTTATTTGCATTAAAATCTTGTATCCAGATTAAAAAACAATAGACTAAGTGTAGCTATTTACTCCTCTTTTGCAATGAAGAAATTAGAAAAAAAAACAAGTGAAAATATCAGACCAAATCTCTATGATTATCTCAAAGTTTTTGCAATTATAGCGATGATCATTGATCATATAGGATATTACCTTTATCCAGAACTTGAAGTCTTGAGACAGATAGGAAGATTTGCTTTCCCAATTTTCCTATTCCTTGTTGGATTTAACGGAAAATATACTTGGAGTCGAAAAGTTTTTTATTCTGCATTGATCGTCCAATGTGTTATGCGGGCAATGCTGTTTTATACAGGACCTAGAAGTTTTACATTCAATATCCTTTTCTCAATTCTCTTGGCAAGGGGAATATTAGCTCATCTTGTTTCAAAGCTTCAGAAGAAAGATAGGGTGTTTCTTATCTTTTGTGTCTTATTTTTCGCTTGTGCTCATCCTTATTTGAGTCAAATATTAGATTATTGAAGTCTTGGTTTTTTCTTTGCTCTTGCGTGAATGATTGCAAGATATTATTCATGATACTTTCGAGTCATTTGCGTTGTGTTCATCTGACTGCTGGTAAATACTCAAGTAGTCTTTCGCTTCTGAGATGGAAGTTTTCTGAATCCTCAAGTGATAGGACTTGGATTAGGATTTTGTGTTCTGATTTTACTTTTTTATCTCCTTTACAAGGATAATATTACACTAAAAACCTGAAGCTTTCTTGATAAAATTATCCTTTGGATTTCTCGCTATGTACTCTGGATTTATGTGGGGCATATTTTGATCCTTTTAATGTGAAGAATACTTTGAGAAATTTGATACCTATTGTTTATTTAAGAAGTTCTTAACTCTAACTTCTCTAGATTGGCTAATAAAATCTTATTATAAAAATCGAAAAAAGAAATCTGGATTATTTACCTTGTATTTATTCAGATTTTTTCTATACTAAGATTCCATTTTAATCACTAAAAAATATTAAAACATGCAAGAAACTGTATGTACAAGTGTTAACTGATGTGCAAGAATTGAAGATACATTGCCAAATTTTGACCTTACACTTTATAATCCTCTTACAGATGATGTAGAGAAAAAGACAATCAATGACTTTAGAGGGAAATGGCTTGTGCTCTGCTTTTATCCAGCAGATTTTACCTTTGTTTGCCCAACAGAACTTAAAGATCTTAATCAGAAATTTGAAGAAATCCAGCAGATGGGAAATGTTGAAGCAATGGTAGTAAGTGTTGATTCAGTATTTTCACACAAATCACGAATTAACTCTGAAGAGCTCCTCAAAGGGTTCAAATTCCCAATGGTAAGCGATAGAACAACAACTTTATCAAGATATTTTGGAATTCTCAATCATGATTCAGGAAATTCAGAAAGAGGAACTTTCATTATTTCTCCAGATGGAGTCTTGAAGACTATTGAAATTCATACTGATGCAGTAGGAAGAAGTGCAAAGGAACTTGTTAGAAAGCTTTATGCACTTAAATTTGTGAGTGAAAATAAAGGACATGCATGTCCAGCAAGTTGGGAACATGATATGAAGACAATGCAACCAACTATCAAAAAGGCTGGGAATGCTGGAGAGACACTCTCTTAATTCAGACTTTTAGTTATTTACCACATAGAAGAAAATGAAAAAAGGTTTTTACACAAATATTGAGCAAGAAACGCTCGAAAATCAGAATTTTAGAAAGGTTCTTTATACCGCAAAGGGATTACAGCTTGTGCTTATGGCGTTACAACCGAATGAAGATATCTGAGCTGAAATTCATCATGAGAATGACCAATTCTTCAGATTCGAATCTGGAACTGGAGAGGTGCAAGTTAATGATACTGTTTATGAGGTTGAAGATGGAGATGTTATCATTGTTCCAGCTGGGGCAAAGCATAATGTGACTAATACCTCAGACAGCGAACTCTTGCAATTCTATACTATCTATTCTCCTGCTCATCACAAAGACGGAGTGATTCATGAGACTAAGGCTATTGCAGAAGAGGCAGAAGAAGATTGAACAGATGAATTTGAAGGAGAAACAACTGAATAATTCTTTTAAAAGATAAAAAAGAAACCTGAATCTGATTTCAGGTTTTTTATTTTTGTGAGGCTTGCTCTGTGGATTGTAGCACTATTTATTAGTATTTGGGCTTTATTTCAGTATAGATTATTTTACATTATTTACACCAATCTAGCCCTAATTTTCTTTAATATATTTGCTAAACTCGGTTAGAATCTTCCCTACAATCTCTTCAGGGGTAAGTTCAGAGGTGTCAATTGTTAGATTATACTGAGTAGAATCCCGAAGATCAATATTATAGAGTGAGAGATATCTATTTTGATCATCTTGATTTCTCTTTCTTGTTACTTGAAGGGCCTCCTCAGGACTGAAAAATTGGTCGGTTGTCCTTTTATCATTGAGGATTCTTTGACTTGCAACTTCATCACTCACATTGAGAAAGACCTTGAAGGCATTTGGCTGACACAGGAATCAAAGTCTACTTTCTAAGATAACTTGAGAATTGAGATCAAGATTTTTTTGATATTCTTCGTATTTTAGATCAAACTCATGCTGATTTTCAGGTTTCTCACCTAGAAGATTGAATTCCGAGATACTGAGTCCCATTTCTTCTGCTAGTTTTCTTTTTAGATTTCAGATGGAGATAATTCCGTATCCAAGTTTCTCAGACAATAATTTTGCGACAGTTCATTTTCAGCTTCCAGCTTTCCCACCAAGTGTGATAATCATAAAACTTTCCAAAAACAACTAAAATTTAAGGTTAATTTAAGGTTACTATAATAAAAAGTCTTGAGTTTTCAAGAGGATTTTCTTGATTCTGGTCTGTCTTTGGCTCAATTTTACCGATTTCTTCTTGCTTTACGATATATATTTAGATATACTGAGAGCCAGAGTTTTATTTCTGGATTTTATTTATTTTTTTACAGAAAAGATGCAGTTAATAAAAAGGTTCTTTTGATGGATCTGGGCAAAAAAATGGCGAGTTTTAACTATTTTAGTTGTCTGAGGAGCAGGAGGATACCGAGCTATCAAGAAATTCTTCCCAGAGAAGCCAGTAATTTCTTATACAAGTAGTGATCATATCGTTGGAACAGGAGATGTAGAGAAAACTCTGAATCTTGCTGGTACTACCCAATTTGCACATGCTCAAAAATTAACCTTCGCTGCACAAAAATGAAGAGTTACCTCAGTTAAGGTAAAAATTTGAGAACAGGTGAAAAAAGGTCAGACATTGGCCACAATTACCACTGATGAAATCGATAAACAGATTGAGAATTACAGAAGAGATCTTAAAAATGCACAACAGGATCTTAAGAAGGCTGTAGAGAAGTCAAATAAAGATTTGGATATCCTAAAGGCTCAGGCTGATTATGATGCTCTTTTGGCCCAGAAACAAATTTTGCCTTCAACACTACAGTTAGATACTAAAACAAAGGCTTCAGCTGTCTCAGAAGCTGAATCTTCCGTTAAGGTGGCAGAGGCAAATATTAAAACCAAGGAAAGAGAGCTTAAAGATAAACAGAAGGAACTAGATGATATACAATCAGATTATCAAAAGCTCTTGTCTGGAGATAAGGCCGCTTTACTTACAACACCAGAGACAACTAGAAATTGGAATAGCAAAATGCTTGAATACATTAGAGAATTCCGTAATCAATCAAATGAACTCCAGAAAACGTTGGATGCTTATGATGCAGTCGTTAAACTAAGCAATAATTACACTCCAGATGATAAGAATATTTATCTAGGAGCGAAAAATGTTTCGGCGATGAATCTTTCTAAAAATAAGTATTGGGAGGTAAGTGCTTATGTAAAAAAACTTCAGGATTTATATGAAGAGTTTTCTAAAATACCACTTGAAAAAATAACGAAAAATCAGATTTTGTCTGCATATTCCATCTTTTCTGATCTTTGAAATCAATTTAAAGAGCGGTGAAAGATTAATGTCGATGCATTTTGAGATTCTATAGAAACGGCAGATGTGCCTAAAAAGACAATTTTATGATATGTTGAGACTTTCGGTAGAAACTATGAAACGCATGGAGAGAGTCTAATAGACAAGAATGTGAATATTGTAGATACACTAGCAAAATTAAAAATAGCAGAAACTCCATTAGAAGAAATTAAAGAAAAGTTGGATAAATCCAAGGTTGAGTTAGATCAGGCGCAGGTAGCTCTTTTAAAAGCGAGAAATGACGCAGAAAAGGCTAAAAATACATTACAAGATGCTCTGCTAAAAAATCAGCTTACAAACCAGGACAACGCTTTGAAGTCAGCAGAACTTGAGCAAAAAATTAAAGAAGCAAAGGAAAAACTTGAGGATGCGAAGAGCTGAGAGACTCAGAGAGATGCTCTTCAAAAAGCTAGGGATGCTGTAGATAAAGCACAGCTCGATCTGACTACCAAGATGAAGGAATATGATGACTACAAGATTATAGCAAATTTTGATGGTGTAGTTACGAAGATCAATATGCAGATCTGAGATTCTATCAGTAGTTCAAGAAGTAATTCAGATACTGATACTAAGTACATTTATGTTGAAACTCCGGATTTGCTTGAGGTAAAACTTGAAGTAGATCAGATTGATATTGTGAAGATTGGTATTGGAATGAATGTTGAAGTGTATATCGATGCATTCCAGGGATCAGTCTATACAGGTGTCTTTTCTGAGATAGATACTATGCCAGAAGGAAATTCTTATAAAGCAAAAGTTGTCTTTAAAAAGGCTAATGCTGAGGATAAGATTTTTGGAGGTATGAGCGCAAACGTAAAGGTGATTCTTGAATCTGAAAAAGGAAAGGTAGTAGTTCCAAACCCAGCTATTGCAGATAATGAACAAGGAGAGAAGATTGTGAGCCTTAAAAAAGGGAACAAGTGGATTGACCAGGTTGTAGAGACTGGAATCTCAGATGATATGAATACTGTGATCCTCTCTGGGGTTAAAGCTTGAGATACAATCAAGGGATTTTATATGAATGAAACCTCAGCATGAAACCTCTGACTTAATCAAAAGTGAGGACCATCAGGAGAACATGATGTGATGACTGCAGCCGATGGAAGTATGAGTTATCAGTATGACGGATAGTTTTGAAATATAATTATGGATATTTTATTACCATGAAATAATAAGAATGGTGGAAGCAACTTCAGATTTTATCTCACTTAAGGGAATTACAAAAACTTATGGTGAGAAATTAGCAGAGCCAGTATATGCTTTGAGAGGTATTGATCTAGATATTAATGATGGAGATTTTATCTCTATTATGGGACCATCTGGATGTGGTAAATCTACACTGATGAATATTGTAGGACTTCTTGATGTTCAGTCTTCTGGCTCTTATTTCCTCCGTAGAAAGGAGGTAAAAAATCTGACTCCAGATCAACAATCTATGATCCGTAGAACTACGATCTGATTTATCTTTCAGTGATATAATCTCCTCAAAAGAATGGCGGCTCGAGAGCAAGTTGTATTGCCACTTTCTTATATGTGAATCTCTTCTGGTGAGGCTAGAGAAAGAGCCTATGAAGCTCTTAAACTTGTTGGATTAGAGGGAAGAGAAAAAGCACTTCCAAATCAACTCTCTGGAGGACAACAACAAAGGGTTTGTATTGCTAGAGCATTAGTGACAGACTCCGCTCTTTTATTGGCTGATGAGCCAACAGGAGCTCTAGATTCTAAAACTGGAATTGAGATTATGCAGCTTTTAAAAAACCTTAATACTGAAAAGGGAAAAACGATTCTCCTTATTACTCATGATGCGAATGTCTCAAGCTATGCGAATAAAACAATTCGTATCAAGGATGGAGTTTTCATTTAGGATCAGATTTTTTCTTACTTTTATTTAGGTGTTGACAAAAAATATGAGGTTTTTTTCTTACTTTCTAGATGCTCGAAAGACCATTATGGCCAATAAGATGAGATCTGGACTTAGTACGCTTGGAATTATTATTGGAATGACCTCCGTTGTCGTGATGATGGCAATAGGACAAGGGACTGAAAATTCTATTACGAAGACAATGGGAGATATGGCGAAAAATAAGATCTCTATCTCTTCAAATGGAGGATATAGTTCTTGGGATGAAAAAAATGATAAGCCTGGAGGATATGTTCAGGAGGTTAAGTTTGATAAGACACTTGTTCCTTATATTGAAAACTATTTTCCAGAGTTGAGTTGAAAAATTACCTATCAGGTTAGAGCTCCTTATGCTCAGGTAAAAATTAAGCAAAAAACTGATGGAGTTGAAGGGGTTGGTGTTCCTGAAAATTGGTTTACTCTCAATGAAAAAAAACTAGCGGAATGAACGTTCTTTACTAAGGAAAATTATGAAAAAAAGAATTTTGTTGCGATAGTAAATGATGGATTCAAAAATAGCTTCTTTAAGAAGGGAAGTCCTATTGGTAAAAAGTTTATCTATAATAAAAAGGAATTTACTATAGTTTGAGTGCTTGCCAAAGAAGAATACTCTCGATGAGTTCAAGCCTATATGCCTGATACGACAGTTACGGATAGAGTTACTCATAAAAATGCTGTGAATTCCTTTGATGTTCTCCTTTCTCCAGATGACGATAATAAGCTTTGGCAAAATAGGCTGAGTTATCTTCTTCTCAAAAGATACAATAAAACTTCAATGAGCAATGCTGGATTCAGAATAGAGAGTTTTGCTGATATGGTTGAACAGATGAAAAAATCACTTCAAGGAATGAAAATGTTTCTATTGGCTATGGGTGCAATCTCCCTTTTGGTTTGAGGAATTGGAGTAATGAATATTATGATCGTATCGGTAACAGAAAGAACTAGAGAAATCTGAATTAGAAAAGCGATCGGTGCTCTGAATAGTGATATTACACTTCAATTCTTGGTCGAATCAGTTGTGATAACTCTGATTTGATGATTTATAGCTTTCTTACTCAGTTATGGAATTGTATATCTCGTAAATACGACGCTTAGTGGTGGAGATATGGGACTTTCAGCTGAAATTGATCAGAATATTGTCCTTACAACCTTTGTTATTACTACTTGTACGGGGATTATCTTTGGAATTCTTCCAGCGAGAAAGGCGGCTAAACTTAAGCCAATTGATGCTCTTAGATTTGAATAATCAAAAAGAAATCTGGTTTCAGATATTGAGATCAGATTTTTTCTTTTTTCTAAAAAACTCCCTAGATATAGGGAGTTTTGAACTTATTCTCCAGGTTCAAAGCTAAAGGTTTGATCCGAATCTTCAAAGAAAATGTCCCGGATACACCTATTCTTAGCTAATAGGACAAAAAAAATATCTTTTAGATCTAATAAATTATACTTTTCTAGTTCAAAAAGATAGATTTTCCCTCCCATTTCATAGAGAAAAGAATTATCATCAAGCCTCTCCGGATTAAGAGCAATTTGCCTACTATGATAGACATACAAATAGTTATCCTCGACTTTAACAGAGCAAGCTCTTTTAAAGATCTCTAATTCCTTTTTGTAATTTCTCTGTAGTTCTTCTCTTTTAAGACCAAAAAGGTCAATCCCCATTGAAAGATTTAAAGACTTCTGTCGTTCTTGCTCTTTATCCAGAGCAGCAAGTCTTTCAGAGAGTATTGTGCTTTGATTGACAAAGTATAGAGACTTTTCAATTTCATCAAGGTTGAAAATTGATTTCACCTTTTCGATAGATTTTACGAGTTCTTCTAACATAAATTTTTATTTTTTTTATTTACTTGTATACTATATCCTTTTTGAGTATAAAGTCAAGAGATATCTTTTAATATTCTTGAATGCCATTTTCGAGATAGACAAGTTCTACACCTGCATTTTTAAATATTTCTTCACTGAGTGCTGCATCATGATATCTTTTTTCACACACTACTCTTTTAATGCCACAGCTTACAATCAAGTGGGCACACCTTCTCACATAGCAAGGCGTCATCTTGGTATAGAGTGTAGCTCCCTTGAGATTATCTTCCTGATGCGTCGCATTAGCGATGGCATTGAGCTCAGCACAGCAATTTCTCATACAGTGTTGGCTTGTTTCTCAGTTTTCTTTTGTAATTGTCCATATTTGATGTCAGACTTCATCACATTTCGGACTTCAAAGTGGAGCGTCTACATAGCCAGTTGAGATGATTTGTCCATCTTTGACGATGACGCATCCGCTTCTCCCACGGTCGCAAGTCCCTTTTTCTCCGACTACACGACAGATATCCATAAAGTAAATATCTTCAGGAATTTCATACGGTTTAAGATGTCCATGATCTTTGAGAGTTCAGGTTTCTTGATATTCTGTTGTCATGTTATTTTTTGTTTATATAAATAGTTTAAGTATAGCGATTTTCTTTTTTTTAGCAAAAAAGAAGAAAAAATCTGGTTTTTTTTATCTCTTTTATTCTATTGACTTTTTTGTTTAAAAGGTTATAATAATACAGCTCTATTATAAGCTAACCATTCTTTGATAGAGAATCATTATGAAAACACAACAAGAAAAAGGAGAAGAAAGCGCAATGATTGCAGTATATTCGTTCTTATTGCTCTTACTAACACTATTTATTATAGGTCTCATAGGATTTATAAATGGTAGTTAGACCAACTGTTACTTCCTCCAACAGCTAAGCTAGTCTGATATTTGCAGACTAGCTTTTTTAGATAATACTCTCGGCATCTCGGTTGATTTTAAATCCTTTTTTATTAAGTTGGAGTTTTGAGTAAACGATATCCATAAAATTTCTTACTTCCTTGCCTTTTATCACGATATTATATCTGTATTTTCCAAATATTTTATAGACAAGTGGTGGTGTAGTATAGATTTCTAGCTCTTTGAGCTGATATTTTTCTTGTAGATAGAGAAGTTCTTTATAAAGTTGATCTACTTTATTGAAGAGTTTTTGCTCAATCTCGTCCTTGTAGAGGATGAGGCAGAGTTCTCAAAAAGGTGGATAGCTATATTGTTTGCGAAACTCATATTCTTTAGCGAAAAAATCTGATTTATTGAGTTTGCAGGCACTACGAATGCTATGATGGTCTGGGTTCATTGTTTGTACAAGGAAACTCTTGCATTGATGCTTTAAAAAAGCTTCGTAGAGAAAATAAAAATTTTTCTCGCTTGCATTGAAATCTGGCAAATTAAGCCCAATATCTGCATTTACAAAAATTAGAAGGTCAAATTTTCGGTCTTTGATTGGGGTAGTTAAAAGTGATGTTCAGATAATAATTGGTTTTTTTTCAGTATTTTGATATTTTTGAAGTTCAGAAGAAAGTTTTTCAATTTTTTTTGGTGAACGGACGGATTCTGATTCAACGATAAGGCTTTCAGCTCAAAAGGTTTCTTTGATGAGTTCAGCAAGTTTTTGTGTTCCCATACCGTATTCCTGGATTTGCGAGCTATTGCACTGTTCGCAGGATTTTGGAAATTGGTATTGTTTTTTACAGATGTGGCACATTCAGACTTTTTCTCAGTTTGGAAGCAGGTAATAATGGATCGCTACTGAGCAGCGATCGCATTGTGGGATATGTCCGCAGGTTTTGCAGATTGTCCCTCATGTATGTCACTTTTTGTTGATAAGGATTCAGATTTTTTTGCTTGCTTGGAGATAATTCCTAACTCCTTTCTCAAATAATTCAGAAAAAATCTGATGATCTTCTTTGAGCATATTGATCAGATAGATTTTTTTTTCTCAATGGTCAAAAAGTTCGTAATTCATTGATTATGAGAGTAATGTTTTCTTGTTTGAAAGCAAGGGGAGTTCCCTTAAAATAAGACATACTAAAAAAAGACAGCTTTTAAAAAATAAAAAAGCTGACCTTATATTTTCTCTTTATTCCTCAATATCTACAACGATTTTCTCTGGAACAAGAGCTTTAGGGATAATGATCTGGAGCGTATTCTCAGGAGTGAGTTTGCTGTGAATTTTGTCAAAGTAGATCTGTGGAGGTAGATCAATAATCTGATGAAGTTTTCCCCAATAACATTCTTCTCTGATAGATACAAGGTTTTCCTTTACTTCTGGCAATGTTCTTTCTCCTGTGATTGACAACTTATAATCCTCAATTTTAAGAGATAGAGTATCTTTCTTTACTCCACCTAGTGGCATAATTATCAGGATCTCTTGAGTTGATTCATACATATCATAGGGAATATGAGGGATATCTTGAGTTTTCATGCATAAAGTCCAAAAAAGTAAAGAAGGCTAAAGTCAGAGATATATCATCTAAACAGGAAGTTTCATGATCCTAGTAATCTCCTTTTTTGCTCATTCCGGATCCTTAATATAGTGGAGAACGATTTCTCATTGATCGGCTTTATCTCCCTCAGAGAGAAAAATTAGATCTCCGTTATTAAATATATTATATAGGAAAGAATGCTTCTCAATTGAGATTGTCTTAATATTCATAACATTGCTCGTCTTTATATCTCTAGACATAATTCCAGATTGATTATATCTTGTTAAGTATTCTGGGGTGATGATAGAAAAGTCCATAGTATAATCGATATAGTACTTTAGCAGAGGTGATATAACAATCAAATAGCTCAAAGTAAAAGCTCCTATGAGCCACCGCCTTACTTGTCCAAATTCATTTAGCCCAAAAAAGATTGTTAAATTCAGTACCGTGAAGAGCAGAGTCCATCATAAAACTGGAATAAGAAATTTTACAAGCAAAAAGAGTGAGCTCTTTCTTAAAACGAAGATATTCCTCTCTCCAAATTTCTCAAGTGCTTCGTCATAGGCTTCTCTTTTTCGTTCAGTATTAAAGTTGGAAAAGATCTTCATGGACGTCTTTTAGGTAAAAACTAAAAAGTCTTCCAACTAGGTAGAAGCCTGACAAGAACTCTACCTATCATATAATTATTTGGCACCACATATCCAGCTCATTTAAAGCACTCTGCATGGAAACAGTGAAGAGAATCTGTTGTGTGTCCTCTATTGTCTCCCATCACAAAGTATCCATTTTCTACAGGAAACTCATCTCGCCCTTTTTGTGGGATAGTCCTTGTCTCTGGAGCTAAATAATCTTCTTGAAGAGCAAAACAATTCTGACCATTACGTGACTGGATTGTTCCTGTTTGGGTTGTATCGTTACAAATATAGGTCGCATTATCCACAAACTTTACAGTCTCTCATGGAAGTCCGATGATTCTTTTAATAAATGGGATATTTTTTCCAGGAGGGACAAATACGATTACATCTCCTCTTTTCAATGTTCAGAATCTCTGGGAGATTTTCTCAACTACAATCCGATCTCCCTGCTCAAAGGTTGGTAACATACTACTTCAAACGACAGTATAAGGAGTTCAAATAAATAATCTTATAAAAAGGATAATTCCAAATACAAAAACCAAGAAAGCAATGAGATCAAAAGTTTCGATTCAGATTTTTTTTATTTTATTAGAAATACTTGTCATGGGAATATTACTATGATAATGTATAAAATACTCTTAAAATTATTAGATTTCTAAAAATCTAAAAAGGAGTCTCATCCTCGCTCATCTCGAGTAATGGATCTCCAGCGATTTCGTCGCTATTTGCAAGCTTAGTATCTAGAAAGATAAAATTATTGAGCAAAACCTCAGTAGAAAATCTATCATGTCCCTCAGAATCTTGCCACTTTTTAGTTCTTAGTCTTCCTTCTACATAAATTTTTTTCCCTTTTGTTAGATATTTTCAGAGGATGTCGGCCTGATTTCCGTAAGCTACACACCTATGATATTCACTATCTTCTAAAATATTTCCCTCAGGATTCTTGTATTTCCTATTTGTCGCTAGTGAAAAATTAATCACTGGAGTATTTGTACTTTCAATGAGCTTTAGCTGTCCAATACTGGTTGCTCTTCATATGAGCATTACTTTATTCAAATCCATAACTCTCTATCAGAGAAAAAATAAAAACTGTAAAAATTCCGCTATAACTTAGCTATTTTCAGATAAAAAGCAACAGTTTTTTGCTTTTTTAGCAAGATTTATGTATAATTACTAGTGAATTTTACCTTCTCCCCAAACGATAAAATGTCTATTGCAGAGATACAAAAAAATGAGGTTGCCAACGGACAAAATAACTTAGACAAGCAAAATGAATCAGAAAAAAAACTGACTCAATCTCCAGAACAATTCCAAAACGAAACAGAAGCCAATACCGCACTCAGTGGAGTAGAGAGTCAGATCACAACCTTAAACTCAAAAAAAGAGTCTTCTAAAATGGCTTATGCTATGGAGAATCAAAAATTTGAGCAGCTTCCTTTGACCAATTATGATGAAATTATCAAAAATACTCCTCTTCACCAAAAAATACTCACAGTAGTAGCTATGCCTGATTTTAATGAACATCCAGAATTTAAAGATAAGACAGCAGAGCAGAGGGCTGAATATTTGTTTAGAAAGATTAATACCTGACTCCTTCATTTTTATACAAAGAAACTTGATATTTCTGCGGCAGAACCTGTCCCAGAATATCTTCACAAAGTAATTCTTCCAGCAAGTGAGTGGACATTGATGAATATGCTGAAACAGAATAAACATGAGAACAATGTTAATTTCCTCTCAGAATTAACAAATTTTTCAATAAACAGTATTCCAGCAATGTTTACTGGAGTCACCTCTCTTGCTAAAAAATTTACCTATCCCTATCAACAGGCAAAAAAGCTGATGAATGTCTCAGATTTCCTTGCATTGCCAAAAAATAGATCTACACTACAGAACCTGAAGAATCCTTACGATTTTTATGAGAAAGTCATGCAAAATCCTATCTGGGACAAGGATAGATTAGATATCAACAAGATCACTTGGAATCAGTTTAATCTTCCAGATCTAAGCTGACAGAAGGTTTCTCAGGAGGAATTAGCACAGAAGCTTGCTTCTCAAAAAGAAAGACTCCAAAAGGAAATCTGATCAATTCAAATAGTTGAATCTCCAGAAACTGTTAAGAAACTACTATGAATCTTGAAAAAATCGGATACTTTTTTTGAAAAAACTGATGCCTTATCAAATAGTTTGCTTGATACTTTAGACAAGTACAATTGAGTCGACACAACGCTTAAAAAGACCTTTTGATTTGATATGTTTGAAGCCGTTAAATCTTCAAAATTTTTGACTGGGATATTGAATTTTGTCCTAAGCTTATTAGGATTTTCTGGTGGAATCACTGGATTAGAAAGATCACGAAAAAAGAGAAAAATTGATAAAGAGATGACGGCTCCAAGGAGGAAACTTATTTCTGAATCCTATGAGGAATATGTTAAAGATAAAAAAACTGATGAAAATACGGCGAGAAATCTACTCAAAGAGTATTGAATTGAGAAACTTCCAGCAGACCAAGTCGCTAAATTTAATCTTGATTTGCCAAAGATTCAGGGGATCATGGATGAAAAATTTCTTTCCTGAGATGGTGTAGCACATATAAATCCTTATACACTTCTAGCAATAAAAACTGATAGTTTTGATGGAAGAGATTTCCTAGATGAAACAAAGACAGCTACAGGAGAAACTACCTATAAAATAAAACCAGATTTCTTTTCTGATCCTACAAATAAAAAGCTCTTCTTAGATGCCTATACGGCGACAATGTTGACAAACTTTGCAAGTAACTCAGATTTTCTGAAGCAAGCCAGTGATGCTGATAGTTTTGCGTTTTGTCTCTTTTCAGGACTTGTAATCCAAAAAGATAATCTGATCGACGGGATGAAGGCTGAAGCGATCCTTCCAGATTCTTTCTATAAAAAACTTGAGACTCAGCCAGAAAATGATTGACAATCAGAAAAAGAAGAAAAAACTGAATCCAGTGGATGAAAAAACACAAACCAGATCGCTGAATCATGAGAGTCAGGTGAGAAAAACCTTGTTGATACATTAGCGGATCTGATCATTCAGTGAGAAGCTAGAGAGAACTATTGAGCAGTAAATAAAAACGATGTCGATGGAGTTTCAATAGGACTTATGCAATGGCATAAGGTCAGAGCAGGAAACCTTCTTAAAAGACTTAAAGCAAAAAATTCAGAGTTATTTGAGTCTATTATGACAGATCCTCTTTTTGATAACTTGACATATGCATGAAATGCAGTTTGGCAAGACAAACAGGAGGAGCAATTTAAAGAACTAATGAAATACCCTGAATTCCAGGAAGAAATGAAAGAACAAGTGAGAGAGGACGTTTTGGAATACGTTCATCAGATTAAAAGTCGAGGTATTACCGATCCAAGGGCTATTTTAGCGATGGGAAGAATCTACAATGCAGGAAGCAAATTTGCTAAAGATATCAAAGATACTATACTCAATAAAGGCTGAAATATAAATGATTATCAGGTAATTATCGCTGAATACAATAATAAGCAGCATGGGAAAAAATATAGAATTTTTGATAAGGCAGACAAAGATGGAGAAACTTTTGCTCAGGTTATCGCAAACTACAAGGTTGATAAATCGGTAGCCATTGCCTAGGCAGATTTATGTCTCCATTGATATAGAAAATTGAGAGAAAAGAAAAACTAATTCAGAATTTTGAGAATTAGTTTTTTTGATCTAAATATTATAGAGAGATATGATTATGATGTTTAGATGATATTGACAACGATCTTGATAATTGCACTTGAGAGCATCGCAATACAAAGCCCGACAGCAACTCCAATAAGTGTCCACTGAGCTTTTTTCATGGCCTTTTTATCTCCATCTCAAGTAATGACTTCATAGCCAGCATAAATCGTTAATGCCATAGCTAAACCTCCAAATGCTCGCCATAAATACTCATTGATGAGATTGAGGGCTGAATAAAGGGTATCTTCATTTCCTTGCACGATTCCGGAGCTTTTTCATTGAGTTTTAATATTTACATCATCATTTTTTACTCCTTGATCTCTAGGAACGCTTACGGTTAGTCATTGGCTACTTGAGGCTTCACTAACATTCCCTACTAGGGGAAGTAAGCTGACTCCAAGGAGCAGAATTCCAGATAAAATACTTTTCATCATGATAATATTACCTAGTAGATAAATAATGTTTAAGAAATGCTGTTTAGTGTTGTCTGACCAATAGAACTAATAAATCTAATAATAATGACACTTGAGAGTCCAAGAAGAACTCCAGTAACAATATACCAGATATTAGTATAGATTTCCTTAGGGTTTTCTCCTTTTGATGCTTTTATCAGATACATCACACCATTGTAGATAATCATGGTGATAGAGAGAATGATGGTCAGCCTAAGTAAAAACTTTGAAATCTGAACCAAGAGAGATGTCCTTCTTTGGAAGTTGACGACCTTCTCATTCTCACCTCTTTTAAATTTTAGTTTCAGATCATTCCCCTCTCTCAATACATAACTTCATACCTGCTCTTTTGTTGATCCGATATCTCCGCCTCAGATTACCTTATTGGAGTCGATAGCAGGAGTAAATGCCTGCTCCAAAAGATCGTGAGCATTACTTCCCTCGGTTGCAAAAGAAAAATTCAGAGTCAGTAGTCAGCTTCCTCAAAGAAGGATCCAAGAAAAGAATAAAAATTTCAGATTTCTCATTTTTTTAGATTTGAGCAAGTAAACTATCAGCTTCTTCCAGTTCTTTCTCTCTACTTTGATTTTCTTTAGCTCCAAGCTCTGCCTGAGCTCTATAATAAGCTTCAGCATTAAAGGCTTGTTGATATTTTTGATTGATCTCGGCCTGTTTTTGGGCGTATTTCTGGTTGATTTCTTCAAGCTTTTGTTTTTCTCTTGTGAGAATATCCTTGAGCTTATCGATCTGTTCTTCATTCATGATCTCAAGCAGATTAAACCAATTTTGTTTTTCATCAACACCAGCGAGCGATTTGGATTCCAGAATAAGCTGGATGAGCTCAGGATATTTATTTAAAACTTCATCAGAAATCTCAAAATTTTTGGCCACTTGCCAAAGATGTTGAGGTAGATTTTGTTCAATAAGTGATACCGTTGTCATTGTAGATGCTAATTTATCAAAATAAAGCAGATTTTATTTTTTCCCATCGAGTTTTCCCTTTTTTAATTGAAGGTTCAAATTCAGTTTTTTCTATTCTCTTGTTCTCAACCGTTGAATCAAGTTGAGTAGTTAGAATATCTTCAGCTGCTAGTTCCTCATTGCGATGGTAGAGTTCAGATTTTTTTTGAATTTCTGGAACCTTTCTCATATTTTCTTTCATTTTTCTGATTTGAGAGGGAGAAAGCCTTTTTACTCTACCTCCTCATCAATAACTTTCTTGCATTTTATTATTGTTAAGCAGATAAAAGATTTAAGACTGAGGAGCTTGAACTTTCATCACTGTCTCGACTTCCTTAGTATGAACTAGTCATTTATCTGTTAGTTTTTTTGCATATTGAGACATAGAAATCATACCAAGTGAGCTCGAAGACTCGATCAAAGCCTCTACTTGACTAATATCTCATTTCTTAAGGTGATTTTTAACAGCAATAGTATTAAGCAAGAGTTCAAATACTCCGATTCTTGAGTCAGTGTTTGCCATTTTTACTAGCATCTGAGACTGCACTCAGAGGAGAATATTAGCGAGCCTAATCGCCACATTTTCCTGCATATTTGCCGGGAAAAACGAGAGGAATCTGGTCAAAGTATCAGCAGCAGAGCTAGTATGTAAAGTACTAAAAACTAAGTGTCCACTTTCTGCGACACTAAGCACAGTTTCTGCGGTCTCAGTATCACGAATCTCTCAGACAAATACGATATCCGGGTCTTGTCTCATGAGTCCCTTGAGCGCGTTCTTAAAGGATCGGCTATCATGTCCAATTTCTCTTTGGGAGATGATGCACTTATTTGGTTTAAATACAAATTCAATTGGATCTTCAATAGTTATAATATTTTCATTTCTAATTGAGTTGATATATTCCAGCATTGAAACAATTGAAGTTGATTTCCCACTTCCTGTTGGTCAGGTAACGAGGAAAAGTCATTTTTTTGCGGTTAAGATACTTGATTTTAGTGTATCTGCCTGATTAGAAAACATCATTTCTTCAAGTCTCTTAACAGTATTATTGATTTTTCTCATTACAATTCAGATCTTCCCGGTTTCAAAAAAAGCATTTACTCTATAGGTTGTCCCATCTTTCCCCTCATAGGCAAAATCACTCTCCCTATCACAGATAAATTTATCAAAACTCTGAGTATTATTTTGAAATAGTTGCTTCAAAATGACTTCCATCATCTCCATATCTAGGAGGGGAAGTGCTTCATCTTTGATAATATCTCCATTGAATCTATACGAACTTCTTCCATGACAGGTCAGATGAATATCAGACACTCATGGATTCGATGAGATAGTTGAAAGTATAGAGTCAATATCAATTCTAACAGTATTCATGCAGTTAGTCAGAAGCTAAAATCTTCACACTAAAGTATACTCATAACTTTAGATTTGTCAAAAAAATCACCACAAAGAAAAACCTCTTTATTTACATTCTGGGATTTATATATTATGATAATACTTTTACCTTTCTTTAAAGATGAAAAAAATCTGGTTTATTCTTGGTATCCTCTTAGTTTGAGGATGACTTTCTTTATGCTGAATAAAGCACTTTGCGACTACTACAGACTATCATCTATCAGATTTTTTTACTTTTAGAAAATGGGATACTATAGGGGTTCAGATGGTAGTACAAGGTAGCAAAAATGCAGACATATTCAATTTGCAGCTAAGCTGAGAGTTAGTTCTAGATTCTGGAAATACATATTGAGAATTAGAATTATACTTTTCACAAAAAACTAATAAACTCTGATCTGACCTTTCTTTCTCTACTGTTAGTCAGGTTTTGTTGGACAAAGAGGAACTTTACCTTTCTCCATCATCTCTAGAAATCTTCTGATGAACCGGTAATATCGCGAATAACTTTTACTCGAAACTTTCCTCTGATTTAATTGGAAAGACACGAAAAATTCCACTAAAAGAGACTAATTTCACTATGGGAAGCGGATATCTTCTATCAGAACTCCTTAATGCACTTAGTAATGATGATCTCTCAGGCGTAGCAACCGTGATACAGAAACTCCCACAGTTTTCATGATGAAGATTTATTGTTGATTGAGAGCTATGAGGAAGCTGATCGGATAAAATTAACTCATTCTCACTTCAGTGAGATCAGCATATTTTTTCACTCTCTCTTCTTAGTCTCTCAAATTCCCTTAGAATCACCTGAAAAGCTAATCAGTTCTCTTATATATTAAATCTCTCTGAGAAAAAAGGTAGAAAAATCTGATCATTAGAGATCATGAACATCTTGTCTCCAAATGAGAAAGTTCAGGTTTCTTTCTCTCTATTCCCTCTTAAAGAAAAAAAGTCTTTACAAATACTTCCAAATGTCTATAGTTCTTTGCAACACTATTTGGAAAATCTAAATAGAGCTTTTTAATTCTTATCATTATATGAGATGAAACTAAAACAATGATTGTATCTCGCTGGAGCTAGTCTCTTAACGCTCGTGGTTGCTGCCTGCGGGAATAGAGCTCCAGAGCTTAGCTTTGAGGAAACCCTAAATGTGTATAATAAGCAGAACGAGACTTTTGCTAGCCTTGTTTCTTTGATGAGTTCTGATGGACTCTCTCAGACCTCTACAAAAGGGACTATCAGTGTAAACGTTGCTAAGCAAGGAGAGGGAAAGATCGTAGTAGATAGCGAATCTTTCACCAATCCAAAGACAAAAGAGGCCGAAGCATCAGTAGAACTTAATGCAGATGCAAATATCTCTGATGAGTCTGCTGGTATTGCAGGAAAGGTTGCTGCCAAACTTGGATTAAATGTTTTGATTCAGGATGCGAAATTTTTCCTTAAGCTATCAAACCTAGATATCACAGCCGACGAAAAAAATCAGCAGAGTATTGCTATGGTCAAAGGAATGATTGAATGATTTAAGGGGAAATGGATTAAGGTTGATAATCAAGAATTCGCTACGCTCCTAGAAACTTCTCGAAAATCTGGTGCTCAAAAATTTGATCCAAAGGAATTTCTTACGAATGACCTTTATAAAAATCCAACTTCAACAAAGTATGAAGGACAACCTGCTTGGAAGGTTGAGCTTGATCAGGAAGTACTCAAACAGCAGATTAAAAAAGTGATGGAATTCAGTATTAAGAATGCTGCTTCTGCTCTAACAGGAGAGCAGGCTGAGGAATTCAAACTTCATGAACAAGAACTGAATGCTCAGCTTGAAAAAACTCTTGCAGATCTGAAAATAGAAAATACTGATACATATTTTGTGATTTACGGAGATGATAATGTGAAATGGATTGCTAAAAACGTTGACATTAATTTACAAGGTGTAAAGCTCAATGTTCAGCAATCAGCTACAGCTGATACTTCAAAAGGAAAAATCACAGTTACTCCAGCTACTCAAACAGAAAAAGCAGAAACTATTGTGATAGATTATACTGTAAAAAAGGTTAATAAGACAAATTATGACTTTACAGTACTTATTTCTGATGGAACAGCGAACTCAAAAGTAGTAAAAATTGAAGGATCTTTAGCTCTTGCTCTTTCTGAGAAGGGATTCTCTATTAAGCCAGACTTCTCAGTTACTTATCAAGATGTGACTGCGAAGGTTCAGGGAGAATATAAGGTAAATCTAATTGATGCTCATACATTTACTGCTCCAACTGAAACTATTGATGCGAAGGATCTCCTTGGAGGACTGATTCCAGGATTAGCTAGTGATGCTGATTTTTCAGGAGATGAGGAAGAAATCGTTGGTCTTGAAGAAGTTGCTCCTCTTACTGGTGCACAAGCAGCTACGAGAGATACTGCTAGACAAAAGTATCTTGCTGATTTGACGAATGCTATAGAAATGTATATGGCTACTAAGGGTGAATACCCAGCTCAACCAGCAAATGGAGATACTTCAAAACTAACTGTCTTCGTAGAAAGGGGATATCTCAGAGAGCTTCCATCAGACCCACTAAAAACCACAGCTGCTGTTAAAGTTGGAAGCGACAATAAAACAAATGGAGCTCAGGGGCAATTCACTTATAGATTGATTAAATCAAAGGATGGTAAGGATGCAGGATCATACCTTCTTGCTGCGAGAGCAGAAAGCTTAAATATTGCAAATGCTACGAGTAAGATGCTTGAGTCGGTATCTAGCTCAACAACATCAAAAAATTTCGAGGATCTATGTGAAACAATAACAAAAGACTCAAGCAAGGCAACTTCTACTTCTCCAGACCCTAAGACTAAATCTTGTAATGTGAAGGGTGAAGAAGATTTGAGATATGTTCTTGTTAGATAATTACTCCTAATCAGAATAAATAACTAAAAAGCTGACTTTCATTGTTGAGAGTCAGTTTTTTCTCTCTATTAGTTTATCTTAAGTTCTAAAAAATCAAAAAAGAAATCTGATTTCAGATTCTTTTTCATTTATAGAGTATTTAGTTTTCATCTTTTTTTATCCTCGGAATGATTAGACTATTGCTTATGCAGCCCATTGGATCGATCTCAGCGAGGAGATAGCTAAGTAAACTACTAGCATATGCTCCCGTTGGTAGTCCAAACTTGAGTAAGAGATCTCAGCTATCCCATTTCCACTCTAACGATTGAGGAGCTACTCGAAGTGGTCTTCTAAAGCCATAGAGCTTATAAAATCTAGAAACCTCTACCCCATGAGGGAGAAATTTACTCTGTTTGATCAGTTCTTCGTCCCACTTTCTCGCCTCACTTCCACTTGGTGCTAAGAGTTGGTTATCTCCTAGGACACATCCTGTAGAAAACCATTTCCCTTCCTCATAATCACTCACAAAACTGAAATGATCAGGTTCGAAAAAATCTGATTTTTCTTGTTCTTGCTTGCATTTCCAATAGTCGAAATGATGGAGTTTCCCTCCTTGATATACAGCAACTTTTGTACCAAAGGCATTGTACTGATTGACCATAATATCTCAGTCTAAAATCTTTTTCCCATTATTAAATCTCTGGAGTAAGAGTTCATTAAACCATAAGCTTCCAAATGCTTGGAGTTTAAATCTTACTTCATAGCTGAGCTTCTCTCTCACTCCTTCAATAAAGAGTGGTTCAACTTTTTTATAGTTCTTATTTCCTTTTCAAAATCTTTGCACTCAAAAAGCATTGGGAAAACCAGATCTTTTTACCTCTTCGATCTTTTCTTCGAGGGCTTGTATTTGTTTATTATCTAATGCACTCCTCTTTCTTAGCCTAATTTCAAAAAGGTTCCCCTTATTCTTTCCCACAGCAAGAGGTTCTGTGTGCCAGCTTGAGCTGAGAAGTCTTACTTTTTGTTTGAGAAAATGAGAAATCTGATCAATACCTCAGCATTGCTTGATTTTCTTTTTGTAGATACTAAGCCGCTGTCTAGTGATCCCAGCTTTATCTTTGAGGCCTGCAATGCCGATATCTTCTCTTTTGAGTGGAAGGTTCTGTATCAGGTGTTCGACGACCTCCATAGTATTGATTCCTCTCTTTTCAAAGAAAATATAGTAGCTCTCGCCATGTCCACGCAGAACTTCCTCTAAAACCTCCTCAACGACAAAATCTTCGATCTGCTCCTTAAATGTAAAATGCATTAAAAACTACTAGGTCCATATAAATGCTGTCTTTCGTTGAAAGATTGCTGGATCCACCTTTCATTTAAATGTTGAAATCTTGTGATCGAGCAGGGAGTCGTGACCGCACACATTGAGTCTTGCTTTCCCAATAAAAGGGAAATCAGATAGGAGTTTACGATAGGACTTCCAACGACCAAGACCGAAGCATTAGAGGGATAGTGGTGGGTTAGATCCCACAAAAAAGCCTGGACGCGATTGAGCACCTCGTTCTGACTTTCATTGCTATTTAAAAATCCACTCATTCCATCTTGTTTGATAAAGAGGCGATTTAGAATATCAGTAGGATTTGCTCCTATTTTTTTCTCCTGATTGAAGAGATGTTCCTTTGTGAGTTTATCGCAGATGTCAGCATCCTTTTCTCTGAGATTGGAATCTACAATAATATGAAAATTCTTATGCTCCAGCTCCTCTACAATTAGGTCCGCAGTGGTCCTTCTATATCCAAAATCACTACAAAAAATAAAGTCAAACTGCTCGTCTCTAAGTGCTTTTGCTAATCTAAGAGACTCTAATACTCATTTCTCAGAGAGTCTATCATTACATTTTCCTAGTGTCGTAGAGTGGGTATTGATGTGATCTCCGTTACAAGTGATGACAAGTTGCATGCCACTATTAGCTTAATAAGTAAATAAGGACTAATATTCCTACTATCCAAACAAATCCAATTAGATAGAATCTCCACAAAAAGGCTGATTTTACTGTCTTATGTCTAAAAAAACCAATAGCTCCGATAGCGCCTATTCGTCCCCCCATCATACTGAGGATGAGAAGCGTTTTTTCACTGATTCTCCATTTCCCTTTTTGGGCCTTATACTTATCGAGCCCTCGTATACAAAAAGTGATAACCGTAATAGAAAATAGATAAAATCATACTATCTCCAATAAAATCCTCTCCATATTATACCAAAATATCTTAAAATTTTTTCTGTTCTGTATTCTTTGTCTCCTATTATAGGAATACTTCAAAAAAAATCAAATTCTTTCATTAATCAAAAAAAGATAGTATTTTATCTTACAATAATAAAACGTCTTAAATTATGAGAAATTATAGGTAGTTATTGTAGTAAAAGTCTAAAAAAACAAAAAAGACAAGAAATCTGATTTTTCTCTCATTTTTTTGATTTTTCTGAGAATTAATTTTTTGATATGACCCAAAAAGGAGAAAAATACCAATTTTAACCTTACTTAAAAAAAATGAAAAAAACTCTTGCATTTAGGGGGGAGATTTGTATTATGATACACGCAATCAAGAAGCAAAAGATTTGAAGTGATACAGTGTGAGTGATTGTGATGTGATCCTTAACAATAGCATAATATATTACACTATTTCTTAGTAGATAAATCTATTTAAAAGCAATAAACGGATGCCTTGGGTAAAAAAGAGGAAGAAGGACGTAGCTGGCTGCGATAAGTCTTGATGAGATGCCAACAATCGCTTGGAGTCAAGAATTTCCGAATGGGGTAACCTATTCTCTATAGGAGAATACAAAGTTGACAATACTCGGTGAAGTGAAATATCTCAGTAACCGAAGGAAAAGAAATCGTAATGAGATTCCCTTAGTAGTGACGAGCGAACAGGGAAGAGCCCAAACTCCATTAGTGTAAGCTTCTAGGCGTTGCTAATGAGAGGGTTGTAGGGTTGTTTGTGAAGAGCTAGAAATCTTCAAATGGAGAGATGTTATATTAGGAGAAATATTTGGATGATATACCATAGAGGGTTAAAGTCCCGTATCTAAAAATATGACACCACATTAAACAATACCTGAGTAATGTCAGACACGAGAAATCTGGCATGAATCTGCCCAGACCACTGGGTAAGGCTAAATACTTTTTTACACCGATAGCGCAGAGTACCGTGAGGGAACGGTGAAAAGAACCCCAGGTAGGGGAGTGAAATAGAACCTGAAATTTATTGCTTACAATTGAGTGGGAGCCTACGGGTGACCACGTACCTATTGACGAATGGGTCAGCGAGTTATTAGTAGTAGCGAGGTTAAGGCAGTTATAGCTGGAGCCGTAGCGAAAGCGAGTCTGAATAGGGCGATAGTTATTATTAATAGACCCGAAGCGGTATGAGCTAGACATGGGCAGGTTGAAGGCATAGGAAACTATGCTGGAGGACCGAACGGGTTGGTGCTGCAAAACCTTCCGATGACCTGTGTTTAGGAGTGAAAAGCTCATCGAATACCGTGATAGCTGGTTCTCTCCGAAATGCATTTAGGTGCAGCCTGTATTTTAAGGTCTTGAAGAGGTAGAGCTCTGGAAAGGCTAGGGGGATCGAGAGATCTTACCAAACCTTACTAAACTTCGAATGCTTCAAGGAATAATACAGAGTGGGACTGCGGGAGCAAGTTTCGTAGTCAAAAGGATAACAGTCCAGACTTCTGATTAAGGTCCCTAAAGTAATGCTAAGTGGAAAAAGAGGTGTCTTTACTTATACATCCAGGAGGTTTGCCTAGAAGCAGCAATCCTTTAAAGAAAGCGTAACAGCTCACTGGACTAGTGAAGATGCGCTGAAGATGTAACGGGGCTAAGCATTATACCGAAATCGAAGACCAGTGTAGTAATACACTGTGTGGTAGGAGAGTGTTCTTACAGGATGAAGCTACATCGTGAGGTGTGGTCGACTAGTAAGAAGTAAAAATGCTGACATGAGTAACGCTTATTGATGAAAATTCAATATATCGAAACCCTAAGGATTCCTACGCAACGTTCATCGTCGTAGGGTTAGTCGGGACCTAAGGCTTATCCAGAAATGGAGAGTCGATGGATAACTGGTTAATATTCCAGTACTTATATATAGAGTGATGGGGTGACGCATTGAGATTTGTGAGAGCTTATTAAGGATTTAAGTCGAAAGAACAAGGTTTTTATGGCGTTAGCTATAAAGGTAGTTGCAGGAAAATCCACAGCTATTGATACTGAGTTTGATCGGGATTCAATTCCTCGGAATTGGAAATTCTCATCGTTTTGGTGCCGAGAAAAACCTCTAAACTTAATCTATATGTAACCCGTACCCAGATCAGACACTTGTGGGGTGGTAGAGAATACTAAGATAATCGAGATAACTAATGGGTAAGGAACTTGGCAAATTAGCGGACGTACTTTCGAAATAAGTCCTGTCTCCAGAAATGGAGATCGCAGCGAAAGAGATGGGGGGAACTGTTTATCAAAAACACAGCTCGCTGCTAACTCGTAAGAGGATGTATAGCGGGTGATGCCTGTCCAATGCCAGAATGTTATGCTCTCTTGTGCAAGCTCGAGGGTTAAGCACTGGTGAATGACGGCCGTAACTATGACGGTCCTAAGGTAGCGAAATTCCTTGTCAGGTAAGTTCTGACGCGCATGAATGGCATAATCATCCCCATGCTGTCTTACCCTTAGACTCGGTGAAATTACATTCCCGGTAAAAATGCCGGGTAGTCACAGTTAGACGGGAAGACCCTGTGAAGCTTTACTGTAGATTGATATTGGATTGTAGCATGTTTTGCTCAGTATAGGTGGGAGGCTTTGATGTTTCGACTTCGGTTGGGGCGGAGCCAATAGTGAGATACCACCCAAAATATGTAGCAATTCTAATCCCTAGGTTGGGAGACAGTTTCAGTTGGACAGTTTACCTGGGGCGGGTGCCTCCTAAAAAGTAGCGGAGGCGTGCAAAGGTTTGCTTACTACGGATGGAAACCGTGGTGAATGTGTATTCGCATAAGCAAGCTTGACTGTGAGACTGACAGGTCGAACAGATACGAAAGTAGGCGAAAGTGATCCGGATCTTCCGAGTGGAAGGGGATCCGCTCAACGGATAAAAGTTACTCCGGGGATAACAGGCTAATGGAATCTAAGCGTTCACAGCGACGATTCCGTTTGGCACCTCGATGTCGACTCGTCGCATCCTGGGGCTGTAGAAGGTCCCAAGGGTTGGGTTGTTCACCCATTAAAGCGGGACGCGAGTTGGGTTCAGAACGTCGTGAGACAGTTCGGTCCCTATCTACTGTGACCGTAGGATATTTGAGAGATGCTGACCCTAGTACGAGAGGACCGGGTTGGACGAGCCTCTGATAGTACCAGTTGTTCCACCTAGGAGCACGGCTGGATAGTTAAGCTCGGAAAAGGTAACCGCTGAAAGCATCTAAGTGGGAAACTTGTCTCAAGATTAGATATCCCTCTTCTTTATGAAGTTAAGACCTCTAGTAGACTACTAGGTTGATAGGCATTATGTGTAAGCCCTGTAAGGGGTTAAGCAGAGATGTACTAATTGGTCGAGCGGGTTTATCTTTTTTCTAAGAAATAGGTAATATATTATGGTATTGTAAGGATACAAAGAGAAAAAAGTCAGAATTCTATTGCGTTTACAAAGTAGATCGCTATAGTCTGACTCGTCATTTCTAATAACGGTGGTGCTGATGCGGTATATGGAAACACCTGTTCCCATTCCGAATACAGAAGTTAAGCATATACTGGTCGATGATACTGGTTCTATCAGGGCTGGGAAAGTAGGTTAGTGCTACCATTAATAGAGATGGATCTCTATTACACAAGCGATCTTTAATAGTACTAAAAAGAGATAAAGTGTGAAACTTTTTGAAGAGTTTGACCCTGGCTCAGGATGAACGCTAGCGAAATGCCTAACACATGCAAGTCGAACGGATCTTGCCTCGTAGTAATACGGAGTAAGATTAGTGGCAAACGAGCGAGTAACGCGTGCTTAACCTGCCCCGAAGATGGGTATAACTGCAGAGATGTAGCTAATTCCCAATATGCTCACGATGGTGAAATTCCAATGTGAGGAAAGATTTATCGCTTCGGGAGGGGGGTGCGTCCTATCAGGTAGTTGGTGGGGTAATGGCCTACCAAGCCTATGACGGGTAACCGGTCTGAGATGATGTCCGGTCGCGATGGGACTGAGATACGGCCCATACTCCTACGGGAGGCAGCAGTGGGGAATCTTGCACAATGGACGAAAGTCTGATGCAGCAATTTCGCGTGAAGGATGAAGCATTACGGTGTGTAAACTTCTTTTTTGGCAGAAGACGAATGACGGTATGTCAAGAATAAGAGACGGCTAACTACGTGCCAGCAGCCGCGGTAATACGTAGGTCTCAAGCGTTATCCGGATTTACTGGGCGTAAAGTGTCCGTAGTCTGAATTGTAAGTCTGTTTTCAAATCCTACGACTCAATCGTAGAAAGGGAATGGATACTGCAATTCTGGAAGTATCTAGGGGTTAGTGGAATTTCCGGTGGAGCGGTGAAATGCGTTGATATCGGAAGGAACGCCGAAAGCGAAAGCAGCTAACTATAGAATACTTGACGATGAGGGACGACAGTTTGGGGAGCAAACAGGATTAGATACCCTGGTAGTCCAAACCGTAAATTATGCTTGCTAGATGTTTTTATCAATTTATTGGTAGGAGTGTCGTAATCTAACGAGTTAAGCAAGCCGCCTGGGTAGTATATTCGCAAGAATGAAACTCAAAGGGATAGGCGGGGGAACACACAAGCAGTGGATTATCTAGATTAATTGGATACTAAGCCAAGAATCTTACCTAGGATTGACATGTATTGTGTCTGCGGTGAAAGTCGCATATCCGTAGCAATACGGAGCTTTACACAGGTGGTGCATGGTCGTCGTCAGCTCGTGCCGCAAGGTGTCTAGTTAAGTCTGGAAACGAGCGCAACCCTCGTGTTTAGTTAGTATGTCTAAACAGACTGCTCGGGTAACCGAGAGGAAGGAGAGGATGACGTCAGATCCTCATGCCCCTTACACCTAGGGCCTCATAGATAATACAATGGGTAGGTACAGCGAGAAGCGATACCGCGAGGTGGAGCAAATCTTTAAAACTACCCCTAGTTCGGATTGTAGTCTGGAACTCGACTACATGAAGTTGGAATTGCTAGTAATGGCAGATCAGCCATGCTGCCGTGAATACGTCCCTGTTCCTTGCACTCACCGCCCGTCAAACCATGGGAGCTGAGGCTCTTTGAAGACTCATTATATGGGTTAAGGAGGGAATCAGTGACTGGGGTTAAGTCGTAACAAGGCATCCCTACCGGAAGGTGGGGATAGACCACCATTCTAAAACATTCAAAAATTATACACTTTGTTCACTACTTTATCTCTTTTCAGTACTATTGATTAGAAAGAAATCTGATGAAATATTCAGATTTTTTTCTTTTTTTGTTGTAATTATCTACTGTCTTATTTATTACTCTCCTGTCTACGAGGCTGCGGTACATTCATTATAGTGGAAGCTTTGCCAATGTTGTCACTGCTGACTATAACAGGATTCCTTCAGGCTATCATTTAAAGAAGAACGATAATGACTCATGATGATTTAAGTTATGGTCTAGAAAAAATGATAAATAGTTGAGTGGCAAATCAGGTGCTTTACCGAGATTCTTTTGCTATTTTGATAATAATATTCTTGATCACTAGAAGGACCTTTAGGTATACTTTACTTGGCTATATCCTCTTAAAGGAGAACTGAACTCTTATTATTGCGAGATGAACAATAGCAAGTCATGGAATCTAGCTATAGTTTAATAGTTTTGGTAAATACCTAAATTGCTTCGTTGCTGTTTGTTATGGCTTTTGGTCATCACGAGCGTGTGAGATAAATATCGTAATCTCTCCATGACTCTTCAGAGTTGTTAGCGATTTTAAGTACTTTATTATATTTATAATAATCATATTGAGCTCTACTTTCGTATCTTTCCTAAGGGGTAAGTTAGTCTATTTTTTCTATATATGTATATATAAGGATCTATAAATATATATTATATCACAAAAATCAGAAAATGGTGGTCTTTGAAATCAGATTTTTTGATTTTATATAATTGATAAAATAGGGATATGGACTTGATAAAGTAAGATTTTTGGGACAGATAAATATAATAAATAGAAAAAAATTGTCACATAAAAAAAAATCTATCGTAAACCACAATGCAAGAATGTAGCCAGTGAGGGAATAGAGAGGCTAGAAGCCAAGGACATTCTTACTAGAAATGACACAACTTGTCAGAATGGTAAAAAATGTCTTGATTTCAGACTTGATATTCCTACACTCAAGCACAAGTTGTCTATGTGGAGACATAGAAAACAGCTTAAAATCTATCTTGAGAATTTAAAGCTTAGGGTGAGAAGAAACGAGAAAAAGAGAAATCAGAGTTTTTTTATTTTGGTGTATGCCAGTATAGAGAGAAGATGATGACTCTTGGACAAGGAGTATGACTACTTTAAGTAGAGAATTTGAAAGGTACTACATTCTAAGATGGGCTTTGTAAATGCTCATCGAAAAAGCTTTTTATATTTAATTTACACAGAGAATGAACGTTAAAAAAATGTTCGCTGCTACAGCTGGAGTGTTGATGGCAGCAAATGCTCTACTACCTGCAACATCATTTGGTGCTGCATCATATAGTGAAGAGCTACAAGGAGCATACAATTACGCTTACTCAAAGGGGATCACTACAATGTCTTCTATTGATAACGCTAATATGTATGGAGAACTTACAAGAGGTCAGTTGGCAAAAATGATTTCTAACTGGGCTGAAAAAGAACTTGGAACAAAGGCAGATGAAACAAAAGTTTGCTCATTTGCTGATGCTCAAACAGCTGAAGGAGACTTGGCTGCTTATGTAAAGAAAGCTTGTCAAATGGGATTGATGGGTCAAGGAATTGACAAATTCAGACCAAGAGATAAGGTAACAAGAGGTGAATTCGGTACTACTCTTTCTAGAGCAATCTGGGGAACTAAGTACGATGGAGGTACTCCATACTATGCAAATCACCTTCAAGCTCTAAAAGACAAGGGTATTATGACAAAGATCGAAAATCCTAGTCAAATGGAGATCAGAGGATATGTAATGTTGATGCTTCAGAGAACTTCTAATACAGAGAAGGGAGCTAAATGTAATGATCCATTAGTTACATTGGCTTGTACAATGGGATCAGCTACTTGTCCTGCTGAATGTCAGAAGCCTGTTGTTACTGGTGACAATAATCAATTTAGTGGGGTAAGAGCTGGAGATCTTTCTATCGCTTTGAACTCAACTAATGGAACTACTTCTATCCCTAATGATGGAGTAATCAAGGTTGCTGAACTTAATATCAACGCATCTCAAGATATTCAACTTCAATCTTTGAATGTTACTAGACTTGGTCTTAGTCAAAATGAAGGATTGAAGGTATGGATTGAAAAAGATGGTAGAAGGATCACATCTTCATCTAGCTTCTTCGGAGATTCTAAGGCTAACCTAGTTTTCAACGGAGGATATGTTGTTAAGAAGGGAGAAAAACTTGATCTAGTTATTTCTCTTGATAAGAATAAGGTTAAAGCAGGATCTGAATTGTCATTCAAATTGTCTGATGTAACTTCTTCTGCAATGAATACTACTGTATCTCCTGATACAACTGGTGTTTATAGAACTACTAACTATTCAGTAACAAGTCTTAGCTTCTTGTCTATGAATAATGCTGAGAGAACTTATAACATTTCAAAAGATTCTTCTTTCTCATTTGGAGAATTTAAACTTCAAAATGACTCTCCAGCTTCTATGGAAAAGAATGTTCTTATTAAGAATATTACTTTCAAGGTAGAAGGTTCTGATATCAATAACTTGAAGAATTTCAAACTTTTGAGAAATGGTAAAGAATTGAAGACTACTTACCTTGTTAATGGAAGAGACGTAACTCTTACAATTAATGATCAGTTAGATTCAGGAAAATCTGCTGTATATAAGGTAGTAGCTACTCCTACAAACATTGAAAAGGCTGATGGTGATGACTATACATTCGTTATCAGAAGAGCAGAAGATGTTATCGCTGAAGAACTTGGACAGAACTCTGTAGGATATAGAGTTGCTATCAAGGGATGGAATAATGTAAACCTTAAGAAGACTACAATTAAGGGAGGAAACATTACTCTTGCTAGAGATACTAATTTCCCATCAGTAGTTAATGCTGATTGGGGATATTCAGATGTGACTGTTGCCAAAGGAACAATTAAGCTTAATCAATCTACTAAGTTTGAGAAAGGAATTGTATTGCCAAAGAAGGCTGCTAGTCAGGAATTAACAGGGGCTATCAGAAGAGCTTCTCTTGAAATAGGTGGTAGAACTTATCAAGCTACAAGTATTACTGCAACAGGGCTTGTATTTGATTCTGAAGTATATCTAGAGAGAGGAACTCATAACCTTGAACTTAAGGTATCTATTGCATCAACAAAATTCCCTGGTGTAACTAGTTTTGAACTTGAAAATATTGCTAATACTAGTTTTACTTGAGGTGCTTACCTTAATAGTGATGAAACTCCATTCAGAGAGAATCATATGGTAGGAACCATCAGAGTTGCTAAAGTAAATATTCAAGAACAAAAGCTAGGATTCCAGAAGGTTGGTCCTGCGGAAGATGTAAAACTTGTAAGAGGAAATACAGATGAAAAAGTAATCTTTGTTGGAGAAGTAAGAAATGCAGGAAATAAAACTCTTGAAATTAACCAGATTGCTTTGACTGGAGCTGAGGGGTCTGCAATTGCCCTTAATACAAAATTGGCTGATGTATCACTTCATCTAGCTGATGGAGAAACATCAAGTGTAGTAGCAGTATCAAGTGGAGCTGGAACTTCTATTGATTCAATTACAAAAACTATTGAACCAGGAAAAACTCTCAGATTTGAGCTTAGAGCTATCAATAATCCTGATCTTAATGTTAATGATTACTACAGATTATCTGTTATGGTAAAAGGTATGCTAGAAGGAAATCAGGTTTCAACAACAATGCTTAAGACAGCATATGTAAGAGTAAATTCTAGTGCTACTACAACTGTTGTTGGAAATTCTAGTGCAAAGAATACTATTGTGGTTCCTGGACAAAGTACAGAAATTGGATCATTCAATTATAATGTAAAGAATGATTCTACAGATATTACTGAAGTAGTTCTTTCTGGACTCAATTTTGGAGCTTCTGATCTTGATGATGTATCAATCAGATTTGGAAATGACTTCAATCCTTCAGTTGAATCTGTTACTGTAAATGGTAACGATATTACTGTAAAGTTAGCTAATATACTTACATTGCCAGCTAAGAATTACCAAGTTAAAGTATTTGCTAACTTCTCAGAAAGTGCAGTTAATGGTACTAAGAAAGAGTTGAAAGGTGTGAGAATCTTGAATGGTACTGACATTAAGGGAACAGGAGATTTGTCTTATGGACACTATGTTGCTAAGGCATATCCAATCCTTGCTCTAAAGGAGAAGAATACTAATTCAGGAAATGAAAGACTTGATCTTAATGTAACAAAGAATACTGATAATTACAAAGTAGTTCTTGATGCTATTAATGCTACTGCAAATGGAAGTCCTGTAACATTCAACAAAGTATCTGGAACTCCAGGAGCTTTCGCTACAGTTGAACTTAGCAAGGATAATGCAGAAGTTGCAAGAGCTACAGTAGCTAAAACAGCTGTACAGTCTGTTAACTTTACTGTTACTGATGATAATGGACATGCAACTCCATATACTAATGTAGATGCTTCTAATATCGCAGACTTTGCTTCATTAGCATTGTAGTAGTCATCTTTATGACTCAGATTAAACTCTCACTCTGTGAGAGTTTTTTCTATGATAAAAAAAGTCCGCTTTGGGACAAACTAAAAAAGCTATATGAATCAAATCATATAGCTTTCTACTACCACACAATTCATCAGAAGTTGTGTACAGAACTGATTGTTCGCTCAGCTCAAGACAGAGATTTATTAGGCGCCCATGGGATTCGAACCCATGAACCGAGGTTTTGCAGACCTGTACAATAGACCACTCTGTCAGGGCGCCATCTTTCTCATATCTAGCAAAGAGTATAGTGTTTGGATGCGAGAAATCAAGTGATTTTTGATCTTAGGAATTTTTAGTGAAATTCACTTGAATTTTTGAGGAAAACTAATATAATAGCATTCGCTATCTTGATCAGAATAAAGATCTTAGATATGGGAGTGTAGCTTAGTTGGTAGAGCAGATCCCTCTTAAGGATAAGGTCGTGGGTTCGAATCCCACCCCTCCCATACTTTGTACTCAAAATAGCAAATATACTAAAACATCTTCTCGAAAGATGTTTTTTTGTTATATAAAAATATAAGAGTGTTTTATCATTCCCTTAAATGAATAATTGGAGAGGTATTTGAATGCATGTGAATATGCTGATGTCTATCAGCGTTTTGCCTCATTTTCTCTTGCTTTCCTCTTTTAAAACTTTACTCTTAAAATACTTATCTCGATAACTTTTTATATGAAAAAGAAAAATAAAACTCAGATCAATATTGCACGAGCTGGAGGGGGAACCTGAGGCCATGTTTTCCCTATTCAGAGCCTGATTCAGTATGCGGAATCATTATCAATATATCGTTCAAAGATTCATCATCACTACCGATTTGGTACTGAGAAGAGTCTAGAAAAACAGGCTGCAACTACGCTTTCTGAAAAAATAAAAAATCTGACATTTATTCCTCTTTTTTCTGGAAAACGAAGGAGAGAGAAGACAGTATCTTCGCTGATGAAAAATATCCTTGATATGTTCAGATTTTTAATTTGAATTTTCCAAGCGATCTACTATCTGAGGAGATATCATATAGATATTGTCTTTTGTAAGGGCGGGTATGTCGCACTTCCGGTTGTCCTGGCCGCTAAGCTTTTGGGGAAAACGATTTATGTCCATGAGTCTGATACTCGCCCATGACTAGTAAATCGTATTGCTTCAAAGTTTGCAAAACACATATATACAGGATTTTCTAAGGTACTGCCTTGAGCAAAAGTTATTTGACAGCTGTTGTCTGATGAGCTGGTAGTTGACACGGATTGACTAGAAAAATCCTCACAAACAAATATTCTCTTGATGGGATGATCGCAGTGAGCGATGACGCTTTATTCCGCTATTTTAGAGCTATTACCAGCATTAGAATCAGAAAACTTCCATTTTACAGTAATTTTAGGAAAATTAAATACTCAGCTAAAGTCTGACTTTGAAGCTTTCTCTAATGTAGAAGTGAGGGAATTCTGTTTGCAAAAGGAACTTTGAGAGCTATATACGCGCTCTGATATTGCAATAACAAGAGCTGGGACAACATCGATAGCTGAGCAGGATCTCTTTGATTTGAAGCTGATTATGGTGCCTATCCCTCGAACTCATGATCAATTTGCTAATGCAAAACGATATGTTGAGCAGAGAGATGGGATATTGCTTGATCAAGACTCCCCTGAGTTCAAAGCTAATTTACTTGCTGAGCTTTTGAAACTCAAAAATTTTAAAAAGACTATAACGCAAAAAGATATTAAAACAGCAATTTCAGAGCCAAAAAATCAAATTTTATCTGATATGCTTGGCTAAAATAAAAAGAAAAAAACTGATTTTTATCTCATAGTAAAAAGCGAATGAAAATAGTACTTGTTGGGGCTGGAGGAAGTGGAATATCAAATCTTGCCTATATTCTGCAGGAACTCTGATATGATAATCTCTTGGCAATTGATGGATTTGAAAGCCAGATTACGCAAGCTCTTGAGAAGAATGGTATTAAAACCTTGATTGGACATTGACAGTATCAAATAAAGCCGGATGATATTGTTATTTATTCTGAGGCAGTGGTTAATTCTCCAGAGGTTCAGTCGGCATTCCAGCTGAAATTAACAAATCAGCAACCTCTCAAAATCCGAAACTATTTTCAGTTTCTTGGTGAGATGAGTAAATATTTCCGCACTGTTGGTTTTTCTGGGACGAATGGAAAGTCAAGCTCTTCAGCGCTTGCTATCACGACTGCAAAAAAGCTGATTCCTCAGCTTGGAATAGGGATAGTCTGAGCTCTTATCCCAGATTTTGACTCAAAAAGCTATTATCTCAATCAAGAAAAAAAATCTGAATTTAGACTCCTTTTTGACGCAATTTTTACTGGAAGACAAGTTCCCTATCATCTTATCAAGCAGCGATATTTCTTCCTTGAAGCTTGTGAATACAAAAGACATTTTCTAAATCTTGATCTAGAAAAACTCGCTATCACAAATATTGAGCTTGATCATACTGATTATTATCAGGATTTAGAGGATTATACTTCAGCCTATTTACAAATGATTGACAAAACTTCTCATGAGGTTTTTGTCCTTAAAAATCTTGAACAAGAGGCTATTCTCTCAAATCCAAAAACTAAGATTCTACCAGTTAAAGAGCGAAAATTAAAGTATATTCGATGAGAACATACCAATCAAAATGCTTCACTTGTTGTGGGAGTTTTGCAGAGTATTGATCCTACGCTCTCTGATGAGCATATTTTAGAAGCTATGTATGAGTTTAAGGGAATCTGGAGAAGAATGGAGTTCCTTACTACCCTCCCAACTTGAGCAAAACTCTATACAGATTATGGACATATTGCATCATCTCTAAGTGTTGGTTATAATATGTTGCATCAAAAATATCCGGAAAAGAAGATTATCGCACTCTTTCAACCTCATCAGATGCATAGAGTGCTTGTCGGATGGGATGATTTTTATCCAGCCTTGGCGCAGTTTGATCAGAGAGCAATTTATCAAATTTATGCTGCGAGAGAAGATATTCAAGACTTTGCTCAAGAACCACTTTTCCAACAGCATCATTTTACTTCGGTAGATGAGCTAGGAAATTATTTTGCAAAAGAGCATAATGCTGAGTATCTGCAGAATTTTGATCAGGTGATGACATTTCTCGAGAAGACATCCTCTGATGATATTCTTGTAGTATTTACAGCTTGAGATCTTGACTTTCTGATGAGAAAAAAGCTCTGACTACTTAAATAAAAAAACTGAAATTTTTGTCTATAGAGATTTTGACAGAACAACTTTGTAGAAAAGTAAAAAAGCCTGAAATCAATTCAGACTTTTTTTCTTAATTTTTCTCCTTATTTAAACATAAGTTCTTTAGGTAATTGCTTGCTAAATGCATCCCAATTTCCTTTGTCTTCAAAGTTATTAAAGAATGTGATCCAATTTTTAAGTGTTGTTAGTTGACCAACCTTGGCAGGAGGAAGGTGATAATTATCAAGTCCCTTAATAAGTTCATCAGTTGTCTGAGAGAGATTCTCTGGATTTGAAAGCTTAATTTCATAGTTCTGAGCAATAGACTGAAGCCTTGATGAAAGAAGCCTATAGGCATTCGCGACTTCTTCATTATTTCCAGAGAGTTTCGCCTCATAAAGTGTCTTCATATCAGAGAGCAGGAAGCCTTTATTTAAAGCAGCAGTTATTTGACTAAGTTGAGCTTCACTAGGGACTTTTTTCTGAGATGATGGATACTCTAGCTCCTGGCTTATCTTCTGGGCTTCTTCTACAGGAAGAATCGGTGTCGCGGTGATACTTGTATCTCCAGTAATAAGTTCAGAAACCTGATCGATAAATTCCTGGACATTAGCTAATGCTAACCCTGTTGTAGGTAGCGTTCTTGTATGTGTGATATTTTCTTCTTTTGTTAGCAAAGTACCAAGTACCTTAATATCTTCAATCTTAGTAATATCGTTATCTTGCATAGTCAGTATTTTCGATTTTTCAAGCTTTGTGACAGTAGTATTTTCTTGGTTAGAAACCCTAGATGTAACAAGAAGTGTCGCTCAAGTGTTCTTGATCTGGGTTTTATTATTCTTTTTTGAGAGTTCAAAAGTGGTCTTTTGATGTTGCTGAGTCTGAATTGTCATCTCATCTGTCTCCACCTCAAGCACCGAGCTCTCGTCATTTGCCTCGATTTTTAGAAAATCTCCACTAATGAGCTTGAGAAGATATCCTCACTTATTTTTCTGAGAAAGTCTAAACTGAGCTGGTCATCTAACTTCAATCTGAGTTTTCTCATCAATATCAAAGACGATCTTTGCATTATCCTTTAATGTAATTAAGTCTCCATCAAAGAGTGTTGAGTTTTTAAATTGCTTTCCTTCCTTCTCTATGATATATTCTCCATTTACCTCCAAAACTGTTGCAATTTGATCGGCATTCGTAGTATTAAAAAATGGGTTTTTTTCTACAAGAAAAGCTCTATAATTCTGAATATGTGGATTATCCCAAAAATACGAACCAAAAAATCAGATAATAAGCATCACTGTGATGCAACTATACACAAGCCTTTTACTGAAAAGGATGTGGCTTCTTCTGAGTGATTTCTCCCCTAGTATCCTCTGTTCAGAAATCCTCTGATAAAGCAAAAACTTCTCATTATCGCTGAGCCCGTTTTTTGCTTGCTGAATAAAATATTCCTGTAATCTCATTGTGTCAAAGCGTGTCCAAAAGTAATAAATACAGTCTGAAACTGTCCATTCGACTATTATTTTAGTTCCCCAATCTTCTCAAAATAAATACATTCTACCGGAAATTTCTGAGTCTTGAGGTAATATTTTCTTTACACTAAATACTACGAATTATTTTGACATTTGTGACAAAATCTTCCTGATATTTTTTGGTTGACTTTTATAAGTATTTTGCTAAACTTTCGGTTATATTCGCTAAATGTGAAATTATTTTTCTAATGCTCTAAAAGTATGCAACTCAAAAATGGGCTTAAAAATACGGTTATTCTCTTGGTGGCTCCAATTTTAGCACTTGGACTCTTTTATTTTTCTCATAATTTATGAGGGCTTTCGGCTAGTGTCTTGGATGTTCTGGAGCTACAAACAATTGAAAAAAATAAGCGATGAGTTGCGTACAAGACACAAAATCAGATTTTTGAACTCTTTGGTTCAGAATTAGTAAAAAAAGAAGGAAAGCTGATTTTTGAGGTTCTGTATAATCCTTTGAGTTTGACCGTAGATATTCCATCTGCTACCCCATCTTCAGCAAAGTTACAGAACAACCAATCAGGTCTCCTTATGGTGGAGCTCCCTATAGATACCAATGCGGAACTCGAAAAGGAATGGTTTTCTATCCCTTTCTCAGGAGCGGCAAAAGATATTCTCCTCGGTTCGGCTTCATTTGAGGCGTGAGATAAATCAATCGCATTAGCGGTGTGAAATCTAAATACTCCAGCTCAAGATGAAGATTCTCTTTTACCTTAATAGCTACCAAACATAGCAATGAAAAAAAATCCATGGTTCCTTTTATTGTGATTATTGATCTCAATTCCGGTTTTTGCGAGTGGAGATCCTGACTCTTTCCAAATAGAGGTAAAGCCTTCTACTTTTGCGGTTAATCAGTCAGTTGATATTACAATCAAGGCGATAAAAAATAATCAGGTTATGAAAAATTATATTGGTAACGGATTCCTTGAAATTAATGGAGTAGTTGATGGGAAAAAAATTACCTATGAGGATTATGTAGTGCCAAGTGATGGATACATTGATATGACTGCTTCAGATCAAGGAGTGAAGACATTCTCAAAAGGAGTCAAGCTTACTAAAGCTGGAAATTTTACTGTAGATATGGAGTCCGTAACTAATGGTGCGATTTCTGGGTCTACAACTATTATAGTTACATCAGATACAAAGCTTACTCAGAAAGAAATCTCAGTACTTTCTCCAATACCAGGAGGTAAAGAGGATAAAGCTGCTATGAGTATTATTGCAAGTGCTCCAGAGTTACCGAATGCACGTATGCAAATCCTTCTTAATGACCTAGCGGTAAAGGAATGAACAACGGATGCAGCAGGGCTCCTCTCAGAAACAGTCTCTGGTCTAAAGCTTGGGACGAATTATATTCAAATAAAGGCAATTTCTGTTGCTGGAGAGGTTGTTGGATTATCAGATAAAGTAGTCTTTACCTATCAGCCAGGGAGTACAGATCTTTTTAAAGGAATCACAGCGACACCAAATCAGAATTTGAAACTTTGAGATAAAGTGAGATTCGAAGTGATAACTGAAGAAAATGTTAGTTCCGCTAAGCTCATATTTTCATGAGGACAGGAATATCCTTTAGATAAGCAGAAAAACTGACTTTTCACCAAAGATATTATGCTTACTCAGACAGGAGAAATTTCGGTTTCTGCTAGCTTTTCCGCTGGAGAAGGTTTAGCTAAGACCTATGACCAAATACTTACACTCCAAGCAAAAGATAACCTAAAAATCTGAGAGGTAAAAATCATTTCTCATCAGGAACTCCCTTGAGCTTTGCAGATTAGCCGAGAAACATTAGGTGGAGCTAGTGAAAAGTATGGAATTAAGTATGGGATTGCAGCTGATGCTCTCTCGGGACTTGTTCTCACGACTTGAGATTCTGCGATCCTCTCTGGATTCACTTACGGGAAAGAGTATTTCTTTCAAGTGCTAGGAGTAACTAATGATAATATCCCAGAGGGGCTACCTTCTGAGGTGATCTCATTTGTAATGCCTGTAGCGACAGGAACGGCACCAACAAAAGAGGCGCTATCTGGATCTGCATTAGTTGAACCACAGCCTGAAGCTACAACAGAATCACAGGAAATGCCCTCAGCTCCAAAATTGCCGACATGTATTATTAAAAATATCAAGGTGTCGACAGAAAAAATCTGAAACAAATATTATCTCGTGCGAAAGCCATGAGAACATATTGAAAAATATCGTGTCTATAGATCAGATTTTTCAGATATGAGCAATAAGACCTTCCTTTGAGAGACAGAAGTTCCAAGATACGAATATCCTTTTGATAAGACGGTAGAGGAGGATGTTTATGCGTATTATTCAGTTGAGGCGATCTGTACAGACGGACAGAAAGTTGAGATTACCCATGCTAAGAAAGTTCAGGTTGGACCATTGGAAGATATGATGCTTGTTTTAGCAAGTACGGCGTTACTATATTTGATTTATAGGGTTTATACCTATAGAAGTTATTAGATATATCAACTTTTAGTAGACTCAAACCTGTAAAATGAAGCTAAATAAAAAATATCAGCCAAATCATATAGTATATCAAAAAAAACAAGAGAAAAAAGACTGACGATATCCGATTTTTCTTCCGAAGTCAACTCTTTTTTCTCCAGAAGAATTATGAACCCTCTATTATCAGGAATTAATGGGGAGAAATCTTCTACAGTTTACAGGCAAGAACTATCAGCCTCTGATTATCAAAAATCTCCATAATCTTAACTTTTTAGAGGCATTAAGAGGGAAGGAAAAACTCCCTCTTTTTGCTCAATATCAGAAAATTAGTCAAATTGGGGAGAAAATGCAGAAAAAATCCCAGCAATATCTTAAAAACCTCTTTTTCTGAGCTCAAGATGAAGAAGTAATTTTTAATGCAGAACAGATAGAAGAAATAGAGTCAGTTTTTTCTCTCCTTTCCCAAAAAAATCTTTTACAGAAGAAGCCACAGCTTGTCTACCGAGATGTTTCAAATCAAAGTGTCGTAAATACTGATGATATCGAGCGAAGAACAGAACCTCAGGTCGTGCTTGAGATAAAATGCTTTGTTGAAACAAAAAACGAGGTATTAACTATAGTAGTAGATGATATTATGAGTCTCTTCTCAGACGTCGGAGTAGTTGTGCATGCAAACGATAAGAGATACAAAAAGCATATTGGGAAAAAAATTATCCTCCCAATGATCAATAAGTCAATACCTATTTTCTGAGAACCAACAATTGATACGCTAAAAGATAATTGAGTCTATAGAATAAATCCTCTCTTGAGTCCTTCTCATCTTCAAAAAGCACAAGACTATAATTTGCCAATAGATGAGAGTTTTGTTGATGAATCGGGGCATTTTCTTGAGAATGTCGCAACCTTCGCTGGACAATCGCTCTTTGATTTTACAGAAAATATTATCGAAACACTGGATACAATAGGGAATCTTGCTTCGAGATCTGAGAAACTTCAGCAAATTCCTTATTCAAAAATAACAGGTCAGAGACTGATTAAAAGAGTCCTTCCTCTTTGGGTGATTGACTATTCCTCTCTTCAATCTGAATTGCTAGATCGAATTCATCAGGCTGCGCCTAAACTAGAATCCCTTTTCCTATCTAAAGAAGAAGCTATACTTCCATTAGAGTCGAGAGATCACTTTGGATGGGGCATTTTTAGCAATGAGGCAACAAAAAACCTTTGCTTTTCGAGACCTTTAGTCGTAGATCAGAAGTGGAGTTCTGCATACGAATATCTCTTGCTCTGACTCGTAATGAATCATTGGCTTCCTCTTAGCTTTCCCCTTGCTGATTTGATAGATCTATTGTATTTAGTGCCTGAGGAGATAAAAAATTTCCTCTTGAGAAATGCTGAAAAGATTGAGAACCTTCAAGTAAGAGAAATACTAAACCACAGTATAGACCATACCCCTGAGCAGGTTATGGAAGACCGAATCAAGAATATTCAGGAGCTCCCACGAATAGAGCGAAATCCTAGTCAGGAGAAAATAACAATAAAAACAGAGAAACTTCCATATACTTATCAAGCAACTAAGGGAACCTTCGATCAGCAATTCCTGAGAGCTGTTGAAGTGGCTATACAAGCCAGAGAAAAGAAAGAAAATCTGATTCTATTTGCTCCTTCAGCTATTAACTTTACAAAGACACTGCTTCTGCTTACTTATCTAATGCAGATAGAGAAGGCTCCTCTCTTCATTAGCGAGATTCCTGCACTTCGCTATCAATTCCCAATTCCTGAAAAGGCAGAAAATTTTGCAAAAAAATATGGACGAGATGCTCTAAGGCTCTGTATTGCCCAGCAGAAAAAGCTTGAGGAATCCAGTCTTCAGGAGAATTTTGATTATCTCAATCATTTCCGAAACCTTTTTAAACTCCTCTATGAAAAAGGAGCTTTTGATGAAAAAGATGATAATAATCAACTCGAAGCTATAGAACTCCGAGTCTATTCTCAGCGAGAGGAACTTCTAGACGAATATCAGTTGTATCAAACTTCGGGAAAAGGACTAGATGTCCTTATTCAAAAGATCCAGGCATTCAGTAGAGGACAGTTTACTTGGTACTTAGAATTTGTAAAAAAGAGAAAAAATTCTGATGCTTATAGTGTGGCGGCTCAGATCTTTATTCAGATTTTGCAGGTTTTGATGCCATATATCCCAGAATTTACCTTACAAATTGAGTCAATACTTGGTCAGGAATTCCCAAGGCACCTTCATAGGCTCGCTTATCAGGGAAAGAAGGATTATAGACTTCATCTCCTTTTTGATATCATTAAGGGGGTAACTCAACAGAAGCTCAAACTCAAACTCAAGAAACATCAGTCAATTCGCCTTGCCGTGAGAGCAAATCAGGATATTCTGAGGTTGGTAGAAGACCACAAAGATGTTTTTCATGCATTGCTCAAGGTGGACTGAATAGATCTAGTAGAGCTTAATAGCCGTCTTCCGTCAGAATTCGCTTCCTTCACAATATTAGAGATAGAAATCTGAATTAAGTCAAGCGAAGAACCGAAGATAGAAGACGATCTCCTGATTCTAGAAAAACTCTATAGAGCAAAGCTCCAGCAATCAGAATATCTTAGAACGACACTAATGATGCTCTCGACAAACCCGCTTATAGCTCAGGATAAGGTGGCAGAAAAGGAAAAGGAACTTCAGCTCCTCAAGGATGAAATTGATACTCTTGACATTAAGATAAAAAAAATTAAAATGCAGAGAAGAGCTTAGTGTTAATTTTAATAATCTTTTATGTGTGGACAGATATGAGCGATAAATCAAAGAACATCTTAAAATATGTGATGATATTTCTTCTATGCTTTTTCTGAGTATTTGGGCTGGCTTTATTTCTAAATTCTAAAGCAGAACAGCCACAAGAAAAAACTGAATTTACCATCCAAACAACGACAATTGATCAGATAGATTCTTCTATCAGCCTCGAAAAGCCAGGGACAATTCTCTCTAGTCAAGATATTACGGTAGCTGCTCAAGCAAACGGTAAAGTAAGCCGTATTGCTTTTAAGGAGGGAAACCATGTGAAAGGTTGAGATCAGATTGTTTATCTTTCTGATACTGTCGCTAGTTATGAACTTCAGGTGCAAAGAGCCAAAAATAATCTTGATAGAGCACTCCTTACTAGAGAACAAACCGAAAATAGCCTTAAACAGCAACTTGATCAAGCTGAAAATAGCTATAAGACAGCATTACAATCTTTTGAGGCAGCTCAAGTAAGTGCAGAAAATGCCGTTAAGCAAGCGAATATGGGGGTGACTTCAGCTGATGATCAAATTTCCGCATTGAGGAAACAGTTTCAACCTCAAAAGCTTGCTCTTCTTTCGCTGTTAAATTCAGTAATAGAATCAAGTGATAAGTGGCTCTGAGTTACGACGTATTATGATGATCTGAAAACAGGTTTTGAAATCTATATCTGAGCAAAAGATCAAAATCAAAAAAATCAGACTGAACAGTCGTTAAGAGATCTTTATGTTCTCAAGGAGTCAATCACAAAACTTCCCTCTTCACCGCAAACTGATGCCGAGTTAAAAGATTCAGTGCATCAAATTGATGCCGCATATACCCAAATTGAAAATTTTGCAGGAATGATGATTCAACTGATGAAAAATTCTATTTCATCAGTAGGAACACTTGATCAGGCTACAATTGATGCGACAATCAGAAATTTTGAATCAATTCAAGCTGGACAAGCACTCATAGGTTCCAAAGCAAATTTCATTTCTTATCTCAATCAGGTAGATGCTCAGCTTTCAGGTTCTGGAACTTTAGCTCAAGACAGTGCAAAGATTACTTATGAAGATGCTCTAGCCAGAAGCAAGAATACTCTTTTTACGAGTGAAATTGCGGTCAAAAATGCAAAGGTAAATTACGAAACACTCCTAGCAAATAATCCTGTTCAGTTAAGACTTCTAGATAATGCAATCGTTGATGCAAAGATCGCCTATGAATCAGCACTTACGCAGTACAATAAACTTGTTGTGAGGACGCCAGTTTCAGGGATTATTGGTGAGATTCTAGTTTCAGAAGGTCAAGATGTTGCAGTAGGAAACCCGGTCTTCAAGGTCTCAGGACTCAAGAAACATCAGATCGAGGTTCATGTAACTGCAAATGAGTATAAATATCTTCAGCAAGATAAACCAGTTTCAGTAACCTACCAAGGACAAAGTTTAACTGGAGCGATTAGTGCAATTAGTACGGTTGCAGACAAGACAAATCTCTTTAAGGTAACGATTGAACTCGATTCAGATTTGGAACTTGTTGGAGATGTTGCAAAAGTGAATTTCCCTATTCTCTTTACTCCTCATACCTTGCTTCCTCTAGAAAGGGTAAAAATTCTAGAAGATAATCTTGCTGCAGTGCCAGTGATGAGCGGAGGGACTCTTACAGAGAAGCTCGTGAAAATTAAAACAATATGGGGAAATTTCATCGAACTTGAAGAACCATTCCCAGCTGATCAAACTATCGTTACAACTGATATGAGTTCCTTTGATGAAAATAAGTATGTTATTAAATAACTAAAAAAGCTCAAAAATCAGAATTTTATTCTTGTTTATTATTCGTTATGGCTAAAGAACAAAAAAAAGCTACAGGAAGTAAAACCATGCTTTTAGGAGCTAGTGGAATAGTACTTCTTGCTCTGATTTTTACAGTGATTGCTCTATGGAATTCAAAGAGTAAAGCACCAGTTTCTGAGCAAGTACTTCCTGAAAATCAGACATGAAGCCAAGTAGCTTTATCTCATCAAATCAGTACTTGAGATGACTCATTAAATGTCTCAGGTCAGAATTCTTTATCTCTTAGTACATGAAATACTATGACAGCAGAACAAGCAATCAAAAACTACCTCGCTTCGGCGAATCAAGATATTCAGTCAGAAACTGTAAAAAGTGGTGATACAATTACTGTAGACTATATTGGAAGACTCAATGATAGTGAAGTATTTGATACGAGTGTTGAGTCTGTAGCTCAGGCAAGCGGAAAATATAATCCAAATAGAAACTACTCAGAGGGACTTTCTTTCAAGGTTGGAGCTGGTCAAATGATTGCTGGATTCGACGCAGGAGTTGTTGGTATGAAGGTTGGAGAGACAAAGACCGTTAAAATCCCAGCTGCACAAGCTTATGGTGAGAGAAGTGAGGAAAATATTGTTCGTTTCCCAATTAAAGACCTTGGAGAAGATGCTAAAGATGCAAAGGTTGGAATGCAGGTATATCTTGGGGGAAGATTCCCAGCTGTGATTACTGAAATCACTGATACTGAAATCGTTTTTGATGCGAACCATGAACTCGCAGGAAAGGATCTAATTTTTGATATCACAATCAAAAATATTGCTCCAGCTGCAAAATAGTGTAAAAAAGATCAAAAATCTGATTTTTTATCTTTAAATGCTTTGATAACTATGAAGCTTTCCATTTATAATGGTGAATTTTACCAGAGAAGCAAGCGATGGTATCTTGCTTTTTGACTGATAGTCCTTGGAATTGTTGTGCTCTCTATTATCTACGATAATATTTTTGGTGCGGTGCTTGTATTAGTGCTTGTATGAGGGTATCTCTATATTCAGACTAAAATTGGGATCGAGACGAGTATGGAAATCAAAGATGAAGGTATCCAGGTCCTAGATAGACTATTTCTTTATGGAGAGCTTCAAGGATTTGTCCTAGAAATGGAGAAAAAAAGCTGAAAACTGATAAATATCGTCCTTGTAAAAACTAAGGGGGCAGAAGCTTTTACCCTTAGAGCAACTTCTGAGGAGTTAAAATCTTTTTGTCTTGTTCTTCAAGAAAGAATTCCTCAACTTCAAAGTTATCAAGTTTGACTTCTAGATAATCTCTTTAGAAAATTAAAAATCTAAAAAACAGACCACTGGTCTGTTTTTTGTATTAAGTCTATTTGATGGATCCCATCATCTTTAAGTTTTTAAGAGCTAATCATCGCGAGGCGGAGCCGTGGCGATCTCAATATTCAAACTATCCTCTATACAATCTCCAAAAATTCTCCTCAACCTGCGCCCAAAGTTTCTCTTCACTTACTCCTAACGTCTCGGCAGCAAATTTTCCAACAATACTTACCTTTGCAGGACTGTTGATTTGGCCACGAAAACCTTGTGGAGAGAGATAGGGAGCATCAGTTTCAAGGAGGATCTGACTAAAATCAGTTTCTCTCAGACTTGCTCTAATTTCCTCAGCCTTTGGATAGCTGATATTACCCGTAAAACCAATAAAAAGCTGATTAAATTCAGATTTTAAAACTTTGATTTCATCTGGTCAATATCCCCAGCAATGAAAATAAATCACCAAATCCTTAAACTCTCTCAATATCTCTAGTGTCTCAGAAAAAGCATCTCTAGAGTGAATTACTATTGGTAAGTCAAACTCTCTTGCTAGTTCGCATTGTGCTCTAAAAAAATCTCTTTGAAGTCCGAGAAAGCTCGCTCCTTCTGGATAGTGAAGATCGATTCAACATTCTCAAATAGCCACAATCGAATCTTTATTCGCATCAATTTGTTGCTTGATCAGGGTGATTTCTTCCTCAACATTCCCAATTGCATTCCCAACATCACAAGGATGAATACCAAGACTCGCTTTTATCCAGAGGTCTGGAAAAGATGCTCTGCTTTCATTTGAAATAGTCAAACCATTAGTATTATATTGACGATTTGCTCAAATATTTACAAGTCCATGTCCTCCTACTGTAGCGAATGCTTCCAAATGCTCTTTTCGATTAGGAAAAAGATCTTCTTGATTCAGGTGAGTATGGGCATCAAAAATACGCATTATCAGTACTACAAAAAAAATAAAAAATCAGATTTTTTTCATGATTATGCAATATCCCACTATACTCAATTAAAGAAAAAAAACAACCCAACTTCACATATTTAGGCTTTCCTTATTATAAATCGCCATTATTCACAGCAATTAGATTTACATATAAAAAGAGATTCTCAAGAAAAATTTGCAAAAATAGAGAAAATCTGTATCATTCCACTTATTTATCTTCGGAGTGATAAGTGCTTTTAGTTATATATTGAGAAATATGGTAAGAAATTTTTTAAAGAAGCATATGAGAGTTATTGGTTTCTGATTATTATGCTTTTGACTATCCTTATTCGGGCAAGTAGAGGCCAGTGGAACTGGAGAGGTTACCTACTATACTACAGACTGTTTCCCTGTATCTACTGGATGTGTAGATAAAATTACTTTTGTCGTGAATACTCCGGGGGGAGATATTAATTGGATAGAGACGGAGGCTCTTGAACAGAGAACTCTGTGACATACGGGAGACGCTTCATATTATCTATCAGGGAATGAAAAAAGGGAAGTTCAGCTTTCTTGAGAAAAGCTTATCTTCCTTGAAGCTTATTGACTATTCTTTACTAAGGAGAATTCAATCTATAGGAATGCATTTACGCAGCCTTGGCAAACTAATACATGAGATATTATTTATGATGTTGATAATGTATTAAAGGGAACGTGGGCGATTTCTCCAAGTATTGAAAAGTACCTCCCTGTAAAAAATGAACAGAATGAACTGATTGGTTATATTTTACGTACGATCACTGATCCTTTTACGGGTTTTAATGATATCTACGCTCCACTTTATCAAACGACTCCTTTCTTTACAACAAATGGAACTACACTAAAGACCGTTCTCTCTGGAGAAAACACTCTTAGATTTACTGGGACAAAGGAAATCTTGGCTCAGCAACTTCCATCAATAGTAAATCTAGAAGATAAGAGTCTAGTCCAAGCTTTTCTCACTACAGGGACGCTTGCTGGTTCTCAGCTCCACACACTTGAGGGAGAAAAAATACTCTTCTTTGATTTAGGAACTGGGACACTGGTATTGATGTCCGGATCTTCAATTTTTCAGTGAAGTTTTACTGGAGGAATTGCAGGAACGCCTAGCTACGATTCAAGTACTCTCAAGCCTACCTGAATATCTCTTGGTTCAGTTGTAGCTTACAATGAGGTTAGAAAAAACTGAAATCTCGTAGGTTATGCGCTAAAAGACCAGTCAAATCAGCGATTTTATGCAGTGAAGAGGGTTGTTTATAGCTCTTCTGGAGGAGGATGAGGGTACTGGATTACTCCACAGCCAGTAACAAATACTTCCACAGGAGATAAACAAGAAGAGAAAAAGGAGGAAAAGAAACCAGAACAACCTCAAGAAAAGCTCCCAGAGCAGACGAAGAAAGTGTATTCGTGAGAGGTAGATATTCCAAACTGTTCTATTCAGTATTCTCAATTCGCTTCTGAGCAGAATGATGCTTATCTTTGGGCTTGTCAACACAATATTACAACGATGAGGACAATCCAGGAGGCGAGGCTAGAACAGCCACTAACTAGAGCAGAACTTGCAAAAATAATGTCTGTATATGCGATGAAGGAATATCATCTCAAGCCTCTCAGAGCAGGAGCTGTAAACTATAAAGATGTGAATGCTGATCTTGGAGATTTGGCAGATTATATCCAGCTTGCCTACCAGCTCCAGATTATGGGAATCAATGCTGGTGGAACACCAATACAAGCTTTTGAACCACATAAATTAGTGTCTAGAGCAGAATTCGCAACAGTCCTTTCTAGAGTGATCTGGGGAAATAAACATAACATTTCTGGAGATGATCGATATTCTGCACATCTTCAGGCGCTCAAGAAATATAAAATTATTACGTCTGATGTCCCAGCTAATCGGTGGGAACTGAGAGGACGAGCGCTTCTTATGCTACATAGAAATGCTCAATCCCCTGTTGAAATAAAAAGCTAGTTAAAAAATAAAAAAATCTGACCTTTTGAGTCAGGTTTTTCTTTTCTTTTTTGAGAAGATTTTTCTTTGATTCCCCTCTAAAAAAACAAAAAAGCATAAAAAAGAGAAAAAATCATTGCAATTTGTTGGCAAATCACTATAAGTTATCTCCAGTTAGTGTTTTACTTATCTAAAAGTACTTGTTAAAATGCCAAGGAGAACAATTAAAAACAGAAACATTGAGGTGATTTTGCTTCAGGATGACAAGCATCTCGGTGAAAAATATGAAATTGTAGCTGTAAAGCCAATTTTTGCTAGAAATGTACTTTTGCCTCAAAATATTGCTGTTCTTGCAGACAAGGCAAATAAGAACAAGTATGAACAAAAGATGCAGGCTGCAGTAGTAGCTAGAGCAAAGAAGGCAGCAGGTCTTGATGATCTTTTTGCTAAGATGGCAGAAAATGGAGGAGTAACTATTACTAGAAAGGTGAATAAAGACAATGTTCTTTATGCAAAGGTTCACGAATCTGATGTTGTTGAAGCGATCAAAGAGACTTATGGAGTTGATGTAGATTCTCATCTCTTCAAGCTAAAAAAGAAGATCAATGAAGCAGGAACTTTCGTAGTGCCATTTATGTATAAGGACATGAAAAAAGAGGTAACAGTTATCGTTAAGCCTGAACATGTAGAAAAGGTGCAAGAGGAGAAATCTGAAGAGACTCCAGTTGTTACAGTTGAAAAGACAAAAGAAGAGCTTAAGGCTGAAAGAGAAGCAAAAAAGGCAGCAGAAAAGGCTGAAAAGATCGCAAAACTCAAGGAAAAGTATAAATAATCTATGCTTTAATATAAGGAAAGCTTCATCAGGAATTGATGAGGCTTTTTTCTAAAATCTTATCTTGAAAAACTTGATAAAATCCATATTAACAAAGCAATCTAATCTCTTTATATTCTACAAATGATAATGTTGAAAAAGAATTTATTCTTCCTTGTGATATTCTATTTATTTGTGCTTCAGGTTGCACTTATCGGTTTACTCTTTAGTGTTCCTCAGTTTTATACTCTTGCGGGAGTAAATCTTGGGGCATTAGTCGTTCTTTTAGGACTTCATAGCTTTTTCTCAAAGAAAAAAGATGAAGAAATCTGAGATAAACCATTTGTCAGAGAAGTAAGCTACACTGAAAAAGAGGAAGTAAAGGACGAGGAAAAAGTCTCAGAATCAAATATTGAAAATATCAAGATTAAAATTAATAGAACAAGAATTAAACCTGTTGCAAAAGGTTCTGCTCTCTATCGCTTTCTGGCATTTCTATTTGCTCTTGTTGGTTTTTGAGGAATTCTATTTATTCTGTGGGATATTGTAGACTTCGGTGCGATGATCCTCTGAGCATTCTGTATGATAATTTTTCTCCTTGTTGCTTTCAAAGGAGCTAATCTCCGAAATAAATCATTTTTCGCCTCAGTATATGTTTTGATCTTTTTATGCCTAGGAATCCTCGGGGTATGGGGGCTCTTTACTCCAGATTCAGTGACTTTGAGAGAAGATATAAAAGATTCAATAACTACTTTCATCGCTGGATTAAAATGAAATGTTCCTGAGAAAAAAACAGAAAAAACTGATCAGAATCAGCTTTCTGGATATGTATTTGAGGGAACAGGAAGTATTACTAATATAGTCCTCTCAGGAAAGGAATCTTCAGAAAGTTTGACTGGAGATATCCCAACGACACCTGTTGTCTTAACAGGAACTCAGACCCCAGCAGCTCAATCTGGAACAACTACTCAGACAACTATCCAAACTGGAGCCTCAGTTCAGACAATAACAGGCGCACAAAATACTGTTCCAGTTGTAGAGACACAAAACTCAGCAAAAACTTCTAGTGATGAGACTGCTGAAGTAACTATGATAGAAGCGATCAAACACCTTATCGTTGCAAATGCAATTCCGCTTTCTACCTCAAAAAGCGTAAACTTTACTCATGTAGCAAAGACAAGTAAAGATTATCCTTACATGAAAACTGCACTAGAAAAAAAGATGATCTGATCAACGACAAATCCTTATACTGTGCTCAGTTGTGATGTGTATATTGTAATGAGAGGACTTGCTGAGGGGCGATCTGTTGCAAAGGGCGATGATGTTAAGTGAAATTATCGAAAAGTTGCAACTGCTAAAAATGAGCTTAATGGATGCCAGCAAGGTGCAAAGCTTACTGTAGCAAATCTGTAAAAATAAGAAAAAGCTGATTCCAGAGATAGAGTCAGTTTTTTTGATTTGTCATCGCGAGACTCTCCCAACACTTCCTCATCGCGAGGCTCACGAATGTGAGCTGTGGCGATCCAGTTGAAGTCAAATTGGGAATTTTTGTTGTCCTGGATTGCGAAGCAACCGCTTTGCGGACATTGCTTCGCTGCCGCTCGCAATGACAGGTTTGTTATAATAGATATATATGTGTTGAGGTACAGGTATATATGTGTTGAGGTACAGGTATATATGTGT
>CAUSGX010000008.1:0-39972 GCA_963531535.1 uncultured bacterium
AAAATTTTAGTGATAGTGATAAAGAAGAGAACTTATATTTTTGTTAAATAGATATATTTTCCCTTTATGGACTTGAATTATAGTGTTTTGTTGTTATGTTGATAAAATGTTGAAAAATGAATAAATTGTTAACAATCTGATTTTTTGATTTCTATTTTTTTGTTAAATGTTAAAAAAGTGTTAGAAAATAAGATTTTAGTATAATTATTCAGAATGGTCTTTTATTTTGGCTTTTGTCTCTGAATTATTTCGTCATTTTAGGAGGTTATTTTTTAGGCTTGATCGATCTGAATCTCAAGAATATGATCAGCTTTTTTGTTCCTTTTGTAGATCTAGATAAGGAAGGTAACTCTCTGCATATTGATAGTTTTTTTGATATACTCAAAGATATTTTGCTAGTCATTTTATGTATTGATAGCTGATATCTTGTAATCTTGAATTATTTTGAAAGACTGTAGGTAGTGATTTTATGATGTAGGATTTGAGATCTTGATGATAATTTTCTTGTAGTTTCCTGATCTCCGGTATATCATTTTGATTTTTCTCAGAGAAATATGCTCAGGAATTGATTTGAAAATTAAAATTAATAGTACTCTTTTCTGTTGATAGAGTAAGGAATGATTGCGGTGGAATCTGAAGTATTTCTCCGAGGGGAGATACTATTAGAATGAGTTCTTCTCCAGTTATGGATTGGCTTCTATATGTTATAGTATAGTTTTCTCATTTTTTGAGTGATAATGTTTTTGAAGAATCTAAGAGTATTGATTGAGTTCAACTTTTTTGGGATTTGAGTTCGAGTTTACTTGGAAAGAGTTCAGTCTTGTAAGTTGAGAAAATGAGCTGATAGTCCTGATTATCTATAAATTCATTTATTGGAGCTTCTTGTCTATAAATCATTAAAAAATTAATGCTTCGCATTAAGAGATTGAGTCAGATTCAAAGTAGTAATCAAAGTATTTTGAGTGTTTTTTGTTTTGAGGTAGCTCCGAAAAAGAGTAAAAGTAAACTGCTATATCGGACAAGGAATTCATTTGTTGTAAAATTTGTTTGAGGTTTGATCATAAGATAAAGGATAATATAGATTTCAGCAATGATAAGTCAGATTTTTAGATAGTTTGTATTTTGATCTTTAGTATTTCGTAAAAGTGAGAGAATAAACCAGAAAAATGAGAAAAATAGAAAAAAAAGCAGATTATTTTGTCCCATATCTAAAAGTGGAAATCCTGTACTAGAGCTAATATAGGTCACGAGGAGCAGAATTCCATAACTTATGAGTCAGATTAGTGTTGATTTTCAGTAGGATGATCGCATAGGACTCCAGAGAATAAAATCTGTTTGTATTAAGTATAAAAAAAAAACGAAATTTTGCAATTTTTTGCTCTTTTCACTATAATGAGGTATCTTTAATTTATTATTTATTGTAGTATGCAACAACTTATTCATGTAGAACAAATTGTTCAGGATATTAAGGACATCAAGATTCAAGGGGCAACAAATATTGCAAAGGCTGCCTTTGAAATTATTATTTCAGAATCAAAGAGTCAGAATTTTATTTCTTTTGAAGAATATTCTGAATTTGTAACTACGGCTATGCAACTTTTGATTGATGCTAGACCAACTGAGCCAATGCTTTTTAATGGTATGGACTATATTAAGGCTCAGATTGCTAAAGTTCAGACGTCTGATTTGGAAACTTTAAAAAAGATTGTTATTGAGGCGGCTGAATATTATCTTAATCTTATCAATGAAACAGCTGAAAGAGCAGTTTTGAATGGGCTTTGAATTATTCATGATGGAGATAATGTTTTGACACATTGCCATAGTTCTTCAGCAGTAAAAACACTTAAACTTCATAAGACTAAAGGTTTGAAATTTAAGGTGTATAACACTGAGACTCGTCCTCTTTTCCAAGGAAGAAGAACCGCTCAAGATTTGATTCAAAATGGAATTGATACGACTATGGTTGTAGATGGAGTAGCTCCATTTTTGATGGATGAGGAAAGCTGAACAGATTTAATGATGGATTGTGTGGTAATCGGATGTGATGCGATCAAACTTGATGGAGGAGTAATCAATAAGGTTTGAAGTTATAGTGTTTGACTTTCTGCTTTATATGCTAATGTACCCGTGTATATTGCTGGAAATCTACTTAAAGTTGATGTACATGATAATATTCATATTGAGAAGAGATTGGCTTCAGAGGTGTGGGAAGATGCTCCAGGTGGTTTGAATGTATTGAACTTTGCATTTGATAAGATGCCTCCAAAGTTTATTAGAGGAATTATCACTGAGTTTGGAATTATCAAGCCTAGAGATATTAAAAAGGCAATACAGGAACATTATCCTTGGATGGTAGTTTCAGAGGGTAAAGAAAAGTCTGAATAATTCAGACTTTTTTATTTCTTTATGAAAAAAATCATAGAGGGAAACCTACTATGATTTTTAGTTTACTACTCACTTCTCCGTGGTGTCGGTAATTGTGGCCATTCAAGTCGGGTTTCTGGGTACGTATTCAAAGTATAGACCTTTTTATTGTTTTCAATACTACCCTTTTTTATCTTCGCTTTTGGAACTTCGTTCATAGTCTCATAGAACTGGTCACTGAAGAATGTGTATTCCCCATATATACCATAAAATTGATGCTTCTCTGTATAACGGTTATTAAACCATTTAAAGTTTCTCTCTGAAAGATTGAAAGTTAATCCTTTAATCTTCTTGAGTCTAGCATCTTTTGGTTCTATTTCCCATGTTCCTTCAAATCTAGGATTCCAAAAGGAATAACCTTCATCCCCGAGAAAGAGAATAACTATTCTATAGTTATATCCAATTATCCGGTCAGAAGATTCTCCTGTTTCAGGTCCAACATATTCAAGAGTAGTCCACCATCCCTGACCGTCGATGATAACTTCTTCATCAGGTTTAGATGTCTCTTGTTGAGAAGTGTAGTAATTGTTTGTGATTTCTTCTTTAGTGCAAGAACCGAAGAAAACACTAAGCACAATAAGTGCAACTGAGGTAAAAATAGATCTTTTCATGATAATAAAATTTACGTTTTTGTTTGAGTTTTGATTGTAAGTGTTGCTTACCATAATTTTTTGGGATTAAGTTTTGTTTTCGTTTTTGCCAACGGTATGGAGTAAAATCAAAGTTCTCGAATAAATGTGAATTTATTGCACTTTTCTTTTTATCCATCTCAAATTGACGATATGTTTATATGTATTTTATATAAAAAGTCAAGTTATTTTTTTGTGTAAATTTTGTAAATTGTTATAATAAATGTTTCTAAGTTTAATATTTAATTTTAAGGACTTCATATTTGACTGGAAAATTTGCTAGATAGGATCTGATTTGTTGTTCGTTTTTATTGAGCTGTGAAGTGTTGGTTTTGATTTCTAGAAAAACGATCTCTCTAAGTCTTCAACTTGAAAGTCAATCAAATACAATATAGTCAATTCCTTTTCCTACGAAGACAAGATCTTTCGTATGATATGGAAAATTTGGCAGCAGAGGACTAAGTTTTTCACTAACTTCTCAGAGAATACTGCTACGAGATTGACGAACTGTTGTTTGTTGGATTCTTTTGATTTTACGGTAAAAACGGATTGTTAAGAAAATATAGGTTATAAGTCATCAAATTAGTAGTCAATATATGAGTAGTGTTCGATCAGATTTCATTTTTTCTCTAAAATTAAAAAATCTGATAGAATATAAGTATTTTTTTTCTTTTGTCAAAAGTTTTTATGACAAGAGAGATTGACTTGTATTTTTGCTGAATATTTGTAAAAAGAAGAGTGATTTTGTTTTGTTTAAGATAGAAGATGCAAATACTTGTAAAGAATAAGAGAGCGTTTTTTGACTATCAGATAGAAAAGGAATATTTAGCTGGGATTGTACTCAGGGGATTTGAAGTTAAAGCATTAAAAACTTCTCATAGTAATATTCAGGATGCGGTTGTGTGAATAGATAAACAGGAACTTTGGCTTTATAATATGGATATTCCACTTTATGAAAAAACTTCTCCGGTTTTAGCTCCAAACTATCAGTCTAAATGAAGGAGAAAGCTGTTACTTAATGCTAGAGAAATTTCAAAGATTGCTGCGAGTTTAGATAAGCCTTGAAATGTTTTGTTGGCACTTGAGGTTTTGGTAAATAAGTGAGGATTTATAAAGATTAAACTTGGGATAGGTAAACTCAAGAGAAAAATAGAGAAAAAGCAAATTCTCAAAGAAAGAGCTATTAAGCAACAAATGGATAGAGAAATCAAAAATTATTAAAAAAATCTGATTTTAGTCAGATTTTTCTTTTTTCTCTTCTTTGATTAGTTTGTCAATAAAAAGGACTCCATTGAGATGATCGATCTCGTGTTGGATAATGCAGGCATTGAATCCTGAGTACTTTTGCTGATGGATTTTTCCTTTTAGATCCATGTATTTAACTTCTACTCGCTTTGCTCTCTGGACAAATCACTTTTCTCAAGGAAGGGAGAGGCAAGCTTCTTCAGATCTTTGTAGCTCTTCTGAGGTAGCAATGATCTCTGGGTTGATGAGGAGCGTTTCTCATAGGAAGTCTTTGTCAGCACTTTTTCCTGTTGGCATTTTTTTTCGTTGGGTGGTTGCAATCATACGGATAGTTTCTCAGATTTGAGGAGCTGCTAGCCCTACTCCATCATAGGCCCGCATAAGTTCTAGTAGGATTTCTCAGAGTTCTTTGATTTCTGGGGTGATTTTTGTGATTGGTTCACAGGGAGTTCTTAGTATAGAATTATCTTTTCCTAATATGAGGGGGTAAAATATTTTTAGTTTATCAATATTTTTCATAATTTTTTAGCTCAGCAAAAAAATAAATTCAGATTTTTCTTTCATTTTTTTATTTAAAAAGCCACTATTGACCTGATAAAACTAATATACTATTTTTTTCTTGAAAATCAAGTGTAATTAACTATACTCTTTCTTGCAATTTCATTCAACCCACAAATAGTTGTTGTGTTAAAGTGTTGTTTGTGGAGGGATGGCAGAGCGGTTGAATGCGGCAGTCTTGAAAACTGTTAACCGAGCAATCGGTTCGTGGGTTCAAATCCCACTCCCTCCGCCATTTATGATATCATTGTATATGACCAGAAAAAACAAAGCGAATAAAACTAAGGTTTTATTTACTATCTTGCAAATCTTTGTATTTGTTGGAGTGATGCTTTATGCTGATGTATTTGGAAATTCTTCAGAGGAGTCTATTAGTGTTAATGAGGCTTTTTTGGGAGAGGAAGATTATAGAGTTTGAATTAATCCTGATAATGTGAGTATTGATAGTAGTGATGATCAGGATTCAATAATTTATTATATTGTTCAGAGCTGAGATACTTTGGGAACAATTTCGAAAGAATTCTGAATTCCAGTTGCTGAACTTAAAAAGATTAACAGACTTGGTGATACTCCTATTAAGGAAGGTCAGAGGCTGATTGTAAGTGATCAGGAAGAGGGAATCCCTTATGTTGTTAAAACGGCGAGGACACTTAAGCTTTTTGCTGAATATTATAGGCTCAATCTTGATGATTTGATTACTCTCAACCATTTCTCTGATGAAAGTGAAATGCTCTATCCAGGACAGGAGATCTTTATTAATGTGACAGAGCAGAGAGCTTATGATATTGGTCTTTTGGAGAAACCTCAGCCTATTTTGCCTAAGGATGAAGTGATTCAACCTAAAAAGAAGAAAGTAGCTACACCTACGCAGTCGGTAAAGGTTGGTGGAAGTCAGCAAAAAGATCCTGTTGTTGTAGTGCCTACAAGTGGTAAGACAAAGAGTCAATGGGTATTTAATAAGAAGGTATCAAATGGTTTTGCTGCTGGATACTGTACATGGTATGCGGCTCACATTTCTCCATGGATGTTTGATGAGAATGGACAGAGACTTTTTGGTGGAAATGCGAAGGATTGGTATGCAAATGCTCAAAATGAAAGAGCTAAAGCAGCTGGTATTAAGGTAAGTCGTAGTTTGCCAAAGGTTGGAGCGATTGTGGTGTATCAACAGTTGAGAAGTTATGCGGGGCATGTGGCTGTTGTTAAGTCGTATGATCCAAGTACTGGAGAGATGGTTGTTGAAGATATGAACTATGTAGGAAAGTATATCGTTACACAGAGATCAGATACGACTTCTAATCCAAAGATTATTGGATATGTCTACCACTAGTCTTGTAAAGATAGGAAAAAATCTGATTTAATATAATGAAAAAAAGGTCTCTTAGGAGATCTTTTTTTCTTGTTTTAGTATTGTAAATAGTTATACTGGGGTTATTTTTATGCTTATTTATCATAGTAGTATGCAGAGAAATCCACTATCAGCGTATAGTCCGAAATCTTTTTTGAAAAAAAGGGAAGAATCTTCTTATAGTCCTCAGGGACACTACAGTATTTCTAGTCATCACCTCTGATGGAAAAAAATCGCAATAATCAGTCTTTGTTCTCTTTTTATTCTTGTGATGGGAGGAGGATTTTTGTATCTTCAGATTAGGATTTTGAAGCATTTGCCTGATGTAAGTCAGATCAAAGATATTCAATTGACACAAGCGACTGTTATCACTGATAGGAATGGAGTTGAGCTTTATAAAATCTTTGATGAAAATAGAGAATATGTGACTTTTGAGAATATCAGTAAACATATGGTTGATGCGATTGTGGCTGTTGAGGATCAGAGGTATTGGGAGCATGAAGGACTTGATCCGATGGGAATTTTCAGAGCCGGTTTTATGACGATGATTGGAAGAAACTGAGGAGGAGGTTCTACACTTACTCAGCAGCTAATTACTAATTTGATGAAGCTTGAGAGACCTTTCCATGGAAGTTTTCTGGATAAAGTAGATTATAAGTTAACACAGATTATTCTCGCAAAGAGGCTTAATAATGTACTTCAACAACAAATTAAGGCTGAGAATAGTAATCTTTCAAGTACAGAAGTAAAACATAAGATGAAGGAGAAGATTATTGAACTTTATCTGAATTATGTTTTTCTTGGTAATAATGCTTATGGGGTAGAAGCGGCAAGTAAGACTTACTTTAGTAAATCAGCTAAGGATTTGACAGTGATGGAGTCTGCTATTTTGGCGTCTATTCCAAAGGCTCCGAGTAGGTATGATCCCTATAAGTCTACGGCTTTGATGTGATCTTTTGAAATCAAGGATGCAGCTGGAAAATCATATCCTTATGAAGGAAATATTAAGGCGAGTATTTTGGCTAAATTCAGAGAAAATATTACATCAGCAAATTTTTCAAATAAGAAAACTGCAGAATCTTTTGTTAGGTTTGTGAATAGTTTGTCTCCTAGTTCTCTAACTATTGATGGGAAAGTCTATACTATCCAATATTCTAATGGTAGAGCTGAATTTGCCCTTGGAAGAATGTATGAAGACTGAAAAGTGACAGAAGAGGAACTTAAGTCAGCTTTTATTGAATCTTTGACGAAGACTTTTGAGAAGAGTGCCTTTGATATTAGGGCTCCACATTTTGTTTTCTGGATCAAGGATTTGCTAGAAAAGGAATATGGGTCTGGAAGCACAAAAAAATGAGGACTTGTAGTAAAAACAACCTTGGACTATAATATTCAGCAATTGGCTGAGGCTGCAGTTAAGGCGCATAGTGCTTCGCTTTTTGAATATGGAGCAAGTAATTCCTCTTTGATTTATACTGATTCTACAAATGGAGATGTGCTTGCATATTTAGGGTCTTTGGATTATTTTAATAAGGATATTCAGGGACAAAATGATATGGCAAGAAATCCAAGGCAGTCAGGATCTTCTATAAAACCTTTGATTTATGCATTGGGATTTGAGAAATTGCCGTTGACGATTGATACCCCGATTTATGATATTCCATTTAAGGCTGGGAAGGATTCTCCAAATAATGCAGATGGAAAATTTAATGGTTCCTTGCCTCTCAAAAAGGCGCTTGGATTTAGTAGAAATATTCCTGCTGTGAAGATGTTTTTTGCTCTTGGAGGAGAGAGTGTTGCAAAGCCATTTTTGCAAAAACTTGGGCTTTCTGGTGTAAAAAATGAAATAGAATACTGATATCCACTTGCGCTTGGTGCTGCTGAAGTAAGTATGATTGAACTTGCTGGTGCTTATCAACATCTTTCTACTGCTACTCCAGCTCAGATCAATCCGATCTTGGAGATTAAGGCAAATGATGGTTCGATTATTTACAAGAAAACTCCAGTAGTTCAGGAGAATATTATCAAGCCTGGAATTATTACTCTGATATGGCATATTCTCTCTGAGCCTTCAAATAGAATCGGAGCTTGGGCGACAAAATTTAATGTAAAAGGACTGACCTATGCATTGAAAACTTGAACCTCAAATGTAAAAACAGATAAAGGTTCTAGGCCAAGAGATGGTTGGTTTGCAGCATATACACCAAGTAGGGTGCTCCTTATGTGGGCAGGAAATGCTGATGCGAGACCTATGAATTCAAAAGCATATTGAGGAAGTATTCATGCTGAGAGTGTAAAGAAGTTCCTCTCAGATATGTTGGCTAAAGGATATATTACTAATGAAGAGATGCCAAATAAAGATACTTCAAGTATTAGTATTTCAAGTGTATCGTGAAAGTTGCCTTCCGAGACGACTCCACTTAGTTTGATTACTAAAACGCTCGGATGGAATGGGATGCTGCCAAAGGAGGTTGAATGACCGATCTCTGAGATAGAGATTGACACTTCATGCTTTGGAAAGGTGAGTCCTTTTACTCCTGCTGATCAGATTAAGAAATGATATCTTATTACGCCAACTTCATTTATGCCAAATGGTATGGATTTGGAAGATATTAAAAAGTATTTGACTGAACAGGTTCAACAAACCTGAGCGAGTTCAGCTTTAAATCTTTTTATGTCTGAACCTCAAAATTATTGTCCAGATAGACAGCCAGTGACAAATGATGAGATTAAGATTAATATTGTGAGACCTAATAAGCAATGAGCTTTTGCGAAGAAGAATACTGTGACCTATTCTATTTCCTCACCGGTAAATATTAAAAAAGTAATTTTGACATTGGATGGGAATACCCTTGCTTCGTATGTTGATAATAGTCCAGAGATTTTTGGTAGTAGGAATATTGATCTGTCTGCTTATGCTGATGGAAATCATCAGCTCGGAGTAACTGCTGTTGATGTAAATAACTTGAGTCAGTCTGTGCAAGTATCTGTTAATCTTGTGAGTGAAGATACAACTCCTCCAACTTTCAATAAATCTCAGAGTAAAGTTGTTAAAAATGCTGACGGTAGTTATGAAGCGAGTCTCTTCTTTGATGATGCAGTGTCTTCGGTTAAGGAAGGGAAGGTCTTTGAAAAATGACAGACTAAAGCATTGACGAGTTTTTCAATGCAGGTAGCTCAGTTTAGTACTAAAGCTTCAGAAGTGAGTGTTGAGGTGAAAGATATGTATGGTAATACTCTCAAACAAGATATTAACTTAGAAACTTTTAATCAAACTCAAGAATAATAAAAAAAGAAGTCTGGCTTTGTGTCAGGCTTTTTTTGTATTTCGCAATATGTAGGCTCTCTCTGATAGGGGCGAAAACTTTTTGTCATCGCGAGTGAGTGAAACGAACGTGGCGATCCAGAGAGAACTCAAAATGGTTTATTTTTAATCTGGATTGCTTCACTTCGTTCGCAATGACGGGTTGGATACTAAAAAGCCCCTCAGTCTCGCTGTGTTCGACAGCTCCCCTAGCAGGGAGCGAAAACCTTTTGTCATCGCGAGTGAGTGAAACGAACGCGGCGATCTAGATAGGAATCAAAATGGTTTAGTTTTAATCTGGATTGCTTCACTTCGTTCGCAATGACGGGGCTGAGTGCTAAAGCCCCTCAGTCTCGCTAACGCTCGCCAGCTCCCCTAGCAGGGAGCGAAAATTTCCACTTCGTTCGCAATGAGAGGTTTGATGAGAGGTTATCCATAGGCGAGTTCCAAATTAGCCTCAATATCTGCGGTGGAATGTTCTGACTGGCTGGATTTTTGGGCTTCATAATTATTACGGAAGTCCTGAGAAAAAGATGAAAGCTGACCATTTTGATCCAGAGGAAGTCCACTTGAGAGGTGGTGGAGCGTCGCTGAGAGGTCGCTTATATTGAGCTTAAAGTCTGAGCTCGTAGGATCAAGTGATGGAGAGCGGAGGTCTTGTCTTGTAAAAAGATTGAAAAAGCTGAGCATCGCACTAGATCGTGCTTTGAGATCAGATTTTTTTTCTTTTGTCGCTTGATAGAGTTGAGTTAAGGTGTCTCTCAGTACGGGATCGGCGATTTTTTTGATCTCATCTGGAGAGTTGAGCGTCTGAGTAAGTTTCTCAATACTTGCTATCAATCTCTTGAGCTGATCGGTTGTCAAAGACTCACTGGTTTTATCAAGGCATCTAAATAGGTTTCTTAGTTCAGGATTTGTATTTAATTCTCCTCCAGTATTAAGCTGAGTAGAAATCTCTGCTGGGATCAACCCACTCGTGAATAGTTGGACTCAGACATTTTTTTCTGCATCTCTGGCAATACGCTCAGAGATTCTTGGCTCCTCAGCTGAGCTAACAAAGAAATTATCAATACTTGAACTGACAAGCAGTGATAATTTCTCATTATATTCATGAGGAGTATCTGCAGCATCTATCATCTCTCAAAATGTCTCAGTAGAACACTCTTTTCCTAGCTGATCGGCGATAGTATCTGCGGTTGGCATTTTGATATTAAGATCGGTTCTTTTCCCTGTTGCTCATAGCGAAAGTTGCCCAGTATTTGGGTCGGTGTAGAGATAATCATCACACTGCAAAGTCGCATTAGGATCGCTAAGATTATAGTAGATACTGATAGGCTTTCCCTTGATGGTTCACTTGATCTTCATGATTTTGTCTTCAGCTCAAGAAAGGAGGTCCTGATGCTGCTCTATTGTTGCATATTCTCCTCCTTCCTTTTGCATAAGATCGGCAAGTGTCTGCTTACCAAGGCTATCCTGATCTAAGTAGCGAAGAATAGCCACCAAAGGTGCTTGCGCTGCCGCAGCTTTTAGATAATTCACATTTTTATCGGTAAACTTCTTTTTTAGTCAGTCAAAGTGTGCTTGATACTGCTGGAGAGCCGCTATTTCTTCGGCAGAAAATCAAGGCTCACTATGATCAAGGTCGGCTTTCTTTTTTCTTTCCAATAGTGGCAATATGTGGTCAAAAAATCTCTTTTGATCAGCATCTCAAAAAAGCTGAAAGATTTTCTGCTGTTGTTTGATATTCAGCTTATCATCTAGCACATTTACTTTCTTCAGCGATTTAAGGCTCTCATCATTTTTTGCAAATTCCATGAGTTGAGGATTCTGCTCAAAGGTCTCCTTTCTCGGTTCATTACTCAGGGGATATCCTCCATCAGTCTTTTCAACGATACCGAGCGACTTTTCCATCTTTTTGAGGGTTGTGAGGAAGGTTTCCCCCTCGGGAGTCTTGGTATCTAGCGAGGCGATTTTTTCTCTCGCGAGCGAAAACTGGGCATAGTCACTGAGTGAGAGTCCGTTTTTTTTGAGTCTTGCCTTGGTATTGGGAGAAAGAGCGTTGATTTTCGTATTGATTTCCTCAGTGCTGTGTTGTTTGAGGTCAGGAGAGAGTTTTTGATAGGATTCTTTCGCGGCTTTGATTAACTTCTGTTGCTCTGATATCAGTTTTATTTCTATCAGATTTTTAGCTTCTTGCCCTTTATTTTTAGCTTCTTGCCCTTTATTTTTAGCTTCCTCACCTTTATTTTTAGCTTCTTGCCCTTTATTTTTAGCTTCCTCACCTTTATTTTTAGCTTCTTCCCCTTTATTTTTAGCTTCCTTACTTTCTTTTTCAGCTGTTAGTTTTTTTATATTTTCATTCCTTGCAAGCAGTTGTTTATTCATAGGAATATCCTTCTTTTCAGCTGATCTTCTTTTTTTAGCTTTTATAATTTCCTTCAACTCGAAGACAGGAGAAGTGTTTTTCTTTTCTGAAAAATCTTTTGCTATTTTTAAGAGTGATTTTACTTCTTCAGGAGATAATTTCAGCTTTGACTCTACTATAACAGTATTTAACTGTTCTCACTGCTTCTTTCCTTTTTCTGTTTTGGTTACTGGGAAAACTTCACCAATAGCTGACAGAGTATTGCTTTTTTGACTATTAAAAGTCTCTTGAGATTGTTTAGGATATTTTTTTATGTTTTCTCCTGTCATTTACTCTTTTGTTAATAGATAACTATTTTTTTAGGCTAGCTAAATATTTTGCGTGTGGAATTGGCTCATATCAGTTCTCTTTTGCCCACTGGAAATACTCATCTAAAGCATCTTGGACTTCCTTAGAAGATTTGAAGACCTCCTCATCAACACTTGCCCATAGGGCCTCCATCTCTGCTCTCGCATTTTTTCTATTCTTAGCGATTTTTTCTCAATCTTTAGCGATTCTTTCTCTATCTTTAGCGATTCTTTCCGCATCTTTAGCGATTCTTTCCGCATCTTTAGCGATTCTTTCTCTATCTTTAGCAATTCTTTCTCTATCTTTAGCAATTCTTTCTCTATCTTTAGCAATTCTTTCCGCATCTTCATCTATCTTTTTAATCTCTTCGACTAGTTTAATGGAATCTCTAGTAATTTGTTCATTTTCCATTTCTAAAATTGCCCTATCATATTCTGATTCATCATTCTCTGATCCCTCATTTTCTCTATTTGCTTCTTGAACGTCTGTGAAAGCCGCAGTTTTTTCATCAGTTAAGGTATCTTTTCCCTCTGCCTTTACTTCTACATTTTCAGTCTTTGCTTCTTGGTCTATATTTTTTTCATGAGAACATGATGTGCAAGATGGGTTTCCGACCATCAAAGTCCCTGCTAGAGCTACTCCTGTCGTGAGTTTCCTCAACTTGTCTTTGAATGATGAGCTGTTTTGTGCGTTTGATGAGTTTGTGAAATTTCTTGTGCTATTATTCATAACTATTCTTGGTAAGAATATAAAGATACCTATATTATAATCAAATTACAATATTTGTCAAGCTTTGGTGCGATTTCTATTTTAATAAAAAAATACCGTTTTTCACTAGGGGAAACAGTATTTATATATTATATAGCACAAGAGTTTTTTAAATAACTATTTTTTTAGGCTAGCTAAAAGCTTTTTACAATGTTCTGATGGCTCGTATCCATATTTTTTACAATTATCAAAATATGTCAATATTCCTTTTTGGAGTTCTTGATCAAACTTAAGCAGTTCAGGAGTTATTGAATCTCGTCTTTTTGTTTGTCTTTCCATCGAGGAGGTATTTTCACTATCAGTTTGATCTATCTCCATATCTAGCTCTTCAGAAATATCCTCCTGCTCTGCTATTGCTACTTCTAATGCTGCCTTCTTATAGAAATCATCCATATCTGTTATAGAATCAGTACTCTGCTCCTGTGCCTTTACTTCCACATTTTCGATCTTGTCCTTTTGCTGATCTGCTGTAGTGCTGGTTTTATTTTCACATGCTGTTCCCATCAATAATGTCCCAGCTAGAGCTACTCCTGTTGTGAGTTTTCTCAGCTTGTCTTTGAATGATGAGCTGTTTTGTGCGTTTGATAAGTTACTGAAATTTCTTGTGCTATTGTTCATAACTATTCTTGGTAAGAATATAAAGACATATATCTATACTATAACCAAATACTGTCTTTTGTCAATAGAAATATTTTTTTAGTTGATTATAGTCTTTAGTGTTTTGTTGGAGATACTCAACCCCCTCTGTCCTTCGGACATCTCCCCCTATCAGGGGAGAAGTGATATACATTAAACTAGTTTGTCAGTTATCTGGATCGCCACGGCTTCGCCTCGCGATGACAGGCTTTTATTGAAACTCGTGATGACGAGAATGTTTTTCCTGCTAGCAGGGAATGTTAAAGTCGCTTGCAAGTAGGAGGGAAAATGATATACTTTGCTGTTTGTTTATATTTATTGGAGTGTCTATGACAGGATCTGAATATAATAAAAAGCTGACTTCAGGTTTTTTTGCCTTTTGGTTAATGCAGTGGAGAACCACTTTTTTAGTGTTGATTTTGATCGTGTTGATCGGGACTTTTTCGGCAATTCGTATCCCAAAAGAATCGAGTCCTGATGTGAGTTTTGGTATGGTAGTTATCACAACGGTGTATCCGTGAGCGAGTTCTCAGGATATTGATTCTCTTATCACTGAAAAGGTAGAAAATCAGATCAAGAATATTGATGGAATTGACAAGATTACCTCGACTTCGGTAGATAGCGTATCAAGTACAACAGTGATGCTTAAAAATGATGCTGATGCTGACACAGTGACTTCTGAGATTCAGGATAGTGTTAGGCAGCTTTCTCTGCCAAAAGATGCGAATGATCCGGTTGTAAAAAAGATTACTTCTAAGAATAATAGTCTATTTAACTTAGTCCTTTATAGTAAAAATCAGAATTTTAATGTTGATTATCTTAAAGAGAGAGCTTGAATGCTTGAAAATGCTCTAGAGGGGAAAGGAGCGATAGATCAGATCACGGTTACTGATGGTGATAAGTATGATATTGAGATACTGGTGGACCAGGCAAAGTTGGATTCTCTAGGAATTCCTCTTTCTCAGGTAGCGAGTAGTATTCAGGCTTTTAATAGCAATCAGCCACTTGGGACACACGAGATCGGTGATAGAGAATATGCCTTTAGAATTGATGGGGAGGTTAGGTCAATCGTTGAACTCAAGCAATTACCTATTAGTGTCGCTGCCGGAAAGGTCACAACGCTAGAAAATATTGCAAGTATCAAGAAGGTGTATGCTGATACTACGGATTTGACTGTTTGAAACAAAGCACAATGAGATATTGGGAAAGTAGCTGTGGGTGTTGCATTTGAAAAGAAGTCAAGTTCGAGTATTCTGTCTGCTGCTGTGGAGGCAAAGAAGCGTATTGAAGAAGAGATGAAAAAGCAGATTTATCATGATATTTGATATTTTTATACTAACGATCTCTGAGAGTATATTAGTGAGGATTATAGTGACTTGGCGGTGAATATGGTTTCTACCTTGGCTATTGTATTTGTGATTGTGTCAATGTTTGTTGGTGGTATGGAGTCTTTTATTGCGACGGTTTCGATTCCACTTGCGTTCTTTATTACCTTTTTTGTGCTGAATTTTTTTGGGTATACGATGAACTTTTTGACAAATTTTTCATTGATTATTTGTCTTGGAATTGCGGTAGATACAGCGACGGTAGTCGTTCAGGGAGCGAGTGAGTTTATCAAGCTTGGGTATAAACCACTTAATGCTGCACTTCTTTCAGTAAAAACCTATAAGAATTCATTGATTTCTGGGACTGCGACAACTGTTGTTGTATTCTTTCCATTGATGAGTTTGCCGTGAGTGATGGGAAAATATTTGGCATATATTCCTATTACGATTTTTGTGACACTTTTGGCTTCGCTTTTTATTTCTTTGACAATTACTCCAGCGCTCTTTTTTAAGTCGAGTAGGGAAAAGAAACTCTTTACTCCAAATCCTGATGCTGAGCTTACCTTGACTGAGGATGAAAAGTTTATTTTGGCTCAAGATAGAGGAGGTAAAGTAGAAAAAACTGAATCCAGTCAGCGTTCTTGGAGAGATAAGATTTTTGATCCTCTGAATGCACGGTATGATAAGCATCTTGGGACGATTTTGCAGAGTGCTGGGAAGAGAGTTATTGTGGTAATTATCCCACTCGTGGTTACTATTTTTACAATGTGGCTCGTTTCTCCTCAGCTTGGGTTTATTATGATGCCAGCATCTGACAATGAATATCTTACTATTTCTTTAACTGCTAAAGTTGGACTGACAAAAGAGGCTATCAAAGAAAAAAGTCAGGAAATTCATCAGATTTTTGGTACTGTCCCTGAGCTTGTGAATTACACGAGCACGATTAAGGGAAATAAGATTGATGTGCTACTCCGTATCTCAAAAAAGGGAGAGAGAAAGAGATCAAGTTTTGAGGTAGAAAAGGATTTGCTTGCTAAACTGGATCATCTCGTGATGCAAGGATTTCAGGTGGCTGTTGCTACGAGAGGGAATGGACCAGCAACAGGAAAGGAAATCTGAATCAAGATCATCGCAGATGGGAATGCGAGCTTTGATAATCTTTCTAAGGTAAGTAGAGATTTCAAACATTTTCTCGCGAGTATTCCTGGAACCAAGAATGTAAGCTCTTCTAGTGAAGAAAGTGCTGGACAGTTTCTCTTTGAGCTTGATGATCAGAAGTTAGCATTGCTTGGCTTCACTCCGCAGAGTATTGGTCCTTCACTTTATCTTGCGCTTAATGGGCTAGAGGCAGGAAGTATCAAGTGAGAATATGATACTCATAAGATCAGAGTGAAGTATGATGATTTTTCTGATGGAATATCACCTGAACAGTTGATGAATACGAGTATTATTACTCCAGCTGGAAAAGTCTTGCTAGGAAATATTGGAAGTTATGTTTTTAAGCCTTCAACAGATGCTATCACAAGGGAGAAAAATCAGATTACGATCAGTATTTGAGCTAATCTAGAAAATGGCTATAAGGCTGAACCAATCAATGCAAAACTCACAGAATATGCTGGAAAGTATCAATTCCCTGCAGGGATTAGTTCCAGTGCATGAGGGGAAACTGAGGAAAACAGTGATCTTTTGCTCTCACTTTTGAGTGCTTTGATCTTTTCACTTATTGCTATTTTTGCGATATTAGTCTTGCAGTTTAATAGTTATACTCAGCCAACGATCATCAGTTATAGTATTTTGATGGGATTTGTGGGAGGAAGCTTTTGAATGCTTTTGACAGGGAATCCGTATTCATTGATGTTTATGATTGGATTTATTGCCTTGGTTGGAATTGTGGTAAATAATGCGATTATTCTGATTGATAGTGCGAACGAAAATATGAAGCTTTGACATACTAGAGCTGATGCGATTAGAGAGAGTGCGAGATCTAGGCTTAGACCTATTCTCTCTACGACATTGACTACGGTGATAGGACTAGCGACATTGACTTCTGATGGATTTTTTGCGCCATTGGCGTATACTATTATGTTTGGACTTTCGATTGCAACGGTTATGACGTTGTTTGCAATTCCTGCGCTCTATCAGGACGAATATAAACTTAGACTTTTGATCAAGAGGGTTTTGCTCAAGCCACTTTTGATGATTGGGGTTCCATGAGTCTTGCTCGGAATGGTATATCTGATTTGTTTACTCTTTGGTATTCCGTTTATTGGAACTGTATATGGAAATGCCGCTGCGATAGCACTCTTTGCTAGTTGAATGCTCTTTCTGATAGGAGCTGAATTGGTGAAAAATTGTAGAGGTGAACAGTGATGGAGGCAGCATATCCTGTGAATGATTCCTTATAGTTTAAGTGGTGAGATTCGTCCTAGGCAAATTATTAAAAGAATTCTGATTAAATTTGGAGTATTCTTATTGCCTTTGATTTTGTGACTTTTGACAGGAGGGCTTGCTAGTTTGGTAAGTGGAAATGCTTTTGTTGCTCAGACTGCAAGTACGGTAATGACTATTGTTGCGTATCTCTTCTATGTAGTTGGGAATTTGTATAGTTTTTGGACAAGTCCTGGACATCAGTTTTTGCATGATAGATTTACACAGATAGGATTTAGGTTAAAAAAACATGAAGATCAGGATTCTGAACCTGTTTATAATCAGTAGTGATGATATAAAGCTTGCTTAGTTTGGAGGGCTTTTTGATTGGTTTGTTGTCGTGAAAGATCAGGAAGCTCTCATTTGCTCAGGTAGGTTTGTGCTTTGGGCTAGTTTTTTTGCGCTTGATTTTAGATTTTATTTTTGGGAGATATGGATAATAAGAATGTTGAGCTTTCGCTCAAATGATCAATTGTGAAATGAATATTTTGGCTTGCGATTCCTATTTTGATTGGGAATTTTTTGCAGAGTGCGTATCAGTTTGTAGATGCTTATTGGATTGGAAAACTCTCAAAAGAAGCTGTGGCTGCGGTTGCCTCTAGCGGATCAATTGTGTTTTTGATTTTGTCTCTAGGAATGGGGTTTTCTATGGCTGGGACGATTTTGATAGCTCAATATGTTGGGGCTAAAAATAAGGAAATGGTTAATAAAGGGGCTGCACAGACGCTTTTGAGTGTTGTGGTTATTTCAGTTATTTTGAGTATTATTGGTTATTTTAGTGCGGAGCATATTTTGCTCTTGATGTGAGCAGCAGACGAAATTATTGAGCCAGCGACACAATTTATGCAAATTACTTTTATGGGGCTGATTTTTAACTTTATTTTTTCAATGTTCCAGTCTCTGATGAGAGGAGTCTGAGAGGTAAAGTTACCACTTTATGTAATTGGAGGGACAATTTTGCTTAACTTTGTGATGGACCCGATTTTGATTTTTGGATGGGGTATGATCCCTGCAATGGGTGTAAGAGGTGCTGCTTTAGCGACTTTGATTACGCAGGCGATATCTTCTTTGATTGGGTTGATTATTCTCTTTAGAGGGAAGCATGGGATTAAGATTCAACGAAAAGATTTTAAGCCAGATTTTTGATTTATTAAAAAGGCCTTTGTTCTTGGTATTCCTTCAAGTGTTGAGATGGCGATCCGTTCGCTAGGATATGTATTTTTGATGAAACTTGTGATGAGTTTTTGAGTGATTGCTAATGCGGCATATGGAGCGGGAGCAAATATTTTTCAGCTGCTTTTTATCCCAACGCTTGGGCTTTCGATGGCGACCTCTACAATGGTGGCACAAAATATCGGCGCTAGGCAGCTGGATAGGGCTCAGAAAATCGCTTATAAGAGTTCAGTTATTGCTTTTCTAATATTGGAATCTGCTGGAGTTCTTGTCTTTATCTTTGCTCCGGAGCTGATTGGTATCTTTATCGATGCACAAAAAGAGCCAGAAGTTATAAAAATCTGAACTGATCTTTTGAGATTTAGTGCATTTACCATGTGATTTATGGGGATTCAGTTTACTTTGACGGGAATTTTTAGGGCTTCTGGGAAGACTACACTTGCAATGATCCTTTGAATTATATCAATGTTTGTTGTGGAGATTCCATTGGCTTATTTATTGGCATATTATACTTCTCTCAAGGTTGATGGAGTTTGGATAGCTTTTGCACTGGTAAATCTTATTATGGCATTGATTTGTTATTTGATTTATAGGAAGTGAGACTGGAAAAATACGAAACTTACACAACAAGATATTGAACAAGAGGAAGCTATGGAAGCGACACTTATCTGAGAAAATAAAAATTAAAAAACTAAAAACCTGATTTATTTCAGGTTTTTTAGTTTTAGTTGTTGAATTCCAGTTACTAAGGGGAAGATATACTCGTTTTGGATATACAGAAAAGCCCCTATGTCATAACAACATAGAGGCTTATATTTAAGCTTCTTAACCTATACTTTATGATTAGCCGCGAACCAGGATTGAACTGGCCACCTCACCCTTACCATGGGTGCGCTCTACCTACTGAGCTATCGCGGCGACTTGATTCTTATAAATATTCTCAGAGAAAAAACAAGAAAAAGTCAGATTTTTCTTGTTTTAGTTTGAGTGAGTTTTTTCTGATGATGCTGGAAGGTAGAGTTCATCAAGGTGAAAGAGGAGATAACTTAGTCAGATGAAGCCTCCTATTGCGATCAGAAAGCTGATAAATCAAAGTTGATAGTGAAGTCAGAGATTGTAGCTGCTATGGAGAAGGTATCCGCAAAGTAGCGCTCAGGCGTATTTTACTCGAGTTGGGACTGTGTTGAGCTTCAGGATGGCAAGCGCGATTGATCCGGTTGCAAGGATATGAAGCATCACTGACAAGAGTCCTCTACCCAGGAGGAATCAGGTTTTTATACTTTCTCCAGAGAAGAGTTGGAGGCCGAGAGCAAGTAAGCTTTCAGCGACTCAAAATGAGAATCCTATTGTGATAGCGATGAGAAGGAGTTTTGTATGAGAAGTGCTGGTTGATGTTTCTGAGTGAGTATGACTGAGTGAAAATTTGAGGAGCTCTTCAATAGTCGAGATAAGGAGATAGTAGATTAAGATTCTACTTCCAATTTCATAGGATCAAAAAATAAATAGAGGGATTACTAGTCCTATTCCGGTCAGTATTTGTAACCAGATTTTTTTATTGCCTTGTTGTCTGAAAAGGAGAGGTAAACAGCATAAAGCTACTATAATATAACTTCAAAACATAAGATAGTCTCTGAAATTTTGTGCCTGTCCAATAGAGCTCAGTCAGAGTTGAAGTCAGAATTTAGAGATTACTAACTGGTAAAATCATAGTAGTCAAAGAGGAATCATTCCTCGTAAGAGAAGTTTTTTTGCGCTTTGATTTGGAAAATGGGAAAAAGTTTGGTTGAGAAATCGGATCCAAAACCATATGAGGAGTACTAAACTGAGGATAAGTCAGAGATAGTGCACGATATTTGGTATATTCTAAAGAGTTGATCGAATATTATTTATAAGTGTTTCGGCTTCAGCTTCTGTACCTTTTTGGCAGATGATAAAGAGTTCCTGGCTTGTAGAACCTTTTGACATTTTTGCTTTGAGTCCTGAGGTTGTCTGATAGGAGATCGAAAATCTTAAATCTGAACTCCCCTTTTGTTGTCTCATGATTCTTCACGGAATGATTCTTTGAATCTGGTCTAGGTTTTCGATCTTTCTCAAAAGGGGATGAAACTCTGAGAGAATGGTATGTTCGGTTTTTACTTTTTTGAATCCAAGTTTCATATCCTCTTTCTGAGCTAAAAGATAGCAATATCATAGTTATCTGCTTATAAAAAACAAATCATATTCAGATTTTTTGTTTTGATTGCTTTTTAACTGAGAATAGCTATAAGAAAATATTTTTGAGAGGAGAGATTTTAGATTTTTGATCGTGTGAATATGCAGTTGCAGGCTTTGATTCAGAACCCAGCTTATAAAAAGAAATTTGTTTTAGAAAAGTTGCTTTGTCATTATTTAGATAAAACAAGAACTGAACTGTGGACCGATGCTGAGCAGGAGCTTTCTGAGGAGCTCGTTAAGAAGATTCAAGAGGATTATCGTGCATATGAGGAAGATGAGAAGCCGCTTGAGTATATTTTGGGGTTTGTTGAGTTTTTTGGGGTAAGGTTTTGGGTGAATGAGCATACGCTTATCCCTAGGCCAGAGACTGAGTATATGATTACAGCGATCACTGAGGAGTTGCAATCTCGTGAGGATTCTGATCATATTTTGCTAGATATTGGGACGGGGTCTGGAGTTTTGTGATGTTCGGTTCTGCTCCAAAATGGAGGGAAGATTAGAGAAGTTTTTCTAGCTGATATTTCTGCGGATGCACTCTATGTAGCTAATAGAAACTATAATGACTTGATAGATGGTAGTTTGTATGATACGAGAATTGTTCAGTCAGATTTGTGTGCTTTTTTAGAGAGTTATTCTGGAGTCATAGAAGGGAGAAAACTGATTATGACTGCAAATTTGCCATATATTCCAGATCAGACTTTTGATGAGAATAGTCCAGCAAATGTTCAGAAATGGGAGCCGAGATTTGCCTTTGTTGGTGGAGATGATGGACTTGATTTGTATAGAAAGATGTTTGCTCAATTGCTAGAGCTCAAGGATCAGGTTTCAGATTTGGTGATGTTTCTAGAAATGATGACCTGGCAGGTTGATATTTTAAGGAAAGAATATGAGGGCGTGATTGAGTTTGAGGAGGTGAAGACTTTCCATTTTAATATTAGGATTGTAAAGGCGAGATTTATTAGATAAAGAATTACTTTATTTCTCATTTTTGTTGCTTATGAGTTGGTTACAGAAGGTTAGAAAGAGCTCTTTTATTTCTTATTTGCTGCTTGCACTTTGAGTGCTTTTTTTACTTAAACGAGGAGCGATCTTGACGAGTTACGGATATCTCCTTGATCAGATGCAGCGATGATGGCTTCTTTATTTTGTTTTTCAGGTTTTTCAGGGAGATCTTTTTTTGTGAGGAGTTCTTTTAGCACTTGCTTACGGAGCGGAGCTCTTGGGAAAAAAGACTTTGAATATGGGGGCTAGAATATTTGTAATTCTGGCTTTAGTCCTTGTCTTTGCTGATATTATGACGATGTTTGTCTATCAGCAGAGATTTTCTTTTTCTCTGGTATGAGGCATGCTCTCGTCGATGAATAAGGTTGTTTGATTGTATATTCTGTGATTTTTTTTGTGAGTGATTTTACTCTTTTGAGTTGTTGTGGTTCTTGGGAAGATACTCAGATTTTCTCTGACAAGATATGCAATTTTAATCTTGGTTTGAGGAAGTATTCTTTTGAAGCTTATTCCTATGCCGCTTCTCTCAGTTTCTTGAGGAGAACTTCCGGTGGAAAATACCTTTGCTCAGTGGATCAAAGGATATTATACTCTCAATTTACTGGAGCAGAAGAGAGAATATGATGAGGAACAGGCTGAACAAATGCGTCAGCAAGAAAAATCTGACTTTTCTTCTCTTTTGACTGGAGAGTTATCACAGCTAGGGAAAGAGAAAAATGCTTGGTTACGTTTGGTGAATCTTTATCCAGAGCAGATTTTTGAAGAATTTCCTCAGGAGAAGCTTGTAAATGCAAGAGATGAGAAAGGAGAGCTTTATTTTAGAGAGGTTCTTCAAACAGCTTTGAAAAGGCGTCCGGAACTTGCTTTCGTTTATCTTAAGCATTACAAGGATTGGAAGGATATTGATTGAAGATGAATCTTAAAGGAGATGCTAGAGTTTGCGATAAGACAAAATCCTCAACTTGCTTATACTTATCTTCACCAGTATGAGGATTTAGTTGAAGGTAATGAGAAAATCGCAAAATCTTTATTAGAAAAGGCAACTCAATTGTATGAGAATAGGCTGGATCTAACGGATCTTTTCTCTTTGCAGGAGGGAAGAAAAAATAAAAAGAATGTGATTCTGGTTTTTTATGAATCTGCATCTGCTGTAGATAGTAAGAGAACTGGTGGACTCTTTGATAAATTTCCTCGAACTGATGAGATATCGAAGTGATGAACTCTTTTTACTAATATGTTTGCCAATGGTGCAACTTCTGAGATGGGACATATTGCGACTTTGCTGGGAGTTGAACCGGTATTTTTAGGGACCTCACTTGATAGTTGATATGAAAGGTTTTCTGGAGTAGTTGATGGGCTTTGAACATTTTTTAAGAAGCTTGGATATGCGACACATTTTGTGAGTACGGCGAGTCTAGACTTTTTGAATCAGAGATCTTTCTTGAAGAGGGTTTGATTTGATCATCTATGGGAAGATGGTTATGAAAAGTGGAAGAAATATACTTTCAATGCGGCGCCAGATCTTGCTCTCTATGAAAAAGTTTTGGAGGTGGTGAAGCGTCAGACTTCTCCTTATTTTATCAGCTTACAGACGATATCTTCTCATACTCCTTATTCTAGTCCGTATGGAAATACAGAGGAGGCGGCTTTTCGCTATATGGATCAGAGTTTTGCTAAATTTTATATCAAACTTAGGAAGTCAGGATTCTTTGAAAACTGAATTCTGCTTGTTGTTGGAGATCATCGCAAGATGATGCCGCTTGGTGGTGATGAATATCGTAAATGGTGACCTTCAGCAGAGGCGAGGATTGTTTCATTTATGATTGGAAGTGGGGTTGAAGCTGGGAAGATTGATGATACGCTTTATCAGCAGACAGATATCTTTTATTCATTGATGAAGGAGTTTGGATCTGGTGAGGTAAAAGTTTGGAATCAGAGTAATGATCTCTTTACCCAGGAGGCCGTGAGAAATTGGGCTGTGAAGAGCTTTACGATCAAGCCTCAAGCTTATGCTTTTAATCTTTCAGGTGATACTTGAGTTGTGGATATTCCCAGTCAAGAATTTACCTCAGATAAGGGAAAATTTGATGAAAAGGCTATTACTAACTATATGTCTTTGGCATTGAGATTTCAGAAAGATAAGGACGGAGAAAGTTTTGAAGAAGATTCAGGATTCTGAGTTTTAGATGACACTGTCTTGATTTCCCATAGATGAGAGCATAGTGATACTACCGAAAATTCTTATGCTGCATTTTGGAAGGCATCTAGATATAATGCAGGGGCGATTGAGTTTGATGTTACACCGACAAAGGACTGAAAGCTAGTTGTTTTTCACGGTCCAAAGCTTTATAGCACTACATGTAAGCAAATTCAAAAAGATATTTGTCAGATGACTTATGAGGAATTAAAAGATTGTAAGCTTAGTAATGGAGAGAATATTTTTTCTCTTGCTGAAAGATTGCCAAAGATGAAACTCTTGGCTCCGCTTCTCTTTTTAGATATGAAAGTGCCAGAAAATCCTGACTGTAGTCATCTAGATTCAAAATCTTTATTTGCTCAGGCTAAAGAAATTGTAAGATCTAATCAGATGGATTGACAGGTTGTTTTTTCTAGTGAGGATAAGCAATTGACAAAGTATCTCTGAGCAGATGTTGATGTGATGAGTGCAGTGGATACCTATTCGAGAGCTGGAATCTGACAGTTGTCAGGCGGAAATTATCTGTATTTTATGGCCCCTTATCAAATATTTACTCCATCAGTTATGAAAGAGCTTAGAAATGTGAAAAATGCTCTTGGGCAGAGAGTTATTCCTGTTGCTTATACTGTGAATGATATGTGAGCATTTAGAAGACTTAAGGCACTTGGAGTGGATCATATTATGACTGATGAACTCTTGAAACTTAGTGAGGAAACTAAAAGGTAGATGGCTTTGTGTTATAAAAATCAAAAAGCTGATTCCGATGATGGAGTCAGCTTTCTTTAAAGTGTGAAGTTTTTTGTTTCTAGTCAATATCGTAGGTGAGATAAGCCTTTCTAGTGATTTTTAATGTCGTAGCATCTTTGAGGCTTTCTCCATTATAAAAGCTCTGATGGTAAAAATAGGTATCAGGATCTGATCCATATTCATCTTCTCTGAGTCCGTATTCTGTCGTTTGAAGAAGCCTTCCAAGTTTTACTCCGAGGGTATTTGCTGTTACTTCTGCTTGTGCTTTGGCATCTTGGAGAGCTAGTTTGCGGGCTTCTTTGACGATTTCTCTAGTATTGGAAACTGATATATCAGCATTTGTTAGACTCCATATTGATTGTTTCTCTAGAAGGTGTAAGACTTCTTCTCAATTTTTGATAATATTTTCTCCAGTGGAAGTAATTGTTATGAAGATATCACGACAAGGTGCTTCTATGTCTGTTGCTCGACTTGAGCAAGATCAATGGTCACGAAAGTATGTGTATGTTTTCTTTATGCTAAAGTTCAATGGTTGGAGGAGTTGTTCTAGTTTTGTTTTTTCTTTTTCTCGAGCTTGATCTGATAGTGTTTCAGATCCTGTTGTAGTTCATCTGATGTTCATGGAGATAGTATCAGGTTTAACCTCAACTTGTCCCTCGCCTACAACATTGATTGCTTCTCGTCCTTTGCTAAAGGATTTGACTGCATAGATCCCTGAGATACAGATAATCATTACTAAAACTGCGATAAAAATTCTGTCTATAGTTTTCATCAGTTTTTTGATTATGATATAAAAGATAATGAGAGTGTAGCTTTATTTGAGGGTAAATCAAGTATAAAGTTAAAAAAAACTTGCATTTGCTAGAGTAAAAGATAAAAAATATATCAGAATTATTTATCCTTTTGTGTAAAGAAGATGACGATAGATATGAAAATGCTTGCTGAGAAATGGCAAAAAAAGTGGAAGGAGTCTGGTGTATATAAGACACAAGAATTAAATGGAAAGCCAAAATTCTATATTTTGGATATGTTTCCGTATCCGAGTGGAGCAGGTCTTCATGTTGGTCATCCAAAAGGATATGTAGCATCGGATACGATTGCTAGAAAAAAGATGCTTGAGGGATATAATGTGCTTCATCCGATGGGGTTTGATACTTTTGGTCTTGGGACTGAGCAATATGCAATTGATCATAAGATGAAACCTCAGACTGTAGCTGAACAGAATATTTCTACTTATATTTCTCAGCTTGAAAAGATCGGTTTTACCTATGATTGGGAGAGAAGTTTTAGTACTGCTGATCCTGAGTATTATAAGTGGACACAAAGTATTTTTCTCAAGTTTTATACTCATTATTATGATGAAGCTGAGGGAAAGGCGAAGCCGATCTCAATTCTTGAAGAAAAATTAAAAAAAGAAGGGAAAACTGATTCAGAAATCAGATTTATTCTTGATAATGAAAGGTTAGCATATCTTGACTATAAACCTATTAATCGATGTCCTCACTGTAAGACTGGACTTGCAAATGAGGATCTTGATGATGGAAAGTGTGAGAGGTGTGGAAGTGAAGTAGAACAAAAGCCTATGAGACAGTGGGTTTTGAGGATTACGAAATATGCTCAGAGACTGCTTGATGGATTAGATAGCTTGGATTGGGATGAATCGATGAAGGAACTTGAGAGGAACTGGATCGGTAAGTCTGAAGGAACTCAATTCGAGATGAGGCTTCAGAATTCTGATGATGTTTTTGAGATTTATACAACGAGAATTGATACTGTTTTTGGAATGAGTTTTGTTGTGATGGCTCCAGAGCATCCTTTGGTTGAAAAGATTACCACTCCAGAGCAAAAAGAAGCTGTAAAATCTTATCAAGAACAAGCGAAATATAAAACTCAACTTGAAAGGACAGAGCTTCAAAAAGAAAAAACCTGAGTTTTTACTGGAGCTTATGCTATCAATCCGTTTAATAATCAAAAAGTTCCAATTTATATCGGAGATTATGTACTTGCTAACTATGGAACAGGAGTAGTGATGGCGGTTCCTGCACATGATGAGAGAGATTTTGAGTTTGCAAAGAAGTATGGATTAGAAATAGTAGAGGTTGTTAGTGCTGATTGAGCCGTTTCTGGTTCTGCTTTAGATTCTGCTTATACGGAGAAATGAATCCTTGTGAATTCTTGAGCTTTCTCATGATTAAGATCTGATGAAGCGATAGCAAAAATGCAGGAATGGCTTACTGAACAAGGAATTGGATGAAAGAAAGTGAACTATAAAATCCAAGACCGAGTTTTCTCAAGGCAGAGATATTGGGGAGAACCGTTCCCTGTAGTTTTCTGTGAGGAGCATGGAGTGGTTCCTTTGCAAGAGTCAGATTTGCCTTTATGTTTGCCTGATGTAGAGCATTATGAACCGACTGGAACTGAAGAAGGACCGCTTGCAGAGGTAAAAGACTGGATTGAAACGACCTGTCCGATCTGCTGAAAGCCAGCTAAGAGAGAGTCTAATACGATGCCAGGATGGGCTGGGTCAAGCTGGTATTGGCTGAGATATATGGATCCCAAGAATTCTGATCAGCTCGTAGCACCTGAGAAAGAGGCGTATTGGGGGATGGTTGATACTTATGTTTGAGGGGCAGAACATGTGACAAGACACATGATTTATGCGAGATTCTGGCAGAACTTTTTGTATGATTTAGGAATTGTATCACATCCAGAGCCATTCAAAAAATATCAAAAAGTCTGACTTATTATGGCTGAAGATGGTCGTAAAATGTCTAAGAGACGAGGAAATGTTGTCAATCCAGATGATATTATTGCTGAATATGGAGCTGATGTTTTGAGAACATATGAAATGTTTATGGGGCCGTTTGATCAGGCAATCGCTTGGAATACTCAAGGTATGAAGTGAGTAAAGAAGTTTCTCGATAAGGTAATTGCTCTCTATGATAAAGTGGATATTCAAAGCTGAGAAGAGAATCCTGAGGTTATTACCCTTCTTCATCAAACGATCAAGAAATTGACTGAAGAGATTGATGATTTCAGATTTAATACTTCTTTATCGCAGTTGATGATATTGGTAAATCGTCTCTGAGAAGAAGAGAAGATATCAAAACAAACTTTCGAATCTTTAGTGCTTATGCTTGCTCCATTTGCTCCGCATTTGGCTGAGGAATTCTGGAACTTGTTGGGAAATGAGTTTTCGATTTTTACTACTGGTAGATGGCCAAGTTATGATCCTGCAAAACTTGTGAGTTCGAGGATTGTGTTGCCTGTACAATTTAATGGAAAGATGAGGTGAACACTTGAGATTTCTCCCGAGTTGTCTCAAGAAGAGATTTTAGCTATGATTAGACAAGATGAGAAGCTAGCTAGCTATTTGACAGGAGAGATTAAAAAATGTATTTTGGTTCCATGAAAGATTATCAATATTATTGTATAAAAGAGAAAAAAGTCTGACTTTGGGGTTAGGCTTTTTTGTTATTTTTGTATTGAAGTAACAATGTCTCCTTTGCTTTCCCCTTAGTTTTATGAGTAATCTCTAAAATTTATAGTTGATTTTGATCAGATTTTTCCTACACTTAAGCTCTTAATTTAAGATAGATATAGGCAAATAGTATGATTGTAAAAAATAAAAGTCCTTATGTTCTTGTAATCTCATGAGGAGGGACGAAAGGGCTGTATGCTTGCTGAATTTTGAAAGCGATTGAAGAAACTTGATTTCAGGAGCAGATCGGAGCGGTATATGGTGTAAGTGCTGGAGCTTTGACTGGAGCATATTGGTTGAGTTGATGGAAGGCAGAAGATATTTTGGAGAGATTTTTGGAAAGTAATCTCTTTTCTCTGAGAAATATTGCTTTACCACCCAAAGCTTCTCTTTTGAAATCTTCGGTTGTAGCTAAGTTTTTGAAGTCAGATTTGAAATCGAGGTTTGAGGATTTAGAAAAACCTCTTTATGTTGGTGCGACAGATCTTTGGAGTGCTGAGTTTGTTTTGTATCAAAGTTGAGAACTCAGGAAACCTGTTTTATGAAGTATGTCAATCCCTGGTGTTTTTGCCGCTGTTGAGTATGATGGGAGAATGCTTGTAGATGGCGGAGTTTTGTGTAACTTTCCGATTGCTCAGGCTAGAGAGCAGTATCCTGATGCCGAGATTATTGGGATTCAGCTTGGAAAGTTTGAAAAAAATCAAAAGGTAAAAAGCCTGATTGATAATGTTTTGCTTTCTTATCAGGTAATGTCTGCTGGACACTTGATCCCAAATCTTGATCAGGTTTCTTGTCTTTTTGATAAGAGTTTGGAGATTGGAATACTTGAGAGCTCTGAGAGTAAAATCAGGGAGTTTTTTGAGCAGGGGTATCAAGATGGACTTGAGGTTTTTAGTAAAATGTAGTTGATATGTGATTTTTTAGGAGATGGTTTAAAAAACAAAAATCTGATCGTATTGTATTGGTGATTTCAGGTGGTGGAATGAGAGGTTTTTATGGACTCTGAATATTAAAAGCATTAGAAGAACTTGGGCTCAACCAAAAGATTGATGCGCTCTATGGTGTGAGTATTTGAGGACTGATTAGTGCATATCGAGCGGCTGGATATTCTGCTGATGAAATTATGCACAAGATATTGCATTCAGGTTTTTTTTCTCCTTGGAAGAATCTTAATCTTTTTACTAGGAAATCATTGCTTTCTAATACTTTGATAGAAAAGAATATAGTACACGATTTGCCCTCAAATTTTGAGGATTTGCAGATACCAGTTCATATTTTTTGTAGTGATATTTTTGCTGGGCAGTCTGTTCAATTTTCTAGCGGAAATTTGCTTTCTCCGCTTTTGGCTACTGTTGCAATTCCTTGAATTTTCCCAGCTGTTGAATATCAAAAAAAGACTTTAGTTGATGGTGGGGCGACTTGTAATTTTCCAGTTTCCTTTGCAAAAAAGGCTTACCCAGATCATCATATTATCGGAGTTTCTCTCAATAAATACCAGCCAAAAAAATCTGAATTAAAAAGTTTAGTTGACTCAATTATTCTTTGATTTGAGTTGTTGATGAGGAGAGATATTCTTGTTCAGGGAGCGTATGCGGATACCTTTATCTGTAGAAAGCTGAATTCTGGTGTTTTAGAGATGAAAAAAGAGAAGCTACATAAAATTTTTTTGCAGGGATATCATGATGGACTTGAACAGTTGCAGGATTTAGTTGATAAGAAAGTGAAATAATGAAGCTCAGTGCTCTAGAGATTCAGCAATTGCAGGATAAAATTTTGGATTGGTATGCTCAATATGGGAGAAAATTGCCTTGGAGACTAACACAGGATCCTTATTTGATTCATATTTCTGAGGTAATGAGTCAGCAAACGCAGGTGGATCGCGTAATTCCTTATTGGGAGAAGTGGAGAAAGGTATTGCCAGATTACCAAAGTTTAGCAAAGGTTAATAAATCAGATTTATTAACTCTTTGGTCTGGACTTGGATTTAATTCTAGAGCGTTGAGGTTACAAAGTTGTGCACAGGCTGTTGTGGAAAACTATTGAGGTGTTTTGCCTGAGAGTAGAGAAATGTTATTGGATCTGCCATGAATTGGTCCGTATACTGCAAGTGCGATTTGTGCATTTGCATGGAATCAGCCTGAGCCAGTGATTGATACTAATATTAGAAGAGTTTTGATTTTCTTGCTTGGATTAGATGAAGAGATGAGTTTAAAAGAGCTTGAGGTTCTTGCAAGAGAATTGATTCCAGTATGAAGAAGTAGAGATTGGCATAATGCATTGATGGATTATGGTGCGGTTCATCTTACGGCGAGAAAAACTAAGATCAAATCTCTCTGAAAACAGAGTAAATTTGAATGATCAGATAGAGAGGTGAGGTGATGGATTTTGAGGTATTTAACTAGAGAAAAGAAAAAACTGACTATTGCTGAAGTTCAGAATGAGTTTCCGACTAAAGATATAGTTAAAATTCTTGATATAATGATAAAAGATGGTCTGGTGCAAGTTCAAAAAAATCAGATTTTTATTGAGTAATATGATGATATTATGCTTACATTTATTCCTACTCCAATTGGTAATAAGGAGGATATTACGCTTAGGGCTTTGAGGCTCTTGAAGGAATTGAGGTACTTAATTTGTGAGGATACCAGAACAACAAAAAAACTTTTACAAATGTATGAAATTGATTATTCTGATAAAGAGTTTTTCTCGCTTACGAGTTTTACTGACAAGGGGAAGCTTGCTCACTATGCTAATTTGATTAGAGAAAATGAGGTAGGAATGCTTTCTGATGCTGGGACTCCAGGGCTCTCAGATCCTGGGAAGATGCTTGTTCAGATTTGTCAAAGTGAGAGATTGAAGTATTCTATTCTTCCTGGGGCAAATGCACTTATTCCATCTATCGTGGCGGCAGGTTTTGATACTTCGGAGTTTGTGTATATTGGCTTTTTACCTCAGAAAAAGGGGCGTCAAACTGCTCTGAAAACTATGATTTCAAGTAATATTCCAACTTTTTTTTATGAATCAGTGCATAGGATGGGGAAATTGATTGAGGAACTTTATGAGCTTAATTTTGATGGGAAGATTGCGATAGCTAGGGAGGTGAGTAAGCTCTTTGAGGAGTATCAGACTTTTGAGTTCCTTCAGCTTTGGGATTTGTATCAGACTGGGAAACTCGTTTTGAAGTGAGAGTTTGTAGTTTGAGTATGTCCGCGGTAGGGATTCCCCGAGTTGGTGTTTATTATAATTGTATGATTTTTTGCTATTAATATAGTTGTGTCATCTTCTGTCTATAAAATATGTGAAAAAAGGGAGAAAAATCAGATTTCTTTGTGTGTTTTTGCTTTGTTTTGTCTGATGTTTTTAAAAAAATGATTTTTCTCTTGCATTTTGTCTTTAAATTCATATAAACTCACTTGCTCTTTTTGAGCCAAGGTAGCTCAGTGGTAGAGCAGAGGCCTGAAAAGCCTTGTGTCGGCAGTTCGATTCTGCCTCTTGGCACCACTTTGTAAAAGACTATATAGAATGGGCGTGTAGCTCAGGCGGTTAGAGCGCACCTCTGATAAGGGTGAGGTCGGTGGTTCGAGTCCACCCACGCCCACCATTCTAAAAAGTGAATTTTCGGGAATTAGCTCAGATGGCTAGAGCGCTTGGTTTGGGACCAAGAGGTCGCGAGTTCGAGTCCCGCATTCCCGAGGTTAGGTATGTATAAATCTTTTTGTATACTTCTTGCTGTTGCGAGGTTTAGATACAATGAGATGTGGTTTTGAGATAGGGTTGATAGCTATGTCTTTGTGATGTATGACTGTCAAATGATCAAAATCAACTTTTTTTTTGAAAATCTCTTGCAATTGTCAAGAAGATTCATATAGTATGTAGGTATGTTTATTATTTTAGTTTATTAAACAGAAATTACTATGGCTACTAAACCACACGTAAATGTTGGAACTATTGGTCACGTTGATCACGGTAAGACAACATTGACTGCTGCTCTTACAGCTGTTGCTTCAACTAAAGGGTATGCAAAATTTACAGCGTATGATCAGATTGATAACGCTCCAGAAGAGAAGGCAAGAGGTATTACTATTGCTTCTAGACATGTAGAATATGAAACTGATAACAGACACTATGCTCATATTGATTGTCCAGGTCATGCTGACTATGTAAAAAATATGATCGTTGGTGCTGCTCAGATGGATGGAGCTATTTTGCTTTGTTCAGCTGTTGATGGACCAATGCCTCAGACAAGAGAACATATTCTTTTGGCTAAGCAGGTAAATGTTCCAAAGATCGTTGTATTCTTGAACAAATGTGATATGGTTGATGATCCTGATATGATCGACCTTGTTGAAGAAGAAATCAGAGAACTTTTGAAGAGTAATGGTTTTGATGAGAACGCTCCTATTATTAGAGGTTCTGCTCTTAAGGCTGTTGAGAATCCTAACGATGAAGCTGCTGCAAAGCCTATTTGGGAGCTTTTTGAAGCTTTGGATACTTATATTCCAGTTCCTGAGAGAGATAATCAAAAGCCTTTCTTGATGCCAGTTGAGGATGTATTCTCTATTAAGGGTAGAGGTACTGTAGCAACAGGAAGAATTGAAAGAGGTATTGTTAAGATGAATGATGAACTTGAACTTCTTGGTCTTGGTGCTGATCCTTTGAAGACTGTAGTTACAGGTATTGAAATGTTTCATAAGGCTTGGAATGAAGCAGAAGCTGGAATGAATGTTGGACTTTTGCTTAGAGGTGTAGATAAGGATGCTATTGAAAGAGGACAGGTTCTTGCAAAGCCAGGAACTGTAAAGACTTTCAAGAAGTTTGAAGCTGAGGTGTATGTACTTAAAAAGGAAGAAGGAGGAAGACATACTCCATTTATGAGTGGTTATAGACCTCAATTCTTTATGGGAACTACAGATATTACAGGAAATATCGAACTTGCTCCTGGTGTAGAAATGATTATGCCTGGTGATAATGCAAAGATTATTGTTGAACTTATCTATCCAGTTGCTATGGAAGATGGAATGAGATTTGCTATTAGAGAAGGAGGTAGAACTGTAGGTGCTGGAGTTGTTACAAAAGTGCTTGAATAGTTTATAGAAAAGATAAAAGACAGACCTTGGAAAAGGTTTAAAATCAGTTTTTCTGGGGTCTGTTTTCTTAATATTTATTTTTAATCGAGAGTGTATATGTCTGCTGTAAAAAAAGATCAGAGTCCAAAGTTGAGAATTAAATTGAAGAGTTATGATGTGAGAATGTTGGAGTCTTCTGTTTCTAAAGTTGTAGGGCTTTTGGTAAAATCAGGTGCTCAGATTAAGGGGCCTATTCCTTTGCCAAAGAAAAGGAAGGTGTATACTGTTTTGAGATCAAACTTTAAGTTTAAGAAATCTAGAGAACAGTTTGAGAGAATTTCTTATACAAGAGTAGTTGATGTTGTAGAGAGTGGTTCAAAGACTATGGAATATCTACAGAATCTATCTATTCCAGTAGGAGTTCTTGTTGATGTTAAGGTTTTTTAAGTTAAAGTATTATAAAATACGAATTACGAATTGTGGGTATACTTATTCGTAATTGGTAATTTGTACTTTGTTTTTAATTGATCAGGTTTTATGATTATGTCTAGTACTAAAGGAGGAATTGTTGTTTCAAAGCAAGAAATGACAAAGATGTGGATTGATGATAAGTTTGTTCCTGTAACTCTTGTAAAGCTTCTTCCTCAGGAGATTATCAGATATAAGACTCATGGGAAGGATGGATATGTTGCAGCGGTTGTTGGTGTTGAGAAGAAAGAACTAAACAAGGAAAAAGGGCAGAAGGTTGCTTATAGTATGGTTACTGAATTTCCTGTAGATGACAGCTTTCTTACTGCTCATCAGGCTGGTGAAAGTTTGGATGGGGCTCTTTTTGATGGAGTGGCTACTATTTCTGTAACTGCTTATTCTAAGGGAAAGGGATATCAAGGAATGGTAAAGAGATGTAATATTAAGTGAGGTCCTGCTACTCATGGACATAAGTTTACAAGAAGTGGTGGTTCAAAAGGTAATAGAAAGCCTAGAAGAACCATGAAAGGACATCCACATGCAGGGCATATGGGTGCTGAGAAACTTACTATTAAGAGAATTCCGCTCTTGAAAGTTCTTGATAGAGATAATGAAAAGCTTATGGTGGTTAAAGGATCTTTGCCAGGTGCTAGAAATTCTAAACTAAAATTCTTCGTAGAGTAGTTTTTATGATATTATTCTTAATCTAAAATGGTATATTCTGTTGATGTGTATGATAAGAATGGAAAGGTTGCTTCAAAGTTTGATTTTAATGGAGATGTTTTTGCTGATGAAAAGGTAAATCAATCTCTAATTCATGAATATCTTTTGCTTCAGACTGCTAATGCTCGTAATGTTATTGCTAGTACAAAAACTAGAGCTGAGGTTTCTGGGTCTGGTAGAAAGCTTTATAAGCAAAAAGGTACAGGTAATGCTAGAGTTGGAGATAAAAATTCTCCAATTAGAAGACATGGAGGAGTTGCTTTTGGTCCTACTTCTGAAAGAAACTTTGAAAAGACTATGACAAAAAAAGCTAGAAAGTTGGCGCTTAATGGTTTGTTGACTCTTAAGTTGAAAGATAATGCTGTTTCAGGATTAGATCTTGATACTATGGCTCCTAGTACTAAGTCTGCTATTTCTCTTTTGTCTACTATGGGACAGAGTGGAAAGAAGGTATTGCTTGTTTTGGATAAGAAAGAGGATGGTATTGTAAAGTCATTTAGAAATATTGAAGGTGTGAAATATTTGTTGGTGGATTATCTTAATCCTTATGATCTTATGAATGCAGATGCTGTTGTATTCTTAAAACCAGCATTAGAAATTGTGAATCAGGCTTAACTTTATTGAAATATTTATGTTTTTTGTTACAACATTATGACATTTAAAGAGAAATTGCAGAGAAGAGCTAGAAAAAATACTGCTACTAAGGCTCTTGTAAAGTTTAGTCCTTATGACATTATTTTGGCTCCTGTTTTGACTGAAAAATCTTACAGACAGCAGGAATTAGCTAATAAATATGTATTTAAGGTACATAATGATGCTAATAAGAATGATGTTGATGTAGCTATTCAATATCTTTATAAGGTTAATCCTGTGAAGATTAATATTGTGAATACTGCATTCAAGGGAAGAGAGAGAAGAAAGCTTGTAAAGAGAGCTTTCAAGAAGGCTATTGTGACTCTTGGAAAAGATCAAAAGATTGAATTTGCTGTATAAGAATTATTTAGTATTGTAAGTATGTGATTTAGATGGCTGTAAAAAAGTATAAACCCTACACTCCTTCTAGAAGGTTCATGATTGGTTATGATTTTTCAGAGATTACTTCAAAGAGACCTGAAAAATCTCTTACAGTAACACTTGGAAGAACTGGAGGTAGAAATAATCAGTGAAGAATTACTTCTAGATTTATGGCTGGAGGTCATAAGAGGCTTTATAGAATCATTGATTTCAAGGGATATAATAAGTTAGATATTCCTGCAAAGGTAGCTTCTATTGAATATGATCCATATAGAACTGCTAGAATTGCTCTTCTTAACTTTGTTGATGGAGAGAAGAGGTATGTGTTGGCATGGAAGGGTATTGTTGTAGGACAGAAGGTTGCTAACGGTCTTTCTAGTGAAATTGCTCCTGGAAATAGAAAGCAGCTTAAGGATATTCCAGAAGGTATGAATATTTTCAATCTTGAGATTACTCCTTTTTCTGAGGGTAAGCTTATTAAGTCTGCTGGTTCTGTAGCTACAATTGCTGGTAGGGATGAAGCTTTGAAGGTTGTATTTGTAAAAATGCCATCTGGAGAGGTTAGAAAGTTTAATGAGAATTGTTGGGCTACTATTGGAGAAATTTCTAATGGAGATCATAAAAATGTTGTTATTGGTAAGGCTGGTAGACAGAGATGGCTTGGTAGAAAACCAAGAGTCCTTGGAAAGAATATGAACCCAGTAGACCATCCACTTGGAGGATGAGAGGCTCACTCTCCTATTGGTTCAAAGAGAGGACCTAAGTCATTTAGTGGAAAGCTTGTTTCTTCTGGAATGAAGACAAGAAAAGGAAAGAAATGGTCTGATAGATTTATTGTTTCAAAGAGAAAATAATTTTTTGGAAAGGATTTTATTTGTATATATTTTGTTAAATGGCTAGATCTCTTAAAAAAGGTTTCTATGTAAATGAGAAATTGATGAATAAGCTTCTAAAGATGAACGAAACTGGAGATAAGAAAGTAATTAAGGTTTGGGATAGAGCTTGTCATATCGTGCCAGAAATGATTGGATATACTTTTGCGGTACATAATGGGAAACAATTTGTGACTGTTTATGTAACTGAAGATATGCTCGGACATAGATTGGGTGAATTTGTTCCTACAAGACTCTTTAGAGGACATCCTTTCTAATTAAATTCAGGTTTTTCTGAATGTGTATTTAACTATTAAATCTTATGGTATTATGAGTAAACAGGTTACAGCAGAGTTGAGATATGCACTTTGCTCAGAGAAAAAGATGAATCTTGTAGCAGATCTTGTAAGATGAAAATCTGTTGTTAAGGCATTGGATATGTTGGAGTATATGCCTAAGAAGGGAGCTAAGGTACTCTATAAGCTTGTAAAGTCAGCTGCAGCTAATGCGGTACATAATGATAAAATGGAGCTTGATACTCTTGTTATTGATAGAATTTATGTTGGAAGAGGTCCAAAGATTAAGAGAGTTAGATTTGTTTCTAGATCAAGAATTAGTCATTATGAGAAATATAGATCTTATGTAAAAGTTGTTTTAAATACTAAGTAGTTTGTGAATATGTGACAAAAGGTAAATCCAATAGGAATGAGAGTTGGAATTATGAAATCACGACCATCTGAATGGTTCGCAAAGACAAGAAGACTATCTGCAGATTTCTTTGTTGAAGATATTAAAGTGAGAGATTTTTTGGAAAAGAAGCTTGCTAGATCTGGTGTGGCTAAGGTTGTGATTAGAAAGACTCTCAAAGAAGGTGAAATTATTCTTTTCGCATCAAAGGTTGGTGTTATTATGGGGAAAAATGGTGAAAAGATTAAGGCTTTGGAAGAGGAATTGACAAAGAAGTTTGGTAAGCCTTTTAAGATTACTGTCAAAGAAGTAAGAACTCCTGAACTTTCTGCTAAGATTATGGCTGAATATATCGCTTCTCAACTTGAGGCTAGAATGCCATATAGAAAGGTTGTAAAACAAGTACTTTCTAGGGTTATGGAAAAGGGAGCAAGTGGTATTAAGATTCAGATCGGAGGAAGACTTGGAGGTACTGATATTGCTAGAAGTGAAAAGTTTATTGATGGTAGAGTATCTTTGCAGACTTTTAGATCTGATATTGATTATCATTATCTTCAGGCTATGACTAAGTACGGAGTACTTGGAATTAAGGTTTGGATTGAAAAGTGAGTACTTACTGGTACAAAGAAGAAAGCAAAGAAAACTCTGAATTTAGACTAATTTTTAGTCGGTTGATATTGGTTCAGATTTGGTATATTTTTTAATTGAGATTTGTTATTATCATGTTGTTGACTCCAAAAAAATGGAAATATAGAAAGCAAATAGTTCCATCATTGAAAGGAAAAAGTGCTAGAGGAAACTATGTAGCATTTGGAGAATATGGGCTTAAGGCTACTACTAGTGGATACCTTACTAATAAGCAACTTGAGGCTGCCAGAAAGGTTATTGTTAGACATACAAGAAAGGTTGGTCAGCTTTGGATGAGAGTTTTCCCTGATACTCCTATTACTAAAAAAGGACTTGAAATGCCGATGGGATCTGGAAAGGGAGATGTTGATATTTATGCGGCTCCAGTAAGAAAGGGGAAGATCGTATTTGAACTTTCAGGACTTTCTAGAGAGTTAGCTGAACAGGTAATTATCAGTGCTGCGAAAAAGTTGCCAATTAAGGCAAGATTTGTAGCGAAGGGAGAAATTAAGTAATATTTTTATACCACTAAAGTGTTTTTGAGATGAAAGGAACTGGTTTGTTTATGAAAGAACTTATTTCTAAGGATGTGAAGGGGTTGGTTGCTATGAGAAAACAACTGAAGCAGGAACTCTTTGAACTAAGAATGAAAAATAGCGTGAGAGCACTTAAGGAAACTCATAAAATCGGAGACTTGAGAGTTAAGATCGCTAGAATCAATACTGTTTTACAATCTAAGATTAATGCATAATGACAATTATCGGTGAAAAAAATATTAAGGAATTGATTGGAGAGGTTGTAAGTGATAAGATGAACCAGACTTGTGTTGTTTTGGTAAAATCTGTAAAAATGCATCCTATTTACAAGAAGAGATTTGTTGTAAGAAAGAAGTATTTTGCACATAATGTTGAAAATAAAGCACAGGTAGGAAACACTGTAAAGATTAGATTGGTAAAACCTATCTCTAAGATGAAGAAGTGGAATATTATAGAGGTATTATAGTTTTAGATTGTTTAGTTTTTGAGAATGTTGCAACAAGAATCTTTGGTTGTGGTTGCTGATAACACCCAAGCAAAAAAGGCAAAAATTATCAGAGTTTTGAAAGGATCTTCTGGAAGAATCGCTAGAGTTGGAGATAGAGTTGTTGTTGCTATTAAGGAGGCAACTCCTGCGGCTTCAGTAAAGAAAGGACAGGTTTGTCAAGCTGTTGTTGTAAGGACAAAAAAGGAAATTGCTAGAAAGGATGGTACTTATATCAGGTTTGCTGATAATGCTATTGTTCTTCTTACAAAGGATGCTAAAGGAAATATGAATCCTATTGGTAAGAGAGTTTTCGGACCTGTTGCAAGAGAGCTTAGAGAAAATTATAGAAATATTACTAATATGGCGGAAGAAGTTTTGTAATAGCGTATTAAATTTATTTGTAATTGTATTATCTGATGAAAAAGCTTAGAAAATCTGATCCAGTAATTGTTATTTCAGGTAAGTCTAAAGGTGCGGTTTCTGTAATTGAAGCTGTAGATGGAGATATGGTTTACCTTAAGGATGTAAATGTTGTAAAGAAGGCTGTGAAATGACAAGGATTTGTAAAGAAGACTTTGCCTTTGCATGTATCAAATGTGGCTTACTATCTTGCAGACCAAAAGGTTGCTACTAAAATTGCTGTAGAAGTAAATAAGGATGGAAAGAAGGTAAGAAAGGCTAAGAAAAATGGAAAGGTTATTGATTAGTTGTTTTAAATATTTTTGATTGTTTAGGTATGAAAAAATCTGAATTGTTTGCAAAACTTAAGGATCATTTGCAACTTAAGAATATCAATCAGGTTCCAAAGATTGACAAGGTAATTGTTTCTATGGGAATCGGTTCTTTGGTGACAAGAAAGGGACATAAAGATTTTGAAGAATTTGAAAAGAATTTGATCAGAATTACTGGTCAAAAGCCTGTATTGATTAAGTCTAAGAAGGCTATCTCTAACTTCAAACTTAGAGAGGGAATGCCTGTAATGCTTAAGGTTACTTTGAGAGGAGTAAGAGCTTACGATTTCTTGGATAGGTTTGCAAAGATGGTTTTGCCAAGAATTAGAGATTTTAGTGGAGTTTCTAAGAAGAATTTTGATCCTAAGGGAAATCTAAATCTTTGACTTCAGAATTATAATATTTTTCCTGAACTTGGAGTTGATGATGTAAATCTTCCAATGGGACTTCAGCTTACAATTGTAAGTACTGCAGGTACTCCTGAGGCATCTCAAGCATTGCTTCAAGAGATTGGATTCATCTTTAAGTAAAATTATTTATATTCTCTCTCCTCCACCCATATGCAGAAATATATGA
>CAUSGX010000009.1:0-33995 GCA_963531535.1 uncultured bacterium
GCCTTCGCTCACTCATCTCAGATTTGATTAGAACTCAAATTCAAAGTTACTCACTCCTTGAACTTCAGATTTTTTGCTATCGCCTCAGCTCACTCAGCTCAAATTTCATTTTTACTCAAATCCAAAGTCACTCAATCCCTAAGCTTCAGATTTTTTACAAGCGCCTCTGCTCATTCAGCTCAGATTTGATTGCTTTCCAAATCCAAAGTCACTCGCTCTCTAAGGCCAGATTTCTGAACTTCTTCTAAAGTGATTTTCTCCTGTTTCTGCCATCTCTTTTCCACTATCTCTCCATAATGAGATATATCTCTCAAATATTCAGCGATAAACTTCTCCTGTTTTTTCTTTCATCGAGTAAAAAATCAGATTTCTTCTAGTTTCTGATGATTTTCTTTTATCAGTTCTTCCCTCTTCTTATCAGCATGTCTGAGCTGAAGGAGAAATTGATCTCTATCATATTTTGTCCAAAACTTCTTCCTCGCCTCGGCTCATTTTTCCTTCAGAGGATCTGAGAAAGTCAAGATATCCGCTAACTTCTTTTTTCCCTCCTCTGAAAGTGTCTCGTGAAGTGGAGTAATAAGTTTTTCTCCATCTAATCTCTTTTCTCTACTATTCATCTTCAAAAAAATTTAATAATAAAAGATAATTTTCCCTCTCTAAAATAGTACGCTGCAGTTAATCCCTCTCGCCTTCGCATCAGCAACCCAGTTTTCAAGGATACTTCTTCACTCATTTCAGATATTATTATCTCTCAAATTCAAAGCCACTCACTCTTTCAATTCCATCTCAGCAAGCGCCTTCGCTCACTCATCTCAAATTTCATTATCTCTCAAGTCCAATCTCACTCACTTTTTCAGTTCCATCTGAGCCATCGCTTCCGCTCACTCAGCTCAGATTTCATTTTCGCTCAAATCCAAAAACACTCACTCTTTCAGTTCCATCTTCGAAATTGCCTTCGCTCACTCTGATCAGATTTCATTCCTTTCCAAATACAAAGTTACTCACTCCTTTAATTCCATCTTCAAAAGTGCCTTCGCTCACTCTGATCAGATGTTATTATAGCCCAAATCCAAAGTCACTCACTTCTTTAGTTCCATCTTAGAGATCGCTTCCGCTCACTTATCTCAAATTTCATTATCTCTCAAATCCAATCTCACTCACTCTTTTAGCTCCATCTTAGAGAACGCCTTAGCTCACTCAACTCAAATTTCATTACTTTCTAAACTCAAAGCCACTCACTCCTTCAACTCCATCTCCGAGAGCGCCTTCGCTCACTCTGATCAGATCTTATTATGAGCCAAATCCAAACTCACTCACTCCTTCAGCTCCATCTCCGAGAGCGCCTTCGCTCACTCTGATCAGATGCTATTACCTCCCAAATCCAATCTCACTCACTCCTTTAGTTCCATCTTCGAGAGCGCTTTCGCTCACTCATCTCAGATGCTATTATCTCTCAAATCCAAAGTCACTCAATCCTTTAATTCCATCTCTGAAAGCGCCTTCGCTCACTCTGATCAAACGTTATTATCGCTCAAATTCAAAGTCACTCACTCTTTCAACTCCATCTCCGAGATCGCCTCTGCTCACTCTACTCAAATTTCATTACTTTCTAAATTCAAAGTCACTCACTCTTTCAACTCCATCTCCGAGATCGCCTCTGCTCACTCTACTCAAATTTCATTACTTTCTAAACTCAAAGCCACTCACTCTTTCAGTTCCATCTTAGCAAGAGCCTTCGCTCACTCTGCTCAGATGTTATTCCATCCAAAATTCAAAGTCACTCATTCTTTCAGTTTCATCTCTGAAATTGCCTTCGCTCACTCTGATCAGATTTCATTCCAATTCAAATCCAAAGTCACTCACTCTTTTAGTTCCATCTTCGAGAGCGCCTTCGCTCACTCTGCTCAGATGCTATTATCGCACAAATTCAAAGTCACTCACTCTCTAAAGCCAGATTTCTGAACTTCTTCTAAAGTGATTCTCTCCTCTTTCTGTTCATCCTCTTCCACTATCTCTTCATAGTGATATAAAGCTCCCAAATATTCAGCAATAAACTTCTCCTGTTTTTTCTTTCATCGGGCAAAAAATCAGATTTCTTCCAGTTTCTGATGGTTTTCTTTTATCAATTCCTCTTTCTTTTTTTCGGTATATCTGAGCTGGAGGAGAAATTGTTTCTTATCATATTTTGACCAAAACTTCTTCCTCGCTTCTGCTCATTTTTCCTTAAAAGTATCTCAAAATTTTAGGATATCCTCTAGCTTCTTTTTCCCCTCCTCCGAAAGTGTCTCGTGAAGCGGACTGATATATCTCTCTATCTGTAATCATAGTCCTTCAACATCTGACCTCGCCATTTTTTTAGTGTTTTAGGAGATAAAATTATTTCTTCTTTTTTATATCAATAAACAAATTCTGAAAAATTTTACTCACCTGCTCAATAATATCTTTATGAGAGCGAATTCACACTTCCTTGACATTGATGAGTTTTTTACCACCTTTTGTGAGTGGATTTCCATTATCGTCCACAACAATCCTACTTCACCAGAGCCTATCTTTCTTCATCTCCTCCTCAGATATCGTCTCTCCCAAGATTATCCTCTTGGCCAAAAGACTAGGGAGAATTTCCCTAAGATCTGGATCTGAAGAGAACTGCTGCCTCAAGGCACTGAGTCCATAGTCTGTCACATCACTATCTGAAATTTGAAGCACTACAGGTTTTCTCTCTCATTTTTTTATCTCTTCTCCATAATTTTCCTTTCATTTAAGATCTTCAATTAGACAATCTGATATTTGCATCCATCACTGAACATCGTTAGTTCCGCCATCTACTCCCGTAATAATTGAATTAACCTTCATCAATTCCGCATCATAAGGTAACTTCTTTTCCTTGGTAGAAGAATAAACTACCCTATCAGTATAGATGACATACTTTATAGGAATAGAATAATTAGGATCTTGAAGAACAGCTTTTGCGCTTTCTTCAACATTTTTGAGTGCATAAGTAAGCGCGGTTACAATAATGTTTACCAATCCTTTTTCCCCCTTAAAGCCATTCATCGATCAAGATACATCAATCACAAAATAGAAAAGAAGTTTTTTCAGCTCATCATCAAGGTTCTCGACAGTACTATTTTTTTCATAAATCTTCTCATTTGAAAAATCTCCACCAAAATAAAGGTCAGGAAATGCTTTAGTAAAGGCATTATAATTCAGATTTCAGCTTGTTGAGAGAATCTTCTCATTTTGAAACCTAAAATCTACAGTTGAAAGCTCAGCATACAACATATCTGTAAGATTCTGAATATATGGTTCAGCATTTTTCTCTATCTTACGAGATAGTTCAGCCTCTTCCTCAGAAATTCAGAAATTATCCAGCACTGAAGAAAGTTTTCTTCCGGTATTCTTCTGCTGTTGAATAAGTTTTTTTTCATTTTCTTTCTGATTTTGATAGTCTGCTGCCTCCTCCAGATCTCTCAGGCGAGAAGCAATATCTGGATAGAGGGCTGTCTCTGTTCAAGATCCTTCTCACTTTCATTCTCACTTTTCTTCTCAATTTCCTTCTCACTTTCCTTCTCAATTTCCTTCTCAATTCCCACTATCAGACACTCCATTTTTTAGTGCATCCACTAAAACTAAAGTTTCTAAAATAGGCTCAAAAACCCCTTCATATAGACGATATCTTAATGAAGGCATCACGCATAATTGATGATCATGATCCTGTCCCTTACTAATATTCAAAAGATGAATAATGTCATAAAGACTTATTGTCGCTGGATTCATACGTGAAGTATCCCACTTCCCAGATTTTTTAATTTCATTGCAGACGCTAAAGATAAGACGCTGTTGATCGGCTGGATGAAGTTTTGATTTTTGATGATAGAGTGCACTCCTCAGTTTTTGGTACGTTTCTTGGATTTTTGGATCTGAACTTTTCTCAGCGTTCTCTATCTCTCTAGTCAAAAGTTCTAAAGCCTGAGCATAACTTTCTTTCCAAGGACGTTTTCTTTCTTCTTGCTGAAAAAGTATATTCTGCTGAAAAAGTATATTCTTAAGATCCTCTGGCAATAGTATCTTTTGATCTCTAACCATTGCATCTCTCAGAAAATAATATGAGAGCGCTTGATCAGCAGGACGATTACGATAATCTACGGGCTCTGTAGTATTTAGCTGATGAGTTCATTTTCCCTCCTCAACGGGAACATAAGATCAATCAGGAGACTGAGAAAAATCTCATCACTCCTTAGGAATATAATCTGCAAATGCAGAAGTCTGATAATCTTTGTGAAAATCTTCCTTATTCAGTCCAAAGGGAATAAAATTCATCACTTCCTGATTAACGATAATATCATCTACACAGTTATAAAAGCAATGAATCCTCTCTCCCATCGGAATATATTCCCCTCCTCCGAGATCAATTTTTTTGGTAGAGAGTTTCTTAAGCACCTCATACATACTCCCCTCTCCCAGAGTAATCTTCTCTCTAAGCATATCTCTAAAATGTGCCATTTCATGTGCCATTGTTAGTTTAGCAGTCAAGAGATGCTCTGGATTTTCTCTATCTGCAAGATATTTTCTAAACCAATTCTCAGGGATAGCAATCAACTTTTCTTTTGGACTAAAATAAAAGGTTGAAGCCTGATCATCAATCTTAAAAGAAACCTTATCTTGATATCAAATAAATTTATTGAGATTCTGCCTATACTTTTCCACAAATTCATTCAACTCCTTCTCTAAAGGATGCTCCTTTACATACCTAGTCTTTTCCATACGAATACTTACAAATATAAATTATGATCTCAAAAAATTCACCTTACAATTAATTCCTCTCGCCTTCGCATCAGCAACCCAATTTTCGAGGATACTTCGTCACTCATCTCAGATGTTATTATTCCCTAAATACAAAGTTACTCACTCTTTCAGTTCCATCTTCGAAAGTGCCTTCGCTCACTCATCTCAGATGTCATTATTGATCAAATTTAATCACACTCACTCCTTTAGTTCCATCTTCGAAAGCGCCTCTGCTCACTTTGGTCAGATGTCATTATTGGTCAAAATTAATCGCACTCACTCCTTTAGTTCCATCTTCGAAAGCGCCTCTGCTCACTCATCTCAGATGCTATTTTTACTCAATTTCAAAGTCACTCACTCTTTTAGTTCCATCTCTGAAATCGCCTTCGCTCACTCATCTCAGATACGATTATTCCACAAATTCAAAGTCACTCACTCTTTCAGTTCCATCTCAGCAAGCGCCTTCGCTCACTCCGATCAGATGCTATTTTTACCCAAATCCAAAGTTACTCACTCTTTCAGTTCCATCTTTGAAAGTGCCTCCGCTCACTCATCTCAGATGCTATTATGGCTCAAATCCAAAGTTACTCACTTCTTCAACTCCATCTTCGAAATTGCCTCCGCTCATTTATTTCAAATGCTCTTTCAATTCAAGCCCAAAATTACTCACGCTCTAAAACCGGACTTCTGAACTTCCTCTAAAGTGATTCTCTCCTCTTTCTGTCATCTCTCTTCCACTATCTCTCCATAACGAGCTATATCTCTCAAATATTCTGCAATGAACTTCTCCTGTTTTTTCTTTCATCGAGTAAAAAATCAGATTTCTTCCAGTTTCTGATGATTTTCTTTTATCAATTCCTCTTTCTTTTTTTCGGTATATCTGAGCTGGAGGAGGAATTGGTCTCTATCATATTTTGCCCAGAATTTCTTTCTCGCCTCCGCTCATTTTTCCTTCAAAGCATCTCAAAACCTTAGAATATCCACTAGCTTCTTTTTCCCCTCCTCCGAAAGTGCCTCATGAAGCGGAGTAATAAGTTTTTCTTCATTCAATCTCCTCTCTTTACTATTCATCTTCAAAAAAATTTAATAATAAAAGACAATTTTTCCTCTCTAAAATAGTACCTCACAATTAATCCCTCTCGCCTTCGCATCAGCAACCCAGTTTTCGAGGATACTTTCTCACTCTTCCCAGAGCCCATTATCTCTCAAATCCAAAGTCACTCACTCCTTCAACTCCATCTTCGAAAGTGCCTTCGCTCACTCATCTCAAATGTTATTATAACCAAAATCCAAAGTCACTCAATCCTTCAGTTCCATCTCTGAAAGCGCCTTCGCTCACTCTGATCAGATATTATTGGATCCTAAATACAAAGTCACTCACTCTTTCAGTTCCATCTTCGAGAGCGCCTTCGCTCACTCATCTCAGATTTCATTACCTTCCAAATTCAAACTCATCCACTCCTTCAACTCCACCTTCGAGATCGCCTTCACTCACTCATCTCAGATTTCATTATAACTCAAATCCAAAGTCACTCACTCCTTTAGTTCCATCTCCGAAATCGCCTTCGCTCACTCAGCTCAGATTCCATTTCCATCCAAACTCAAAGTCACTCACTCTCTAAAGCCAGTCTTCTGAACTTCCTCCCATGTGATCCGCTCCTCTTTCTGTTTAGGACTTTCCACTATCTCTTCATACAGAGATAAAGCCTTCAAATATTCTGCGATAAACTTCTCCTGTTTTTTCTTTCATCGAGTGAAAAATCAGATTTCTTCTAGGTTCTGATAATTTTCTTTTACCAATTCCTCCCTCTTCTTTTCAGCATGTCTGAGCTGGAGGAGGAATTGATCTCTATCATATTTTGACCAGAATTTCTTCCTCGCCTCGGCTCATTTTTCCTTCAGAGGATCTGAGAAAGTCAGGATATCCGCTAGTTTCTTTTTTCCCTCCTCCGAAAGTGTTTCGTGAAGTGGACTGATATATCTCTCTAGCTGAGAATAGTTTTCTATTTTTTCCATACGATACGAGATAATTTATAAACACGATTTTCATCGAATGTCTCCTCCGATCCACCAAAGATAGCATTTAATATTTCATTTAAAATCTCATAGAGTGTAGAAAGGTCATCATTTGAAAATTGTCTATCGGTCTCAGAAAGTTCTCTTGCTGCAAACTCCAAAATCTGATAGGGCACAAATGGGAGTGAATTCAAAAACGCATTTTTCTCTGGAGCATCTTCAAATGCCTCAATCTGATTTTTGAGCTCATTGCTAAGTTCCTTCACGGCTGTAAGGGAAACCTGATTTTCTTCGATTACTCAATTTTGATCAGACTCCCCTGAATTCTCTTCCATTTTTACTTTCTTAAATTTCGCATACTCATCTCCCTTCATCATTTTATCATCAATATCATCTAGTTCTGCCCCAAAGTATTCTTCGCAGATATCCTGCTTAGTCAGTAAAAGTTTTGAATCAAGAAGCTTATTACTGAAAGGAACTTTCGGATTGTGCATATTGAGGAGAGAGGACTTATTTCCAGAGTTTTTCTCCTCTAGAAAGATTGTACGAAGTTCTTCTTCAACAGCTCAGAGATCTGATGCCTTAAGACTTAGATTTCATGGTAAGAGATCTGATGCCTTAAGAGCATAGATCATTCATTTTTTCTCATTCTCATTACCATTTCCACTACTTAGAAATTTGTTGTAAATATGATAAAATAATGATTTTGTATCACTCTGATAATCCTTTACAATCTCCCTAAGCTGCCTCATAGAAAGCACTGTTGACTCAATTAGATTTCCGATATCCACTCCCTCGCACAATACTGTCTTTTTTTGGAATGCATCCTGAATCTTCTTTACAAAAACAGCTAGACGTTTTAGATCTGAAAAAAAGTTTTCCTTGTTAGCGATTGGCTTTTTACCGATGAACGATTCTTTCATCACTTCAAATCATGCTTTTCCTGAAGCAACAAGTCTAGAAAATTCTGACTTTTCCCCTTTCTTATCAAAATCAAAAAGAAGCATAAGAATCAATCCATAAATTTCGTTCTGGGACATATACTCAGGGATAGTCTCTTCTACTTTTTTCATACCTGATGTTGTATCTGTAGTATAGTTTAAGTCAATTTGTTCAGGATAGTTCTTGTTTATGGTCCTCATACGATTGATCAAAGCTTGATCGAGCTCATACCTACTACCATACATCTTTTTTCTACTATTTGCTTTAGGATCATTTCCTGTCGCAATAATACAAAAACCATCTTTTACTACAAAAGACCCTAACCCATTTGGCAGCGCAACCTCATCTCATACTTTTCTCGTGAGATAGTAGTTTAGTTTAGTTAAAACTCAAGGATCAATGGCATTCATTTCATCTAAAATAAAAGGAACTCCATCATGCATAGCCTTGATTATTCCTTGTACACGATACTTGGTAAAGATATTATATTTTTCTAGATCCATATTCTGAATATCTCTTTTTGCTTGATCTTTTTCCTCTGGAGTGAGCGTCTCATCTCTATCAATTTCCTCACAAGCATTCCTCTTGAAAGCATTCATCTCCTTAACAAGGTTTATAAGATTATTCTGAGCATCTTCACGACTTCTCCCCTCCCATTCAATATTATCGTTAGAAACACTCATCATATTTTCTGATGAAATAATCTTTTCTATAGTAAGGTCTTGAATTGTAGTCTCTTTACTTCCTGAGACAAGAACTGGTGCTCTCTTTTTATCATGAATTCCTCTTGACTCGAGATAAAGCTTAGATGCCAAAAGAGCTAGCTCTGTCTTACCTGATCCAGTATCTCCACTCAAAAATATCATCCTTCCTTCACTAAGATCTTTGAGCATAGACTTTAGCGTTCAAATATCCCTATCTGTAAGAATATAATTATACTTTCTAAAAATACTCTGAATAGCATGAAAATATACGATCGGATCAATAAATTTTTCTTTTAAAAGCTGAGAAAGAGAATTCTGAGAATCTTCTTCGAGTCGACTATCATCTGGATTTTCGGACTTTTCTGGCTCTAGAAGCTTATCTCTCTCTACTAAAGCATCTCTTAGCTGTGAAGCAATAATCTGCTTAATATGTTCATGAACTAGATAAGCCTGTTCTCTCTCGATAGTTTTTAAACCTTCATCCTCTTTCTCCTTTTTTATCGTCAAATAACGCTGAACATCAGCGAGGAGAACCTTTTTAGATAAAGAGTCCATCTCTCATCCAAATATTTCATTGACACATTCTTTATGTCTTTCAACTGGTATTTGACCCAAAACCTCCATAATTCCTTGGGTCTTGAGATCTTCTCGCTTCTCTTGTATGGTATCACCTTTCAACTCAACCCCATACTTATCAGCGAGAAGATTCGTAAACCTCTCTTTCTTTTCTTCGGACAAGTTTTGAGTGAGATATCCATACTTAGATTGTAAAATTTGTAGTTGCTGACTATACCTCGTATCAGCATTAAAACTCTCCATGAACTTATTTTCCATATTATATTGGGTAAGAGATATAAAAAATCCTTATTCTAAGTATACTCTAAAATATTTTTAAAGCAAAAAAATCAGACCTTTTCCAATGAAAGATCAGAAATACTCCTTGATATAGCTGATTATTTTTGTATACTTGAAGCTGTATTTAGTGATAAAACCAAGGATGTCAGAACATAACATTATCAAAAAACTTTTGATTGATACAGTTTTTTCGCTCGTTCGGTTCGTGATTTTGCTTGTAGCAAATATTAATGATCAAGAGCCAATATACTGACGGATCGCAAGAAATCCATTTATAGCTTGAACATTTCTGTCAATTTTCAGGTATGTACTTGCAGTAAAACTCGAACAAAAAGAAAAAAGAAAGCGGGCTTCGACTCTCCTTCCCCCTATTGTAAGTATCTTCTTTAAATTTTATTATACACCTCAAGTTCCTACAGATTATTTGGCACTTATCAATCTTCTTATTTGCTTTGTAGGAGGGTGGATTGGAATCGCACTTTATCGATATTGAATAGGAGTTCTCATACTGGAGAATACAAGGAAACAACAAGAAAAATAAAAAATCTGGTTTCAGACTTTTTATCTACTAATAAACACTAGATGGATCCACAGGTTTTTGAAAAAATCAAAAGGGTTAATGAATATGGGAAGGAATATCGGCATGCTAGGGAACTAGCAAAAACACTTGAATATGCTGATTTCACGAATTTTTCTAAAGTAATTCAGAAAGCAAAGACCGCCTGCAAAAATAGCTGACAAACGGTCGCTAATCATTTTAATGAATTTACGGAAAGGGTAAAAATCTGATCTGGTGCCACTAGAGAGTTAAAAAGTTGGAAGCTCAGTCGTTATGCCTGCTATCTTATTATTCAAAATGCAGATCCGAGCAAGGAAATCGTAGCCCTCGGACAGAGCTATTTTGCTTTGCAGACTAGGCAGCAAGAACTTTCTGCTCAGTATTTGGAAGATCAAAAGAGACTGGAGCTCAGGGACGAAATGACCAAGCACAACAAGAAACTTTTCAGTACAGCCAGATGAGCTGGGGTGTATGATTATGCAACCTTCTATGATTCTGGGTATCAAGGACTTTATGGCATGAAGAAGAAGGATATCATCGAGAAAAAGAATATCAATGCGAGCGATAATATGCTAGATCATATGAGTAGTGAGGAACTCGCGGCAAACCTCTTCCGCGCAACGCAGGCTGAGGCAAAAATCAAAAGAGAAGCTATAAAATGACAAGAAAAGGCTAGTCAAGCACATTTTGAAGTAGGGAAGAAGATCAGAGAAACGATTCAAGAACTTTGAGGGACAATGCCTGAGGACATTCCTGCTGTAGAGGACATCAAATATGCTAGAGAAAGACTCGAGAAATTTGCAGTTCAGGAGGAATGAGAAACTCCTAGCTTTACAGATAAGTTGATCGCAAAACTAGAAGAAAAAGCTGAAGACACACTCTCATTTAAACTTCCAGAACATATTGAAATTATTGAAAAGCTTGCAAAAATCATACAAGGTTATCCTGGAGAAAGGATCGTTCAGCTCTGAGAAAAACATTTCAAAGTATCTAGTGAGGGACAGAGACTCATTAAAGAGCTCTTGGAGAAGTAAGATGAAGGACTTAAGAGAAAAGCTTGCAAACAAAGACAAAATCACTATGCTCAAATTCAGCTTTTTATTTATTGACTAAGATAGTATGGTTAAAATTGATGCAGCAGAAGTAAAAAAATGAACTGTTCTTGAGATGGATGGTCAGCTTTTTAAGGTACTTGACCTTTCATTTATGCAGATGCAGCAAAGACAGGGTTCATATACCTATAAAGTAAGAAATCTGATCACAAATGGAGTACAAAATGTAACCGTAAAATCAGGTACAACAATGGATCAGGCCGATATTTCTACTCAGAATGCGGTTTATCTCTACAATACAGGAAACACTTACTCATTTATGGAAAATGATACTGGAGAAATCCATGAACTTGATAAGGAAAAGATTGATGATATCACAGGATATCTCAAGGATAATCTCGATGTATTTATCCAAATCTATAAGGGAAATGTTATCAATGTCATCCTTCCTTCAACTATTAGTTATGAAATTATCGAGACTGTGCCTGGAATCAAAGGGAATAGAGCTCAATCTGGAACTAAACCAGCAACTATTGAAACTGGAATGGAGATTCAGGTGCCACTTCACAAAGAAGTAGGAGATATTGTTACGCTTAACACACTTACTGGTGGTATTAACTAGTTTCTCAAAAAAGATAAAAAATCTGACTCAAAAGGTCAGGTTTTTTGTTTTGATTTTCTACTTAAAATCCGTATACTGACGCTTCATAATATAAAAATTTAAAGTAGTATGAAATTAGGTATTTTATTAAATCGGAGTTGGGATGTTTTTGTGTATGCACTAGTAGCTGGTGCTCTTGGGAGTTTGGTTTACTATATCATGATGGAATCATTTAATCTCCCTATTTATGCACTTCCCTGCAGCATTATCTTTGGAATACTCTTTTTTCTCTTTATCTTGAGGGAGGAGAAAAAACTAAAATCAGCTCAGGATAGTTAACATTATTTCAAAGCTTTCTCATCTATCTTTGAGAAAGCTTTTTCTAAAAAGATTTAGCCTTGCAATAACAAGAAAAAAAACTACCATACAAAGATATTTTAATCTACATGATATGATATGACAAATTATTATACTCGTTCTTTAGAAGAACACAAAAAATATAAGGGGAAAGTTGAGATGATTTCTAGAGTTCCACTCAATACTAGAGAAGATATGTCAACCTACTACTCTCCTGGAGTAGCTCAACCATGCCTAGAAATAGAAAAAAATCCTGAACTTGCTTATGACTATACCTGGAAAGGGAGAACTATTGCCGTTATTTCTGATGGAAGTGCAGTTCTCGGACTAGGGAATATTTGAGGACTTGCTGGGCTTCCTGTCATGGAGGGGAAAGCTGTTCTGTTTAAAGCCTTTGGAGGAGTTGATGCGGTTCCTCTTGTTCTTAAAACGCAAGATCCTGAGGAGATTATTAAACTCGTTGAAAACATTTCTCCAAGCTTTGGAGGGATTAATCTAGAAGATATCTCAGCTCCAAACTGTTTTTATATTGAGGAAGAGCTCAAAAATAGGCTTAATATTCCAGTTTTTCATGATGATCAACACGGAACTGCAATTGTTGTGCTTGCTGGACTCATCAATGCATTAAAACTCACAAAAAAGGAAATTTGAAATATCAAAATCGTTGTTGCTGGTGCTGGTGCTGCTGGAATCAGTATTGCAAAGCTTTTGCATAGCTACGGAGCAAATCATATTGTAATGACAGACAGTAAATGAATTATCCATGCTTGAAGAACTGATTTGAATACATATAAGGCACTGTGGGCTGAAACAAATCTTGAGGGGACAACTGGGAATCTCGCTGATGCTCTCCGTTGAGCTGATGTATTTGTGGGAGTGAGCAAACCAAATCTCATCTCTGCTGAAGAAGTAAAAACAATGAATTCTGATCCAATCATCTTTGCTCTGTCAAATCCAGAACCAGAAATCCTTCCAGAAGAAGCGAGAAAATGAGGTGCAAGTATCATCGCAACAGGAAGATCAGACTATCCAAATCAGATCAATAATGTCCTTGTTTTCCCTGGACTATTCAAGGGACTACTTTCGGCAAGGATCGCTCAGGTTGAACAGAAACACATGATCGCAGCTGCTGAGGCATTGGCAAAATATGTACAAAATCCAAATGAACTTGAGATTATTCCATCTGCACTAGATAAAGATGTTGCAGAACTCGTTGCAAAAGCTGTTGCAGAAGCATAAAATTCAGATTTTTGAACTTTTGAATATTCAAATACCAAACAAAGATGACTCCAAAGATTTTAGCATATCTCAGTATTATCATCTGAACTATAGTCCTCAGTGTAACAATTCTGATGATTATTTTTCCGAAACTCTTTCTAAAAATCGATGAGCATCTTCAACTCAAAAAACCTAGAACCCCATGAAAAGAGAGGTTCGCACTCCGAATTAATCATGCAATTAGCCCACTTACTGTCAGTATTTTCTATGCTATTATTGGCATAATACTCGCTTTAGCAGGTCAGAGACATATTTTAGGAATTGTCTTCTGCAGTATGATTTCTGCTTCTATTGGATTTCGAGCTGTAAAAAGAATCACACAAAGACCTAGACCTCAAGATGCATTACTCAAATTTAAAGACTATAGCTTTCCAAGTGGGCATACAACCGCTGGTTTCGTTTTTTTCCTTTCCTTGGCTATGGCATGATCTTGGGTTTTGGAAAATCACTTTGCTTGGATACTTTATACTCTAGCTCTGATCTGATGAATCATAGTATGATGGAGTAGATGGTATATCAAAGTGCACTGGGTAACTGATATCATCATTTGAGCATTGCTTGGATGTGGATGCTTTATCTTTTCTTATCTGTTGTTTGTGCATTTTGGCGATGCTGTGATTCAGGCAATAGAAAAGGTGTTTTTTACTCTCTAGAATCCTATGCTAGACTGCTGTATTATTGGAGCTGGGGCAAGTGGACTCTTTTGTGGAATGCTCTTGCCAAGGGGATGGAAGAAATGTATCTTGGAAAAGAACAGTTCAGCTGGGGTAAAAATCTTACTCTCTGGGAAATGAAGGTGTAATTTTACCAATATCAATGTATCTGATAAAACCTATGTATGAGATCAGGCTGAGAGATTAAAGAGCTACTTTTCTCAGTTTTGACCAAAAGATATGATCAAGTTTTTAGAAGATCATTGAATTCAGAGCCAGCAAGAGGATTTTTGAAGAATGCTCCTCAAAAGCAATAAAGCTAGAGAGCTATTGGACTTTCTATTAGAAGAAAATAAGAAAAATCTAACTGAAATTGAATATAATCATGGAGTTATCTGAATTCAAAAACAGCTTGATTATTATCTTATCAGGACTAATCAAGGAACTTTTGAGTCAAAAGGGGTGATTATTGCAACAGGAGGTCAATCCTTTCCGAAAGTGTGAGGATCAGATTTTATTTCTGTTTTCTGAAAAGAGCAGGATATCGCTATTCATACGCCAGCTCCAGCTCTTTGCTGACTCGAGACGAAGGAAGACCTTTCTTCTCTCTCATGAAGTTCAGTCTCCGCAGAAATCAAGCTCACCTTAGGAGATAAGACTGTTTATCAAGAGGAGCATACGGTTCTTTTTACGCACTGGGGGATATCAGGACCTGGAATCTTTAATGCTTCACTTTGGCTAGGATATCTTGATCCAGAGCTCAAAAAGAAAGCAAAAGTCAGACTTTTGATCACTAAAGATCAGATTACAAAAAGGCTTTTAGCATATCTAAGAGCACCTAAAGGACTAAGAAATTACACGATGACGCTCACTCCAATAGCGCTTAGAAGCTGGGATGAGGCAAAAGTTATGAGCTGAGGACTTCTAATGGAAGAAGTGAATGAGAACTTTGAGCTTAAAAAGCTGCCTTGAATATATCTTCTCTGAGAAGCGCTGAATATCACTGGGAAAACTTGATGATATAATCTTCAGTGGTGCTGGACAAGTGCATTTTGCTGTGCAAAGGCAATGAGAAAATAATACTATTTTAGTTGAGAAAAATAAAAATTATGGAAACAGTAACAATGTTAACATTATTACTCGGAAGTGGGATACTAAGTGGAGATGCCATGAGTGGCATGTCAATTGAACAATTAGATCCGATTGTTCTTGAACAACAACTTTCATCTGAATTTAAAACAAAGATCGAATCAGCATTTTCTTCTTATGATCTAAATAGTGATAGTTCCTATCAGAAGTTTCTAGATACTACGCATTTTTTTAACGATAGAAGCTATACTCCTAGTGATTTAGAGTCGATACCTTCAGACTTTACCTTTAATAACGCAAGGAAGTTCAAACTTAGAAAAGAAGCCTGAGAGCAATTTGCTGATATGGCTCGACACTTTTGGTCTGCATCCAATAAGAAGAAAAAAATCAGTATTACAAGTACTTTTAGAAGTTATGATTTTCAAAAGAAAATGAATGGAAGCTGCCACGCTCATCATTGTGCTGAAGCTGGGAGTAGTGAACATCAAGCAGGCCTAGCTATTGATCTGGGAGTAAATGGGAGAAGACTTGATAGTACAAGTTTTGAATGGATGAGAAATAACGCACACAAACGAGGTTTTCATAATACCTACCAAAAAGGAGTTGAGATTGATGGGAAAATGATTGAGCCTTGGCATTGGAGATACTTGGGAGTAAAGCTTGCAACAGAGCTGTATGAGAAGAAAATGAGCTTTGCTGAATGGTACTACGAGCAAAAATAGCTTGAAATACAAGACTGGAATTTTATACTTAGCATGTTCAGTTTTTTTATTCGTATTGTAATGCTTTATGACTGATATCACTAATCAAAATATTCAAAATACAGAAAATCTAGCTCCTGAAGTTGAAACTCAAGAGGCTCCAGAACTAGAGGAAATGCTTGAGGAGATTAAACAAAAAGACGAGGAAGAATCAGCTCATAGCGACTTGCTTTCTCAGGTCAAGGACCTTACCAATCAAATCAAGGAGAAAGAAGAAATCGCAAAAAACTCTCAAATTGCCTATCTACATCTTAAATCAGATTTTGATATTTTGCAAAGGCAGACAGAGCAAAAAATTCAGAATGCAAACCGTGATGCAACCATTACTGTAGCAAAGAAGTTTTTGCCCTTGGTTGAAAATCTGAGAAAGTCTCTACTGAATCTCACTCCTGAGCAGCAGGAAACCTCTATGGGGAAAGGAATCAAAATGATGTATGATGGGTTCTTGAAAAACCTTGAAGCGATCAAGATTGAGGCAATTCCTGCAGTTGGACTGGCTCCAGATCCTCAGTTTCATGAACCAGTGAGCATGCAGGCTACTGAAGATGAGGAACTTAAAGGAAAGATTATTCAGGAATTTGAGCAAGGTTTTGTTTTCAAAGATGGAGAAGAAACTTTGGTTATTATTCCTAGTAAAGTGATTGTTTGAAGCTAACATTGAAAGAAATAAAAAAGAGAAGTCTGAATTCTTCTCTTTTTTTTATACTAAGATAGTTCTGCTATTTATGGTGAGAATAACAATAATAATAAAAAAAAGAAGTAGGATACTAAACTACTTCTCATTGAGGAAATGAGTAAGCCTTTATCACATGCCTCAGAGAGCCAAAGGATCTCTTAAATCCTTTGTCGTCTAATGCTCTAGGCAATCCCAGAGAGTAAGAACCATTAGACAGCAAATAAACAGTATCTTTTATCTTAAGGAGTTGAAGAAGTATTTCTAGGATAGTAACTAGCAATACTGGATCATACTTGATCTTAAGAGTAGGAAAGGGAAAACCTCTTGAAAAACCTGATTTCAAACTTTTCCTGACTTTCCAACGATATGCTATCAAAATAGTGAATTCTCGACTGATTTTCTAACTCGCCCTCAATAACCACTCTATGAATAGCGGAAGTATCTAAGTTAACAAGGTCGGTTTTACCTTATATTTAGAATTCCTTGATTATCCCTAGAGGTGAGTATCGTTTTTAAGGGATTTAGCAAAACCTGATTCCTTGGTATCTCCAGCACCTTTAGTACTCAAGATAGCTCCCTTTCATCTTATAAGAAAGAAGAGACAAGAAATCAGACTTTTCCTTTTTGGCTGATGAATGACACATCTCTTCAAAAGAGAGCATAACTCATCATTGGTAGCGAATGTTAGATTCAATCGCTATCTTAGAGTAAATAAAAGCATACACGGATCAACGAGGATCAGCATCAAACCTTTCATTTACAGCACAAAAAAGAAAAACAGCAAGTTCAAAATTTTTGTGAATAAAGGCTGGTAAAGAACTCATTTTCAGCACTACTCTCCCCTTATGAGGGAAAGGAATGCGTACATCAGGAAGTTGAAGACTTCTTTTTGAGAAGTAATCTTGCTTGCCTTGATGACGATATAAGTATATTCGTTTTTTCAGATTTTGCAAATTTTTGATCACTTTTTTTAGTTGTCTATTTTTCCAGTTCTCAACTTACGAAAAAACCTCTCACAAAAAGTAAGAGGAATTTTTCATCAGATTTTTTTGGTATTTTTAGTTTTCTGTTTCCTTTCTTTGATACAAAATTTCTGGTGCGAGCTGCACTGAAAACTTTTTAAGAGATAAGGCAGTCTTCACCTTTTCAAAATCAAGATTGTGAGCGGTATCAATAGCCGTAAGTTCTGGGATTCCGAGGATTGATTGCAATTTTCTAAATCCTTGGGTCAGAATCGGAGCTGAAAGTAATGCCAAATTCTTAATAATATAGAGAAGAAACTCCAAATCCCTGATTGCGACTCCTCTCGTCTCCTCTTCCTTATATTTTTTCCATGGCTCAGAGTGCGTAATAAACTCATTTGCAAACTGAACAGTTTTATATCGCTCTTGTAGATATCCTTGGATATTAAAAGTTTTAAGATACTTTTCCTCAATAGTTCATAAAAAAGCATCAAAATCCTGAATTGTGTCAGCTTTTTTTATCTCTTCTAAAAGCTGCTGATGAGCAACTCCTTGTATAATTCCATATTTTTGGCAAAGGTTCACTACTCTATTTACCAGATTCCCCCAAGCTCAGATCAGCATACTATTATATACATTTTCGAGCCTCTGAAGTGAGAAATCTCAGTCAGCATTGAGTGAAACATCGTACAAAAGATTAAATACAAAAGGATCTCTATCCCACTGCTGGATAATTTCCGCTGGATCAATTACATTTCAGGTTGATTTTGACATTTTAGCACCATTGAGTGTGAGATGTCCGTGTGCTAAAAGCGTCTTTGGCAACTCCAAGTCTGCCGAAAGAAGCATTGCTGGCCAAAATGCTGCATGAAACCTCAAAATATCCTTTCAGATAATATGGATATCCGCAGGCCAATAGTTTTTCCATCCCTCATTGCGTCAAAATCCAATTCCTGTAAGGTAATTTGTAAGCGCATCACACCAAACATACATTACATGCTCATCATCATTAGGAACTGGAACTCCCCACGGCATTTTAGAAGTCTGACGAGAAAAGCTTACGTCCTCAGCTTTTTCTAAAAATGCAAGGATTTCATTTTTTCTAATTTCTGGCTCAATTTGGTAGGCATTTTCACGAATGAGCTCAGCGATTTTTTCTCTATATTTTGAAAGTCTAAAAAAGTAGTTCTCCTCTTGAATATGCTGGAGTTCTTTGGTAGGATGATCTGGACATTTTCCGTCGATGAGATCTTTCTCAAGCTTCATAGACTCACATCACTCACAATAGAGACCTTCATAGGATTTTTTGTAGATATCCCCTGCTGCGACGAGTCTCTCTCGCATAAGTTTTGCTCCAGGATAGTGCATCTGCTCATCTGAAGTACTCAAAAAAATATCATAAGAAACTTCTAAATTTTCATATAACGACTTAAAAAGCTGAAGATTTTGAGCGATAAAATCTCTGACTTCTAGCCCTTTTTCCTTTGCTGTATTTCGGTTCTTCATTCCGTGGTCATCACTTCCCGTCTGAAATACCACATCATATCAGAGAAATCTATACATTCTCGCTAAAGCATCCGCCTGAATAATCTCCAAAGCATGTCCAGCATGAGGAGCTCAGTTCATATAAGCAATTGCTGTCGTAATAAAAAATTTCTTGTCCATCTTTAGAAGAGTAATATAAAAAATCTGATCTTTTCTCAGTATTGAACTTAAAAATACGAAAAGTATAGCTGTTTTCAAGAGAATATTGTACAATGTCCCCTTTTAGAAAATCAGCTCTCTACAATCAAAAATAATACCAAAAAAGCATACTATATCATAAATACAAATATTGTCAATCTAAAAGAAAAAGGGATATCAGTTTTTTTTGATTTTTTCTATTTTTGGAATATACTTGAGGTAACATAATCACTTAGGACAAGGTCTACTACACACCCTTGCAAAATAGGTGACTATGTTGGTGGTATTCCACCTAAAACCGCTCTCCAGACCCACTACCCAATACGGTCGGACAGCACTTACTAGAAGTCTTGAGATTCTTCTTATGATCTGTACGAATAGTTTGCACTAGTAAAGTATTCCTACCGATTGTATGAAATCGGGCTCAAGGCTTCTAGAAACTAGAAGCTCTGAAGGTATTCCTCCAGAGTTTTTTTTATTTTATAAGTATTTTTTTAGTTCTCATCTTGAGAAATAATGAGTTCCTCAAGATCTTTTAGATTATCTTTTACAAGTTTAAAATCTTCAAAATCTGATGTTGATCCTGCGAGTTTTTGTGTGTGTTCTTCTTGATATTGAGCATAGATCGTCTCAATTTTATCTACAAAAAGAGGAAAGAGTTTCTGATTTTTATGATATTTTTGAATCCAAGCATGGAAAGTTGAAAAAGGAGCAATATTTTGATAAGCATAAGAGATTGTTTTAAATGCTTTGAAGTAGTTTTCTAATGCTAAAGCTGATCCTTTGCCCATTCTAATCTGAAGGAGAAACATTTTGAGAGCTGTTTCATGCTGTGCCAAAAGCTGCTCCATACTATTGAGATGAAGCTGGATTATTCCAATTTGAGCTTGTAAATCAGCAAATCTTTTCTCAAATTTATTTTTTGCTCACTGGAGATGATTTGCATCAATACTCCTATTTGAATATGTCATTTCCTGGAGGTTTTGAAGGTTTAAAGCAAGAACCTTAGCATTGGTTGCATTTGAAATTTCCTCAATCATATCTCAGATTCTTCTCTGAAAAGTAGTATCCTTTGTTTCATAACCTAGTACCTGAATTTCTTGAGCAAGTTTTAGACATTCCTGCTGTAGGATTTTATATTCATCCTTTTTCTTTTCACTAGCATCAAGTGTATGATACTGGCTTCTGACCGCATCATAAATATTTGAGTAGGTATTGAAAGTTGTCTGGTATTCAGTGCGGTTTTTCTCGGCTCTAGTCAACTTTCTCTCTGAGTTTTTATGGGTGAGTTTTTCCTCAGTTCTGAAAATAACAATCTTATCATCAATAAAGCTAATCCTCGAAGATTTTTTATCTAAAAGTCTCGCTTGCTTAAAAAGGCTTAAGGTCTGTTTTTTGATCTCTTCTTTATCTCCTTTCAGCTCAAAAAGCTCAATAAATCTCTCAGGCAACTGGTCAGGATCTACTTCAACATAAGACAAGAAAAGATCATAGATTTCCCTATTATGACTTGGATTATTTCTCTCAAAAAGATTTTTATTTCCAAGAAAGTATTTCTCAGAAGGAGAAACCGCTCTTTGTAAATTTTTATAAAGCTCCGCTGTCAAAAGCTCGCGCGATTGCGTCCAAGGGAAAACTGACTTTAGACGGGTAATATCTCATTTTTCAATTCAAATCTGCTGTTTATCTTTCATTATTTAGATAAGAAAAAAATAAAAAGTCTGATTGTTCATTTGTTTTAACTTTTTATTTTTATTAACTTAATTTTTTGTATCGAAATTTACACTTCTCATCTCAGTTAAAGAGCTGTTTTGAACTTCGTTGCTGTGTATTTTCTGGTTCGATAGCTAAGTTTGTAATATATCATCCAAATATTTGATCAGAGAAGCTCTTATTGAGTTTTTGGTAGAATTTTTGTAGCTCTGATGAGGTAATTCTCTTACCATAAGGAGGATTTGACAGGATTCGAGCTGAAGAAGAGAAATCTATTTTTCTCTGAAGAAAATCTCAGGTCTCAAATGTGATTTCCTTTTCTAAGTTTCGATTTTTTGCATTTTGGATTGCGATTTGTGTCATTTTTGGATCAATATCGTATCCAGTAAGCTGATACTGACCAGAAAAAATCTGATTTCTTGCCTCTTGAAGTAGATTTTCTCGAAGCGGAAGATTTTTATTTTCAAAGTGCTGAAATGCAAACTGCCTATGCGATCCAGGTGCAATATTTTTAGCGATTAAAAGCGCTTCCATCAAGATCGTCCCAGCTCCCGAAAAGTAATCCACTAATGGCGATTTAAACTTCCAGCCAGAAAGCAAAACCATTGCAGCGGCAAGATTCTCCTTGAGTGGAGCAGATCCTGCTTGCGTCCTGTAGCCTCTCTGATAAAGAGCTTTTCAAGAGCTATTGAGATAAAGTCAGCACTGATTTTTCTCTAGAAAAAGCATCAATTCATCAGTAGTTTCCTGCTGTTTTCCAATTCTTGCGATGCTCTCTAGAAGAGCTTTATGCGCAACAGACTGCACAGTTCTCTGTGATGAGAGCTGAGAAGATTGAATATTTACTTTGAGGGTTATATTGGTATTACTGGTTCGCTGAGGGTAATCAGATTTTTTTATCAGGTCAAAAAGCTGATCAAAAGTCCTAGCCTCTCCTGAGACAAGCTGAATATAAACTTTATTTGCGAGTCTCGACCAAAGGTTAATCTGATACATTCCCTTTAGATCAGTCTCAACCCAGCATCCTCTTGAGAAAGTATCAAAAGGAACGAGTTTAAGCCTCTTGAGCTCTTGAGCAAGTAAGCTTCCAAGTCAGAAAGGGCAGGTAATGAGGAGTTTCATCACTTTAGAGGAGAATAAAAAAAAAGCTGATTTTTATAATTGATAATCAGCTTTATCATAGTGGATAGCTTGCTTTTTTCAAGAGAAAAAGTCACCTGAACTACTTTAGAAAATTAGTCATAATTGCGCATATCTCAACGGATCAGATATTCTTACCTTTATAAATCACAAAACTACAAAATCTAAGTTCCTTGGGCTTGTCATCTCAACATGAGGGATCCGGACCTATTCATCTCGTACAAGCAAGGCAACCATTACGAGAATTTGGACCATTTGGCTCAGATGCATTTTTGCTATAGAGTCCCTGAATCCTAATATACCTCCAGAATCTTCACATACTTATATCCGTTTTAGGACTCCCACGTCTTTCATACTCCTGATGATCAATCCATTCTCAATCAACAAAATGTACTTGATACCATTTATGCCAATTTCCTGGGTCCCTAGTTCATTTCATTAGATCTCAGTCAACTCGTTTTCTCAAGTTAGTTGTCTGTATCTCATATTGAAATCACCCACAATTCCTATGCTCATCCGGAAAACTTGGATCATTCGTAACTCAGTTTGACATATGAGCATATCTATAGTAAGAGTTCCCTTTAAGCTTCTCCGTCAATAGAACTCCTCTCACATAATGCATCCAAGGATCATCTTCACATCATGGATTTCGCTCATCTATCATAGGATTCGCCTTGAGTCGGCACTTATCTCTACTATCAGACCATCTCCTCCAATTAGAGTTCCTGATATTATACATTCCCTCAATACCTTCCCTTGCAAGACTAAGAGCTATCGTCCTCTGAGCAGTTTCTGAGATATAAGTTGTAGTTCTACTAATTCCTTGTATAATCGCAATCACCCCCATCGAGAGAACAAAGACCACAACTAGGACTTCTATAAGAGTAAATCCCCCCCCCTCAGATTTTTTTGGGCTTCTGAACTAATATTTCGCATCATCCTTTTTGAATTATAAAGTTTATTTCTACTTTATCTATTATACTCATCTTTTCAAGAGGAAAAGACTTGAGGCAAATTTCACAGAAAGCACATCCTACTAATAAATACAATTTTTCTCATCTAATACGACATCAACAATACTTCATTTTTCATACTCTCAAGGGATTTGAACCTGAATATAGTTTTGAGTTCGGCCTTTTGATTTCCCGTTTTTGACCTCTTCAATAAGGACCTGCATCGTTTTTCCATAATGAGACTCAACAAAGCGATCGCGGACTTCCTCTCCGATTTCAATCAGCCTTCTATTTCTTTCTTTCCTGATCTCCTGCGGAATCTGATCAGGCAACAGTGAAGCTGGGATTTTCTCAGCCTTATGATGATCGGAAAAAGGGAAAGCATGAAGCTTAGTAATTCAATATTTTTGGACTGCATCACAGGTGATTTGAAAATCTTGCTCGGTTTCTCATGGGAAACCAGAGATAATATCAGCTCAAATAGAAATCTGATCCTGATCTGGACGATCCAAGCTTCTAATCTTTGTCAGCACTTCATCAAGCTTATCACTCAAATATCCTCTATTCATTGCCTTGAGAATTGGATCAGAAAAGCTCTGAATAGAAAAATGGAAATGAGGGACAAACCTTGGATTACTCACCACCTGAAAAAAATGATCTGTAAGATATTGCGGATCAATACTTGAGATTCTGATTCTTGGAATAGTCGTTTGCTTAAGGATTTCCTCTAAAAGATATGAGAATCTGCTTTCCTCTGATTTTCTTGTATCACTTGCTCACCAAGCTGCGAGATTAATTCCTGTGATCACTACTTCTTTTCCACCTTCTGCTTCTACTTGATTGATCTCAGCGATAATTTCCTCAAGCGGTCTATTTCTATGCCCTCCTCTCTTAAAAATTGTTAGACAAAAACTACAGTAATTATCACATCAGTTCTGAATAATAATATAATTTTTCGTTCGGAGCTTTTGACCTGGTGTTTTGAGTCCACTAGAAAAGTTTCTAGGATCCTGATCTGGATCCTCTGCTAATAAAACAATCTTTTCCTCATAAGGAAAGAGCTCTGGATATAAGCCAAAAAAAACTGATCTATCCATTGCCTCTCCTCTATTCATACTTCCACATCCAGCGATATAGACTCTCTTGTCTTGATGGAGATGGTCTAAAATTTCTTTTACCCACTTGGATTTAGCTCTATCAGTCACTACACATGTCGCAACAAGAAAAATATCATCGGCATCCTGCTTAGTAGTCTGCAGATGAGCGATTCGTTTATTGAGGTAGAACTTATTAACTTTACATCAAAAGAGTTTGTGTTCCATAGCACTATTGAAGGTAAATATTAGGGCTGATTGTACTAAAAAGGCAAAGGGAAATCAAGTCGAAAAAAACCTGATTTTAGCTTTCTAGTGAGCTTTTATTGATAAGGATTACTCTAGCTAAAAGCTCAGGGAAATAAAAAGTTTTATTAGAATAAAAAAAAGAGAAGTCAGACTTCCCTTTTTTTAGATATTAAAGGTCTTAAGCTCAGAATTCTGAGAATATTTGGTAAATAACAAACAGGAATAGAAATAAACTACCAACTGCCAATACGATATTAATCAGCGTATTTTTTGCCTTTTTGAAGTTTTCTCCTTTCCCTCCATCAACAACAAGAAGATATCCAGAGTAAATAATCATAATCACGATCACAGATCCACTCAGATATCCCAGCATCTTTGCTATTTGGATAATAAACTCCCCTGCTCTCTTTGTGAAATCCTGCTGACTAGCAATATAATAAAGAAAGTCAACTACCTTCATACTTACAAGGGCCGCAATCACTGCCGCAAGATTCTTGAAAAGTTTCTTTCCTCAGCCTTCTTCTCCGGAAGAAGGATTCATCATCTGAAATCCCGTAACCACAATCATCACAATTGCAAAAAAGAATGCTGCTCACTTGAGGAATGTCAAAACAATAAAGAGAATTCCCGTATGAGAAACAAGCTTCTCTCCCAAATCATTAGTCCCTCTGATTGCTCACAAATTGATCACATCTCAAAAGAGCCATACAGCCCCAAAAAATAATGCTGCCCCTATCATAATGTAAAGGAAGTTCATCAATTCTTTCTTGATATCCTCTGACTTTTTTACTGAGATTACTAGCCTAATAGCACTCATCACGAGATAAACAAACACAAGGATATATCCAACGTACTTGAGAATTCCCCATATATAACCTCACGCTACTGTGACACCACCAGCAGATTTTGTCCTTGGGAAAAAGAGACATTCAACATTCTGCTTAAAGGTATTTTCTTTCGACACACAGGAAATATCAAATACCTTTTCAGAACGCTCCTTCTGGTCCGGAGTACCATCAATCATCGGTTGTGCATAGTGTTTTTCAAAGTTTGGAGGCTGATTTGTCGCAAAAGTATCTCAAAAAGGAAGGCTCAAACCAAAAAGAAGCAACCCTCAAATAACAATCATTCTAATCCAAGACATCATCTGCATGAAAAAAAGATAAAAAATCTGATATTAACTAAAGAATATATTTAGCACTCCAAGCGTCAACTGGATGATCGCGAGAAAACCTGTCAAAATTACAATTCCAATCAGAACACTCTGAATATCTTTTTTAACTTCCGCCGCTTTCTCTCCAGACAAACTCTGAGTCACCAGCTTAAATCCATTCCAGATAAGCATTATTGCGCCGATTGAAAGCCCAATAAAAACCGTCCATTGAATATAAGGAAAGATATTCATTCTAATCCACTCTAATGTTCCTGTAATCTTAAATGCTGAGCTTCTCTGACCTCCTCCGATAGATCTACTTGTAATATTATCAAGCTTCGTCTCCTGTATATGGAAATCTTTATTTGCAATAGACTGAACGCTCTCAACAAATTGCTCCGGACCTCCATCATAATTGACCCATTTCGAATTTGAACTAGAAGCTAAGCTATAATTCAAAGACAAAATTCAAAAGGCAAAAAGCAGAATTCAAGACAATAATTTCAGTTTTTTCATTGTATTTAATGAATTAGGTAAAATACTATTTTCTATTCTTCTTCATCATGATTTTCTCTTAGTCTCGCCTTAATCGCAAATGCAGCAATAACTCCGACAAATCCGACAACAACAATCGCAAGGATCCAGAGAATAACTTTTAACCAGGTAGGAAAACCACTCGAAGTCGTAGTTGAAGGTTTCACTTCTGGAACAAGCTTACTAGTATCACTATGTTTATTGCTATTTTCACAGACAGAGATTGTTGCGATATTATACTCCTTGGCTATATTTTCACAAATATTTTTCTCCACAACATTCTTGAAATCATCTTGAAAAATCTGGTTATCCTGAATGGTATTTCATTGTCCCACATGCTGTGCTATCTTATTATAGAGCTCAATAAGTTTCGATTTTCTCACCTCATTAGTGTCCATACCACTAGTAGCCAAAGCCTCAGCTCCCTCAAAATCTACAAAAAGCTGATTAGCCTCCTGCTTAAGAGTCAGAGGCAATAGAGCCAAAATCTCAGATTTCGCCACAGCATAAGCTCAAACTCCCTTCGCTGAGAGCGTGGCATGATCACTTAATGCTGTCAAAATATCGTCAAGCTTTTCCTGCTGCTTTTTAGTCAGTTTTGTAGTTTTCTTTGTTAGGAATTCTTCAATCTGAATTACACTTGATCTCGTCTTATTAATATCTCACAGATCATTTCTCAGTGAAATAAGCAAAGTCCTTAGATCAGCATTAGCAACACTTGAACGGTCATCAATATTTGCAATCAACTCACTCAAAGCAGAATACTGAACCTGTAACTCTGGACTCAGACCATTCTCATAATCCGCAAAAGTAACCGTAAAATCTTTTTTGAAAGGAGCAGAGCTTCACTCTGATTGATAGAATATTCTTCCTATCACTGATTCAGATTTTGGCACATAAGTCTGAGTTAAAATCTTATTACAACTCAGATCATGATCATTATCTGGAGCACCATCTAAATTAGTATCTAGCATAATATTGGTATCAATCCAGCACTGATCATTTCTAGAAGCCGTCTTCAGATAATAAACAACTTCATTATTCAGTTGCCTTCCAACAAAAATCTCCAGATGTCATTTATCAGATTTTTCAATATTTGGTAAGGTAATAATCTGAAGCCCTGTTGTCAAAGAAGTGAAATCAGAACCAGAATTCACATGAACATCTAGCTTAGTCATTGCCTCATTTGCATTACTATCTTTCGCTTTAATAGATACTGGATAGACTCCAGGCTTCGGATATTGCACCTTGAAAGTTTTTTTATCTAAGGAAGTATCTAGATATTTCTTATTCCCCTTCTCACACTCTCTAGTATCTCGACAAATCTCCCTTTCAATCAGATTTCCAATACTCACATCCTTAAAAAGAATTGTAGTACCTAGTCCTCAATAAATCAAAGCTGGTCTAATTCAGTTTCTCACAACAATTTCAGCTCATTCTCATTTTCAAGGCATATTTCTATAAGTTACCTGAGCAATCGGTCTATATGGTTTATCTTTCGGACTTGGCTTCGTATAGACCCATTTCACACGATCATTTTTCGTAGTCATATCCCAGACTCCATCTCCATCAAAATCAAGTTGGATAGTTCTCTCCTTAACAAAGTCCGATCTATCTGAAAGAATCTTTGCTATAATATCAAAAGTCACTTCATCTCCAACATCCACATTGATCTTATCAGATTTCAAAGTCACAATAGGAATATCTGGTTGTTTCCCATTAGGGGGGAACATCACAAGTGGTCAATTACCGATAATTTCCTCACTTGTCTGATTTCCATCATCATTATCAAACATTTTCACTCCAAACATATACTCACCAGGAATTGTTGGAACCGAGAAGAAAGTATAAGGAATATTACCAGGAGAAATTCTGGTTTCTATGATCTTATTTGGATTGTCTTTTGGATAATAATATCGCTTAAAATAAGAGATTACTCCATCAGTATCGATCGGATTATCTGCAGTAACCTTTACAATAATCGGATCAATTCCAGAATTAAAGATATCCTGCGTTCTATTTCATTGCTGAAATCAGATTCCCACCTCATTTCCGTACTGAGGAAAACTAATAGTCAAATTATCTAGCTTAGGAAGTGCATTAACAACTTTAAACCAGATTCTCTCCTTTACATTCTTACCAAGTGAACTATCTTCCAAGGTATAATCAATATACTGACATCATAGACTATTAAACTTATGACTAAATGTTGTATTATGAACACTAATGATCTCATCATTCTGAACCTGAAAATAAGTACGAAGATTCGTCGCATTTCCTTGGGCATTCACTGATGAAGAAGTATCAATACTGAAACGAGCCTGTCTATCTACCCTAAAACCATTATGTTCAACTCATTTCTCATCCACACATTTATCATTTTGTGCAATCTTGATACCATAATCAGTCAAGATATCATAACTAATAATAGGACTATCCTTCTCTCCAATATACACAGTATCGTAAACCGTATTTGTATTTCATTTTTCATCTGTCGCCTTAAGAGTAATCTTATAAGTACCAACTCTCTGATACTCATGTTTCATAATGTTAGTCTGATTAACCCTAGGAGGAGTCCCATCTCAGAAATCCCATTCATAACTCAAAACTTGATGATTCGATTGTGCTGCGAAGGTGATATAGGTCTTCCAGACTGCAGCCTTAGGATGAATAGTCAGAACAGGTCTAAGCGTCGACTTAACCTCAACCTCCTTAACAATTTCCGAAATCTTTCCAAACTTATCAGCGACAACAAGCGTTACCTTATGAGTTCAAACCTCATTAAAGAGAACAGTTATCACCTTATTCTCTTTTTGTGTCTTTGTAATATGAACAGCATTTGGATTTGAGAATTGCCAGTCATAAGTAAGCTTATCATACCCATTAGCAACATCTACATCACTAGAACTTTCAGCATTAAAGGTAAATTCTGAAGGGTATTCTCGAGAACTTGTTGGTGTGATGGTAAATTGAGGGAGCGGTGGCGTCGACTCAACATATACATTTACAGTATCTAGATTTTTGTTTCAGACCTCATCTTCTACAGTAAGTTTAACCGTATAATTACCAGGTTTCTTAAAAAGTTTCTTGATCTCCTTCCCCTGCAAAGTATCAAGCTTCACACCATCGGAATCAAAGATTTCCCAAGTATAAAGTTTAATTCTTGAAGTCAGAGAATAAGAGGCAGCAGCAGAAAAACTATAAGTGGTTGAGGTCATTCATTTTTCAGGTGTCTGTTGAATACTAGCTACTGGATCAGAAACAGAGAGAGAAAACTTCTCAGAAACAGTATTGTTTTCATTATCATTCACTATTAGCCTCACACTAAATTCTCACTGACTAGGAAGTGGAAGATTAACGTATCCAGGCTTTCAATCTCCTTCTTTCGACCAATTAAAACCATCTCTAGAACTTATCTCCCAACGATGAGACATAATCTCTCTTCCTCACATAGGCAAAGTCGCACTTCCATCAAACACTACTCATTTTCTAGCCTCCTGAATTCAGACCTTTACGTACTTATTTTTATCCATCTTCTTCCCATTAGCATAGACGATAACATTCGCTGACTTTGGGCTAACATTAACCGAAATCGTAGTTTCTCCATCAAAAATTCCAGCATTCGAACTCCTAACTGTCAAATGAACAAGATAAATTCCTGACTCATTAAATCTATAACTTACTACTGGTCAATATCCAATAGGCTTATCTATACCGTCAATATCTCTATAATACCAGAAATAGTTTCTCGCGGGAATCGTTTCATTTGAAGGATCACTACTTCCCCTCGCATCAAAGGTAACAGTCAAAGGAGCAGGTCAAGACTGGGGATTCGATGTTGCAGTAGCTTTCACTGTATACCTACTCTGAATCGTAGCATTTATATTATTGAGAGGATTCTTACAATTTTCCAAAAAACTGCTATAGTTCTCTCTAGTGACATTTCCCTGCATATCTCTCGTCGTCTTGATACACTGCTTATATACTACCTGAAAATTATAATCCTGAGGGAAATAAGGGAAAATCCTATTCATAATAGAATAAAGTTCACTATAGGTCGTAGTTCATCAAAGTCTACCTATTTTATTATCTGCATCAATATCAATAAACAGCTCCTGAAGCCTATTCCAGTCCTTTTGAATCTGATAATTGGCAAAATACTCTGTTGGCACCCTAGGACCTCCAGAATTCGTAGCCCAAGCAATCCCTAAGATTCAAAAGAGCAAGAATCAAAAGGTAAAGAGGACTTTCTTAAGCTGGGAATAAGTTTTTTTTGAATTACTATTCATAGCAAAATGTGAGGTATAAAACACTTATCTCAAGTATACAGCTGTTTCTCAAATTTTGCAAATCTTAGCTGTTAATTTACTTTATACTCTATTGACAGTTTTCATTTTATATCTTTTAATAGACTTCATCAGTAGAATGAAGCATTTCTGGTTTCATTCCCATTAAAATAAACAGATATAAACAGAAAAAACCTGACTACAAGAGTCAGATTTTTCTTTTATTTATGAGATTTTTATTTAGCAACCAACTATTTAGTGAAACATGCAGCAAATTTTGCTTCATCAAGACCAACTTTTTTTGCAATATCAGCTACATTACTTCCATTAAATACCTTATAAGTGAATGCTTGAGCAAGATAGTCATAATAAGCCTTAGTTCCTCCGATCTGTCCTGCACATTCAACTCCCTTTGCTCCAAGCGGTGCTGTTGGATGAAGACTTGCAATTGGCATATTCTTGAATACCAAAGCTACTTTTCCCTTACTTGCATCTACAATATTTTCAATTGTTTTTGCATTATAATGTCTTTGACAGAAAGGACAAAGAATATCTGAATATTCTACTACTACAATCCCGGCTTTCTCATCTCCATAGTAATGAGCTCCTTTCAAAATCTTTTGAAGAACATCCTTTGTAAGCGTTCCAGCCTGTCCCATATCATCTGTAGAAAGGGTTTCACCAGCCTGAAGTTTAGCAATTACCTCCTCAAAAGCTGACTGAGGATACGCTCCTCCGATCGCCTTATATTTTCCTGTCTTTACATCAATCACTGCATTACCAGGAGTTCCCTGGAGTCCAAAGTTTTGTAGGGCTTCTGTTGAGTTTTCATCCCAGAGCTTATCATTGTATGCGGCAGCAGTATCCAAAGCCTTAGTATCTGAAGCAGTATCTCAAGTTGTTTCTGAAGTTGTATCAGTAGCAGCATTAGTTGAAGTATCAGACAAAGCTGCCTTAATCTGACTAATCTGCTGTTCAATTCCCTCAGCAACTCTCTTTTGATATGCTGGAGCCTGCATAACTTCACTTACCTTACTAAGATTAGCCTCATTTCCAAACTGTAATCCAACAGTAGCCTTATAAATAGCATCAACTTTTGCCTCCAATTCTGCTGGAAGATTTATCGCTACATTAACCTTAAGATAAGCCATCACTGCAAATACAAGAGTTGGCACCAAAAGCACAAGAGTAGCAACTGAAAGAGCCTTTCCACAGCAGTTTGACTTACTACACGATTCTCCAGTTGTCTTTTCGTTTTTAACCATAATTTGTAATAATACAAAGATAAAGAAACAAAATTCTGATTTTTCTTTCTTTTATAAACAGAATTTGACTCCAGAGTATGAATTCTTTTTTTGAATGCAAGAGATTTAAGACAATAGCGCTCAATTATCACTTGACAATATTCTCGTCCTTCAAAAAACATCTACACAAAAAACAAAAAATCTGCTTACAAAATCGGCTCATATCCCCCCACTTTCAACGAATAAAAGAAAATCTCAGCATTCCTGCTGAGATCTTCTCAAGTATTAAGATATAAACTACTTCACTTTCTGAGGAAGAAGGTAAAGGGTATTATCACTTCTATCATAGCTGAGATTATAGGTTACACCATCTACCTGGATTTCGTTCTTCTCGAGAGAAAGTCTATCTCCAGAAAGAGTGAACTCCAAAGGCACTCTATTTCCTTTTCCATCAATTACAGTGTATTTTGCTGGATTACTTGAATTCTCAATATCGAATTCCTTCCATCCAGATACAGGAGTCCTTCCTACTCCATGTTCACCTCCGATAGATTCATAAAGATTTCTATTCTTTTTTCCGTTCCTTCCTCTTCCATCAGGTGAAACCTGAACACTCATAGTATTCAATCTTTCAAGTCCATTTAGATAGGTCCTCATGGCAGCAAGAATCTTCTGAACCTTTTCTGGAGTATTATCGTTTACAGTGATCAGTTTTCCTTCATTTCTTACATCTACGGTTGCATATCTTCCGTTTACTACAATACCATTAAGTTGATTTTTTCCTTGGAATGTCTTATCAAAGAGCTCCTTAAACTTATCATACACCTCAGCATCTGAGAGGCCTAGATTAATTCCTTTTAGGATAAGTGATTGATCTTTATTTGATGCTTGAGAGAGTAAGTATGAGAAATTATCAGCAGTTACTTGTACTGAATTTCTCTCTGTATCGTAGAAATATCCTGTAAGCTTCTTTGACTTTGGAGCAGCATCTTGATCCTCTACTTTTACTGGAATTCTTGCAACCTCCTTATTGTTCTTAGGATTTCGGAGTGCTACCTCTCCTTTCTCTGCATTAAATGATTTTACAGTATTTTCAAGCGTCTTAGCTTCACTTCCCTCAAATGCAACCTGAGTATAAGGCTGATCTGCACCGATAAATTCTTCAAGCTTATATCCTCCTTCTTTATCTCCGAGAGAAATTGAAGAAGTTTTTCCGTGTTGAATACGATTTCCTGCTAAAGTTCTACCTAGTTGATCAACAAGTTTCATGTCTGATTTTTTACCTTCTTCACTATTTTCAATTACATTACGAATAATTACTGGTGAAACTCTGCTAGTTACATTTGTTTCAAATCCAGTTGATGGATCAGCTGTAATGATTCTTGGAGAAACCGCAGTTTTCATAATATTTCCAACCTTGTATGGAACTTTATTAAGATTTTGGAAAACATTTTGATCTCCAAGGTGAGTCTTGTTTGTCTTTTCCCAGATTTCTGTAAATGATTTTACAAAATGCTCCTTGAATTTCTTAAGACCATTCTTTCCCTCTGTTGGAATCTCAACTTCAAGTCCTCCATTCACAACTTTACACTGAAATTCTAGGTCAAATCCGAATAATTTCGCCTTAAAATCCTTTGGTTTTTGGATTTCAATAGCAACTTTATCATCGTTAAATTTTACTGCAACATCTGTAAGTTCCTTTGTAGTTGCACCATTTACAACCAAGGCTCTAGACCAGTTTTCTAGATCATTTTTTTCATTAGTTGCATTTTCAAGCTTTGTCTGAGAACTCCACTTGATACTTGTTTGCAAAAGTCTTGCAAGATCAATGTGATCCATATAACTTGGCATATCCTTTAATACTTTTCTATCAAGATTAAGTTTGAAAGGAAGCTTTGAAATTTCTGATTCAAGTCTTTCTTTTGTCGCATTTCTATCATAATTAACTTCCACTGACTTAATTCTTTCTTCTATCGGAGTTGCACCTTTCACATCAAAAACAAGCAAATTATTGAAAAGCATTTTATTTCCAGATTCTGCAAGTCTTACATTGTATTCTTTACTATTTACTCAGAATCTATTAAGTTTAAGCATATGTCTATTATCTCTCATCACCTTCTGGAGAGTTAGATCCATATCTACAGTTTTGAGCTTATCTGCATATTTCTGATCCTTATTTGGATTCATAGTTGCATCAAGAAAATAATCCTGAACATAAGCATATTTTCCATTTGCAGTTCTCTGAGATTCACTAATATATTTTTTTGCAATAAGATCAAAAATCTTAGGATCATCTACAGAGACTTGGCTAATATTTAGAGAATCCCCATTGATATGAAAACTTGTCTTGAATTCATCTACAACAGCCTGCTTCTCTGCTCCCTCGAGCTTCACCGGTTCTCAAGGATTTTGCTCAGCTACCTGGCTACCAAGCTTAGATAATGCCTTCATATAGTGAACAGTAGCTTGTTGTTTCTCTTGACTCTCATCAGAAAGCACAGTTCCGATCTCCTTTTTATAATTCTGTTTAAGCTGATCACGAACAGCATTTCCATAGGCCTCTGGAGTTCCTCCCAAAGCAGTCAACAAACTAAGCCCAGAAAGAGCAACCTTATTTTTTAAAGAAGAGTTCTCTTTCTGCTGATCAAAACGATTT
>CAUSGX010000010.1:0-33770 GCA_963531535.1 uncultured bacterium
GACAAAATAAACAAATATAAGAAAATATGTTAAAAAAATCATAAAAAATAAAGAAGATAGTAAATAAAAATATAGTATAAAACTGGTATTTTTGCTTTTCTTAAAAATCTTTTTAAAAAATTGACATTTTAAAAAAAAGATATATAATATTGTTGTCGCAAGAATGATAGTAATCTTGTGATAGGAAAAATCCACTTCCTTTGGAGAATAACGTTTTAGATAGTACCTTTGAAATAAACCATAAAAATCAGATTTTTTCTGATGAGTTTTTCAGAGCGTGAACAGTATTCTTCACAAATTGTCTTTGTAAACGAATAAAAAGGTTCTACACACAAGCCGTTTTATTCATAAAAAAAGACAAGATGAAACAACCTTCAAGAACTCATTTTGGAGGGATGTGGAAAGTTTTAGCAGTGATTGTGATCTTTTGATATACTGTTTCTAGTGTGCTTGCCTCAAATATTACAAGTATCAAGAATACAGAATCAAACCCAATTACTCCAGCTTCTAGCCTCCAAAAGGAAATTGAGACTGATGTTGCCTTGAGTGCTAAAAAGGTATGGAACAACCTGGTAAATTTTATGCAAGATGGTATGGATGGTGCTTCAACTGGGATCGAAAAATCTCAGAAAGAAAAACCTGATTCAGCTTCTGATATAAAATATCCAATCGTTCGTAGCGTTTTACCTCAGACAGAATCAGCGCTCTTGCCTGCTTTTTGAGATATCAGTACTGATCCTCATAGAGCAAGTATTGAAGCTCTCGCTAGTATTTGAGTTATTCAATGATGAGCAAGTGGAAAGTATTATCCGCATAACTTTGTTCGTACGAGTGATTTTATTAGAGTTGTACTAGATATTTATAGATACAAACTTGGATATTCACTAGAATCAACTAACGGTCTTTCTGATCAGAGTTTTTTCAAGCAAGGTTATGGAAATGCACTTCTTCTCAAAAAACTCAATACCGCAAAAGCTTTATGATTTCTTGATCATCTAGGGACAATTGAGCTTGATGCTCTAATTACTCCTGTTCAAGCGATGCAGATCCTTAACACTATTTTAGATCTCAATCCATATATCGGTCAAAAAGAGAAAGTAAATCTGATTTCTTCTTCTGATACTCAGTTTACTAAATCACAGATGGCCTGATATTTGGCAGATATTTTCCAGTTGGAAAAAAGTATCATATCACCGGTATTTAATGATATTAGTAATCATAGATATCATGCGGCAATTACCAAATTAGCACAGCTCGGGGTAGTAGCTGGTAAGAATGGTAATTTCTATCCAGATAATGATGTCCTTCGTGCGGACTGAATAGTTATGCTCGCCAATAGTTTACTGGCTCAGCAGTGAAAAGCACTTGTTATTACTAATTTTACTCATTTACCAAAAATCAATGATACAACCTATTTTGCAGCCTTTGCTCCCCATTTGGAATATTTGCTTACAAATGAGATATGAGATTTTCTACTTCGTAATGAACAGTCAGGATATCTGTTTTTACCTCATGCTCAGCTTACTAAGTGAGAGGCTTATCAGCTTGTTTCCCAAGCTACTAGAGCTAAGTTGCTCAACATGGATCAGTGAGAGACCTCCAAACCGATCACGAGAGGAGAGCTAGCGGATCTAATCGTTCAGGCTTTTGATTTTGCTCCTAAAGAGTCAACACCCTTAGCCTATCAACCTACTTCTGAACCTCAAAGTGCTAATACTAAAAACCAAGCACTCAGAGAGGAGAAGAAATGATTTCTCGCTACTTTACTCAAAGATATGATGGACACACTCTAGTTGATACCAGTACTTGGAAAAAATAAACAAGGTTAAACCTCACAAAAAATTAGACTTTTTTGATCTTTCGCTTAGTATTTAAGCATTTTATACTTAATCATATAATACCATGAAAAAAACAGACACAATTAGATATAATAGTTATGAAAAGGATATTGTTCAAGGACTTGAACCAAATGAAGCTTTATACCTTCAGAAGCAATCTGCGAGAATGAGAAAAAATACGCAGCAAGCGGATATTTTAAGATCTCAGGAAGCTGAAATCAATGAATATATTTCTCATACTTCAAATGCGCTTTCTAGCACATTGAATCTTAGCGATAGCTTTTCTTCTCAGATGAGAAATCAAGTTTTGAACACCAAACATGACTTGCATCATCTCTTTTCTCTTGAACACTAAAAGTTCTAGATGACAAGCGAGAAATCTCCACATTTTTGTGGAGATTTTTTTGTTATAAAAAGATGAAAAATCTGATGAGAAATCGCCGTTGGTATGTGAGTATTCCTTTGGTTTTTGACGAAACAAAGCCTCCTTAGACCATCTCTCCAATCTCACAAAAAAGGTGAAAATATAGGTTGAAAGCTGAGACTTGTCCTATTGCTCTTGGAGTAGATTTTGGGAAGAGAATAGCGGCACAAACTAAAAATGTTTGAAAGGGGATTGAGGTGGTTTTTAGGTTTAGTTTGATACCCGAAGATCTTCGAGAGTCTTCAGGAGGAGAGATCTGGAGTCGAAGTTACAATCAGACAAAGGAGGGCTGGTGTGGCTCGTGGGATACCAGGAGCAGAGCAATGGCTGTCATATTAGATTATCGGAGGAGTGTTAGATATTAGAAATAATAAAAGAGACACTTTCTATTAGATGTGTTTTTGTCTTGATTTTTGGATTGAAAAGAGTATGAAATTATTATTTTAATTTTTAATTCATTGCGAATGGAATTATTCATTCAGAAAATGGAGGCATTATTGTTTACTAAGCGTTCCAGTTTCTTCTTCATTATTTTGCGAACAATTACAGTAATTGGCTTAATTCTTTTTTTGTCTCCTATTTTTTTAGCCTTACTTCCTGAAAAATGTAGTGAGCATATTACAGAATATATAAAAGTTTGAGGATGGGTTTTGTTGGTTGCAGGAATTTTATGGATATTGGTTCTTTGATCAGAGGCTGAAAGTGGGATATCTTTAGAGGACTTCCTTGAGAATATAGGAAATAAAGAATTTACTCGTCATGATTTTGCAAGGTTTTTATATGGCAAAGAAGTTGAAGCAAAGGATTATAAATATAAAAGATTGGGTAGAATATTGAGAAATGCAATAGGAGATCTGATCCAAGAGACATGATCTAAGAACAATAGGATTACCTATAAAAAAATTGAGAAAGAAAACAAACAGAAGAATACGAAAAAGAGAAATAGTAAAAAATGAAATAAAGAAAAATCTGACCTTTAGTCAGATTTCTTTTTTTTCTTTTTCAAAAAAATCCTTACAATTGTGGGGTGTACAAAGTGATTGTAAGTGTATGGGGTATTGAGAGGATTGCAAGAGGATTGATTTCTACAAAAAACGGCAAAATTTGTCTATTATTTTATGCTTTATTTGAAATATTCCCGCAAAACATTATATTGATATAAATTTTTCTTACTAAAAAATAATAAGTATCTAGAGAGATTAACAATTTAGTAGCTATATTTTTGTTGTGTTACTAGCTATTTAGAATTTAAAAAAAGATCATGAAAAAACATATAGGTATCAGAAAACTAATTAATACTAAAAAGTATGAAGAAGCGATAACTAAATTAGAAAAAATAAAAAATATTGATCAATATTGAAAATTTTTATTGGGGGTTGCTTATATATTTTTATTTAAATCAGAAAAGCAGATACCCAAAGAGTATCTTTTTCACGACAGTACAGGAAAGCAGATTTTAGAAGATTTAATAGAAGAAGGATATGATAATCCACAATTATATACATTCTATGTTGATATGTTTCTTCAGTCAGATTATGAAAAACAAATAAAGATTTTAAAAAGAGGTATACAATATTCGTGAAAAAATGAAAATGCTTGAAAGCTCTATCGTTATTATTTTGCTTTAGAGAAAAATAAAAACAATGTTCTTGATATATTAAATAATATACCTTCTTTTTTGAGAAGTGAATATTTCGAAACATTAAGAATAGCTACTTATTTTGATTTGTGAGAATATAAAAAAACTATCGAAATTTATGATAATCTAATTAAATTATATAATAATCCGATTATTGATTATGTTTACTATTTTTCTTGTATTTTCTCTTGAAAAGAAAAATTATCTTTAAGTTTTTTTAAAAAACAATTAGAGGAGGATGTTGTAGAGAAATACATAAAGATCAATCAACTTTGACTTGCATTATCTATGGTATATCTATCTATTTTTGATATCGATAAGGAAAAATGGATATACAATATAGTATGTATAAATGAGCCTATTGATATATTTTATGAGTTTAAAGAGGGAGGTTATATATGTACATATTTTAATGATTTAGAAAGCATTCTTAGATGAAAAATAAAAGAAATGTATAAGAGTAGTCAAATAGGAGAATATGTCAATTATTATGATTACTTATTACATTGAGCTCATAAAATAACTTTAAAGGAAATTGGAAATATAATTCATTTTATAGAATCTTCATGAATAGTAAAACATAAATTAGTAGAGTTATTTCAGCAGCTGGTGTACTCAGTTAAAAATGGGAATGAAAAAATCGTATACTTATTAACGAAATGTTATATCAATAACTTCTGGGGCAATGATCAAGTGGATTTTTATTTAGATTTGGGAGATATAAAAACAAGAAAATATTATGATGATATTTTATCTGTTCTAAAATATCGTATTACTTATTCTAGAGATGAAAATATGGTAGATCAAATAGTTGGGTGGTTATTTGGTAATAAGGACTATGAAAATATTATATCATTGTATTATAGTGCCAGATTTAAAGAAGATTTTTTCTTATTCGAGGTTGCTTATAGTCTAAATAAATCAGATACTTGGGACATAAGACACCAGGGGCTCAAAATATATGAAAAACTTTTGGAAAAGACTCCTGATAATTGTGCTATATTAAATAATCTTTGATGTATTTATTCACGCAAAGAAAATCCTGTTTTTAATTTAAAGAAAGCAGTTGATTTTTATAAGCAAGCTAATGAAATTGATCCTCAAGATAAATTATATAAAGACAATCTTACTCGTACATCTCAAGAATTGGAAGCTCAACAGCAGAAAAATAATGAGATAGAGGAGTGACTAAATAATATAAAAAATGAGAGTGGGATTAGTTATATATTAAGTAGGTTGGAAAATTTTCAATCATTTAAAAAATCTAATGGATTTATTATTTGTCCTGGGAAACAATTATGACAATATCTTTCAGTACCTTCCCATCTATGATATGATACTATGAAATGATTTCTTGAAAAAAAATATATCTTCAAGGTAGAAGATCATAATTTAGATACATTAGCAACAGTTTATAGAATCAATCCTTGAGTAGAAAAATATTTAGAAGAACACCAAAATATTTTACAAAAAGACAGAGAATACCTAAATATAGCTAACAAAATACATTCTGAAAATTTTGAAAAACTTTGACTAACTGAAGATTTAAGAGAATGATGTTGTAATATTTTTTGAGATGAGCAAGGATGATTGCTGTATAAAGAGCTCCATGAATGTGCAATGTCTAGACTCACAAGACAACATAAAACAACTCTTATTTTATGTTGAAGTATTATAGAGAGTGTTCTTTATATGATGATTAAAAAAGAATATCCATGAAAATTTACAATATGAACTAAAACATTTAAAATGAAGGATTTAAATCTCTCCTCATTGTTAGAAGTAGTAAAAGAATCTAGTCTTATTACAGAAAGTCAAATCTTACACTCTTTTGGGTTATTAAAGTGATGGAGAAATTTAATTCATCCTGCGTTTGAAGAGAAAAAAAAGGCATATGAAATTTTAAAGATATCTCAGGAAAACGCCGATATTGCTCGAAATTTAGTTATTCAGACATTAAAATCTTTGTTTTAATTTTAAACCTGTATTTTATCTAATAATAGACGAATAAAATCCTTTTCTGATAATAAATATGTACTAAGAATCCAGAATTCTGGCTCATATTCGTGATAAATTTTCATATCGTACTCAAATCTAATATATTTATCTCAATTTAATATACTTTCAAGGCATAAAAAGTCCCATAAACCACTTTCCCTAGCTTTTAAATAACTTATAGGATATTTCATTCAATTAATTTTTAATTCATTTTCTGTGATGAATATTTTTCATAACATCCCCCAAGGCTTCCAGCCTCTCTGTATGAGAGAGTTAAGTAAGGTTTCTAGTTCTTTCATTCTTGATTATTATCACAATCTAAAACATTAGCAATTTTTATCATATCATTAGCAATTTTACCGATTACTTCTACCTTATCTTTCGATTTATCAAGGCAAGAATAAATAATATCATTGCTCAATAAATTTAAGAATCTGTTTACCATTTTTTCTGAAAAATAATCTACATTTAATTCCATTCTCTAGTATAAAAAAGAAATAAAAATCTGGTTTAATCTTGTCGAGCCTTGTAAGGATCATGAGGCGGGTAGGTCTTATAGATCTTTTCTCGCCTCCTTTCTTTTCCGTTCCATTTTCTCCGAGCATAAAGTCTAGGGACTTTGGAGAAGTCAGGTTTTTGGGGCTCTTTGAGTTGCTCACACAAGCGGTCAACTTTCGCTTGTATGGCACTAAAAGGGCAAATCATCAGATTTATTCTCTGATTCTCATAGATTATCTTCCCATAATTCTATAATCTTATCTTTCATTGCTCAACTGATTTTGTAGCACTTACTAATATCATCTATCAGGTCTTGAGCAGTAGTAAAACTTGCTACAAAGGTTGGCTTCATTTTTTACCTACGAACAGGGAATAAAATCAGATTTCTTTTTTGTTTTTGCGTTGGTGCGTTCATCACCACATAAGCAAACCCTATAATTCCCATTACTACAGCTGTAGTAGGATTGAATATAAATCGAGCCAGAAAAGCAGGCAACAAGAAAAATAAGGTCTTCATAGTGATGATTCTACACGAGATATAAAAGACCAATACTGACCTATGTTGTATAGTGTTTCGCCTATCGCTACTCTTGACTCCAGCAAGAGAGCGGATAGGGGAGCGGGTGAGTTTTGCCCTGGGTAGGGATTAACAAAAAACAACCTACATTATACAACCCACACTGAGGCTATGATCGCATAGCTTAAGCGCAGGGACACCTAAGTGGGAGTTGTATAATACAAGTTGTTGTCGAGCTATTTGTCATACTTAGGTCCCCACTTAGTATTGGCTAGTTAATTGATGTTTCAGATAGGCAAGCCCAACACTCAGTGGATATACAAAAAAGCCTATTATCAACAGAGATAATAGGCTCTATATATGGTGGAAACTAATGTTTCATAATGCCCCAGCCCGGAGTCGAACCGGGATTACAGTCTTCGCAGGACTGTGTCCTATCCATTGAACGACTGGAGCATCGCTCCATGCAGTATATGAAACTCTTCTCAAAAAACAAGCTTTTTCTTGCAATCTGCAACCATTTTCATATAGTATACCAAGCAAATAACCAAAAGAAACTCCGGTTCCTTTTGCTAAAAAAACCACTTTTACCTTGAAAAAGGATCACGTGAATACGAAAATAAAAACCGAGCTCGCAAAACACATCAATCTCGGCTCAAAGACTGGAGTATTTTTCTCAGCCTTTGACTCAGCTGGGCAACTTTTGGCTGCAAATGGGGTGATCAAGACGGATAGAGCAGTGGAGCTACTCGTAGATAGCTTCTGTACTGGAATTCTCAATAAATACTGAGAAAAAATCAAAAAGCTGATCTTTGATCTTGTGACTGAAATTAGAATCCAAAACGACCCAAATGAACTCATCAAAGTGCCAATGCATGAGCGAGGAGTATTCCTTGTGCAGTGAGAGGATCACAAGAGCTGAGTTCTCCTGCCAAATACCAAGTGAATAGATACTATCCAGCAGGCACTCTCCGCTATCAAGCAAAAATATGGCCTCTCATCACAGGTCTCAGTCTATCTTTTTAAGACTATTAGAGTTGAAATCCCACTATAGATCAAATATGTGATATAAAAAAATAAAAAAACCTGAAGCATGACTTCAGATTTTTATTTATATCTTTTGAAAATATTGGGTAGTAACTATTCTCTCGTGATCATTTTCACAAAGGTTTCAGTAGGTACCTCAACACTTCCGATAGCCTTCATTCTTTTCTTACCTTCTTTCTGCTTTTGGAGGAGTTTCCTTTTTCTGCTTACATCTCCTCAGTAACATTTAGCGAGAACGTCCTTTTTGATTGCAGAGATCGTCTCACGGGCAATGATTTTATTCCCAAGTCCTGCCTGGAGTGGAATCGCGAACAGATGCTTTGGAATCAGTGTTTTTAATTTTTCTACTGCTTCACGACCAAGGTAATATGCTTTATCATAATGCACAACCCAGGTTAATGCCTCAACTTTCTCATTATTGATAAAGATATCGAGTTTCACCAGATCATCAGGTGTATATCCCTTAAATTCATAGTTCATGGTCGCATATCCTTTGGTCGCAGATTTGAGACGATCATAGAAGTCAACAATAATCTCTCCCATCGGCAACTCATAATGCCAAACAACTCTGGTTGCATCAATATATTCCATATTTTTGAGTTTTCATCTATATTCCTGAGAGAGTGCCATAATATTTCCCGCATATTCTTCTGGTCCTACAACCTCAACATTCGCAATCGGTTCCAGAATCATTTCAATCATCCCTTGATCGATCATATCAGATCCTGATTTTACCACGATCCAAGGATTTAAAATTTCAGCCAGCTTTTTAAACTTTGGATTTTCAAGCATAGTTCCAAAAATTCATTCTGAATGTTCTAGATGTTCGATCTCGCTTGTGGTCAGTTCAAACTTCTCCATTTTCAGGATTCCACGATAGAGTCCAGTTTGAACGAGTCATTTGATATTCATTCAGGTTTTGATGAGAGGGATTGAGAGGTTTTTAGACTTAACTAAATACATTACAGTTGGTATCGTGAAAATGGTATCAAGTCCATACTCACGGAAAAGCCTCTCCTTGATAATATCCATATGAAGCATTCCTAAAAATCCACAGCGGAATCCTAGTCCCAAAGCCTTACTATCTTCCATTTCGTAGGCAACAGCACTATCATTGAGTGAGAGTTTTTCTAGACTGTCCTTGAGTTTATCGTATTCAGTCGAATCAATAGGGTATACTCCAGCATATACATAGGGAGTAACTTTTCTAAAACCAGGAATCAAAAACTGATGATACTCATCTTTTGTCTCGTTTTTTCAGACCTTTGCTTTGATGATAGTATCTCAGATTTGCACATCTCTCACTGATTTTTGCCCAGTCACAATATATCAGATTTGTCCTTCATTAAGTGATTTATCTGGTGTATATTCTGGCGTGAAATATCCTACTTCAGTTGGGAAAAAGCTTTTGTCTGAGTGGATCAAATATACTTCATCTCCAGCAGAAAAAGAGCCATCTACTACCTTTACATAGGCGAGAACTCATTTGTAAGGATCAAATACTGAATCAAAAATCAATGCTCTTGAAACTTCCTGCATACTGCTTATCAATGATAAAATTTACCTCAAAAGGTACGAAAATCCTCAATCTTTTCAAGTCAATCTCTCGCTCTTGCTTGGGAGTGAAGTTCTCATCTAGAAAAAATGAAAAACTGACTTCATTTCACTGAAATCAGTTTTTTGATTTACTTCTCAGTCTCAACTCAGAGATCTGATGCTTCTAAATAAAATACCTCTTCGATACTGCGTTCAAATCTCCTCGCAATCAGAAATGCAAGTTTGAGAGAGGGGTTATACTTCCCTAGCTCGAGAAATACAATCGTTTCCCTTCTCACCCCAACTTCATTTGCAAGGTCTTGTTGGGTTAAATTATACTGAGCTCTCAGCTCTTTGATACGATTTTTCATTTGTTTACAAATAAGATTAAAGTCAGATTTTATCTGGATTTTTTGAAAAATATCGTGAATTTAATCCTAGTAGTACAAGTCACAATATCCATACCATTCTTAATATATCATTAGCACTGAATATTTCTAAGAAATGAAAATGTCCTTCTAGTAGAGATACTAAGAGAATGATTCACATTAGGAGCTGAAACGATGCTGCAAGTGAGGTATAGCCGATTCTCTTAAACATTTCATCAGTTTCAATAGATCATGTCTGTTTTTTTATCTTCCTCGCATGATAGAGCACCAGTATTGCTCAACCTATTAGGAGAACTACAAAGAGTGTAAAAAATCAATATGATGGTGTTAAAGGGGTGAAAGGAATTTGGCTTAGGAGGTTGATGAGAGCTCAGAATCCCCAAGCTGCAAGGATAATACCGATAATCCTTAAAGTTCTTGCTTTTCCCATTACAATCAGAAAAAAGATAAAAAAGTTATGAATATATAACAATATGTTATATAAACATAACATATTAAAAATCAAGAGAAAGTTAGAAAAAATTAACAAATCTGAAAATAATCAGCTGGGAACTATAATTTTATATATAGGATTTTCCTTGTAAAGTGCTAGAATATCTGTATGATAAAAATATAAAAGTAGATTGTTTTTAATATGTTTATTGATTTTAAATGACTGACTCAAATACTTCAAAAACCTCAGCTTCTGAATCCTCAAAAAAAACTCGTGCTGAACAAAATAATGTTTCTCTTTGGACTTCTCTCTGAGTAGTTCTATTTTGTGGTATCCTTATGCCTTTGTGGATACTGCATTCTCGTCCCGCTAAACTCTCGAGTCCTGAGGTAGAAACAGGAGAAAATCAGATTTCTTCCGCTACTTGAATCCAAAGTGCTATAGCCGTAACTTCAAATGCTGAGCGAGAAATCCTAAAACCACTTTTGCTAGACTGACAAATTGATCAAATTATAGATGACGGATCCTCAAGTTATACCTTTATTTCAAAGACTGAAGAGATTTATCAGGTTAAAAATCTTCCATCAGAACAGCTAGGTGAAGCACTTGAGAAATGTTCTACAAAGTGCGAGCATATTCTGATTTCCGATCTCTTAAAAATATAGGTGCTTGCTTTCTACTTGACAAGAGGATTTTTTCCTACTTGCATTTCTAAAGTAAATCCATATAGTTACCAGCAGATTATTCTTTATTTTTTCTAGTAAAAATAGTATGAAAACCCTACTCCTTATCGGACTTATCCTTGATGGGATTATCTTTATCGCGAGTGTTTTGCTTCAGTCTCCAAAAGGAGGTGGACTTGGTCTCGGATTAGGAGGAGCTTCTGCAGGAGGGAACGAATACGGAAGCAAAAAAACAATGGAATGAAAATTACAAAAAATAGCTATTATTACAGGTATCATTTTCGTAATAATCTGCCTGTTTTTACCTTATGTTAAATAATGCGATATCGTTATTACGAGATTAATTCCACAAAAAAAACACTGACCTATTTTCTTTATGTGATTGTAGTGCTCTGGTTTTTTGCTACTGTGGCTCTTGGTTATCAGTTTCTTGTAAAAAACTCGAAATCAACTTCTAAAAAATGATGAACTTTTGTGGAAGCAATTTTTGATCAGGTTTCTTACCTGCCTTACCTAAAAAATGACTGACAGAGTATGTTTTATCAGTCTTTTTTGTTTGATGCGTGTGTGGGATATGCGACGCTCAACTCCGAAGGTCTTAAAGGTGAAACTTGCAAGATTACAACTCAGGACTATCAAACCTACTATGTAAACCTTGCAACAGGTGGAAAAGTATGGAGTGATGGTGTTCCGATGACGCTTGAGGATGTGTATTTCACTTATGATCATATCATTCGTCAAAATGCTTGGGATATCAAGACGCTCAAGACCTACCAAGAGATACAAATCTCTCAGGAAAATGATAAGCTCAAGATTGTTTTCCCAACAAGTACAACTGATAATAATTATTTTTTCAGCTTCTATATTTTGCCAAAGCATGTCCTAGAACATGCAAATAGTGATATGTATAAGAAGATTTTTGCTGCAAATCCAGTGACGAGTGGTTGTGGAAAAATCGCTCCAAAATCAAGCGATAGTCAAAGTCTTGTGTTTGATCTCACAAAGTGTGAAGATACTAACCTCGCTTTCTATCAGATCAAAAACTATAACGGATTTGATACGCTCGCAAAGTCAGTTCTAGAGGAGAAAAATACCCTTGTAGATACCTATGCAAATCAGGTGACTCTTGAGGGATATCAGAAACTCAATATCATCAAAAGTCAGATTTTGACCCTTTTCTTCAATACAAAATCTGAAAGAATGAAGGTAAGACTTAGAAGAGCACTTTGAGGATTGATCAATGCTAATTTCTATACTGGAGAGTATAAGCAATATCTCAAAAAATATAATGATCCACTGCTTACGCTCTTTTACTCAGATGGAAGCAATATCAAGGAGTTTATTAATCGTCTCTCAACAGCTGATGAATGAGAAGACGCAGTTCAACAAAAGGATCTCCAAGATAGTGGAGTTCAGCCACTCAAGAAGTCAATTTCTATCAATGGAGTAGAGAGAAAGTTTCTTTTCTATCTTCAAAAGCCAGAAAAGACGTTCAATCTTGATATTAAATTCTCAAATCAGTTTGAGGTAATCAAGGTAAAAGATGCTTCAGGAAATACTTTCAGTCCAAAAAACTATAAAAAAACTGACAAAAAGATCACCTATCCACTTGAACTTTGAAAGAATCTAAAAGATGGACTCAATCAATATACTATTGAGTGAACTATCAAAGGTAAAACCTATACTATCGCAAATATTGATCTGTATCTTTTGACGACAACTGCACCAAAAATTGAGCAAAATACTGATGTATCAAAGATTTCTGTCGTATATTACAATAATCTTGAATCAAACTTTGCAATCAAGCAGCTAAGAGAACTCCTTACCAGAGCTGGTATCTTAGAATACTTCCTCTTTGAACAGGTGAGTAGTCCAGAGGAGCTTGAAGCAAAGCTCGTGATGGGAAACTATGATATTCTGCTCAATACGATCAATATTGGACTTAAAAAGGATATCCTAAAAATCCTGACAACAAGCGATGCACTAGTAAATCCATCAAAATATACCAATCCAAAACTAACAAATCTCTTCAAACAGTATACAAAAAGTCCACAAAAAACTGAACTTTCAACTGAGATTAGCAAGATCTTTGCTCAAGATATGCCTTTTGTGGTTTTGTGATATCCGTTTGACTTTGTAAATGTGAAGTCAAATTTGCTAGAAAATGGTTTTGCTTATACTGGAGATTTGTATGAATACAACTGGAGAAATCATCTCTATCATACCGCAACTCTCGTGCAAAATACAGTTCTTGATTTCTCAAAACTCAAGGATATCTCTGGTTTTATTAAACATATCCAGCAATTAACAAATCCTAACCTCTCTTGAAATCTCAAGACTGAAACTGTAGTTTCTGGTAGTGGAGAGAACCTCTCAGGTGCACTTCAAACAGCAACAGAAACCTGAAATCAGAATTCATCTCTTGAAACTTCAGATCAGAAGCCTCAGATCAATACAGATAATCCATTTGAAGGACTTGTTAAACCTGCCTAATACTTATATTTATTCTCTTGTTCGCTGTATGGTATCGATTTATTCGTATATTCAGATTGGAATCATCTTTATCGTATCGGTGAGTTTGCATGAATTTGCGCATGCCTATGCCTCATATAAACTCGGTGATCCGACACCAAAAATCCAATGAAGACTGACTCCAAACCCAATAAAACATATTGATCCTATCTGATTTATCCTTATTTTTTTGATCGGATTTGGTCGAGGGAGACCTGTACAGATTGATCCTAGCTACTACAAAAGGCCCTATAGAGATGAATTGATTGTTGCCCTAGCTGGACCGCTGACCAATGTGATTTTGGGAATTCTAGCGATCATCATTATGATGGTGTATATGAAAACATTTGTACTCGGACTCAATGCACTATCTACACAGACAGACCTTGTGATTCAATTTTGGATAACATTTGCAGTGACGAATTTTGCGCTCGCAGCATTCAATATGATTCCTTTGCCACCACTAGATGGATATAGGCTGATAAAAGTCTTTAATCATAACGCTGGAGCGTTTCTGGAAAAAAATGTCTGAATTATCTCAATTCTTTTCCTTGCTCTAGTGATCTTTTGACCATTCAAGGGTGTATTGTGAGAATATATCAGCCGAGTTGCATATGGATTATTTAGAATGTTTGTCTTCCCTTTCTCTCAGCTATTTTTTTAGGTTTAGAAGTTATATAAGAGCTCTACTTTATAACTGTCTTTATCTTTATTAATACAAACAGAGGATGAAAATATATCTGAAACGTATTTATGAGGGGAGAAGTCATGAAGATGGTTTTAGAGTGCTTGCAGACCGCCTTTGGCCTCGTGGTATTAAAAAAGAAAATCTTGGTTTGGATCTATGGGCAAAAGAGATTGCACCTAGTACCGAATTGCGCAAACGTTACCATCAAGATGGTAATTTTGAGGCTTTTAGCAAGGATTATATAGAAGAACTCAATCACAATAGTTCCTTCCCTGCTTTTTGTGAGATGCTGAAAAATCATAAAGTAATCACTTTACTTACTGCGAGTAAAAATATTGAAAAAAGTGCTTTACCTGTATTATCATCTCAGATAACCTAAAATTTATCTCTCAAGAAATATTCAGTTCTCGTCTACGTTCAGAAATGTATACAGAATTTTTGCTTTCTCTCTCTCAAAATTTTATACGAAAAAAAACTCCCTCTAGAGGGTGTTTTTTCTTATCCTGAATATTTTCAGCTATTAGCTGAAATACTCATTTCTCTACTAATCCCAGCTTTCCAGAGCTTTCCCCTTACGCTGACGGAAAGCTGAGTATCGGCAGTATACACATCTACCTTAAATTTAGCTTAAAAGATCAAAAAGTCATTTCTCTACCTATTCTTGCCTGTATTACAAAAAGATAAAAATCTGATTTCTTCTTGCTTTCTACTGATGAAATCCTAGTATAAAATCAACAACTTTAGCTCATAACCATAAACGATGCAAGTAAAAGCCTTTTGAGCTCCAGCTCTTAATGAGCCTATGAAACCCTTGGAAATTACTCGTAGAGCACTCAGACCTCAGGATCTCGCGTTTGAAGTGCTTTACTGTTGAATTTGTCACTCCGATCTTCATACTATCAAAAATGATCGATGAAACGCAGTATTCCCACTTGTTCCAGGCCATGAAATTCTCGGGAGAGTGACTGCTGTTTGAGATCAGGTTTCTGCTTTTAAGGTTGGGGACTTGGTTGGAGTTGGATGCATTGTAGAATCCTGTCAGCACTGCCAATATTGCGCAGAAGGGGAGGAGCAGTTTTGCGAAAAAGGCGTGACCTTCTCATTCAATAGTCCAGACAAAGTCTCTGGAGGGATGACCTACGGAGGCTTCTCAAAAACCTATGTCTGCGAAGACAAATACGTACTCCATATGCCACCTTTCCAGAATCTCGCAATGGCTGCTCCACTCCTATGTGCAGGGATTACCGTCTATTCTCCGCTCAAGCACCGGCAAATAGGACCAGGAAAAAAAGTCTGAATCCTTTGAATTGGTGGACTAGGCCATCTCGCTATCAAAATCGCAAAAGCTATGGGCGCAACCGTGACCGTCTTTACGACCTCTCCAGAAAAGCTTGCTGATGCCCAAAGACTCTGAGCAGATGCTGCAGTCTTAACGACTGATCATATGGCTCTCAGATCCGCACCCAAACAAGACTTTATTCTCGATACTATATCAGCAACTCATAATATCAATCAATACCTCTCATTACTCACTCCAGATGGTTCGCTCGTGATGGTTGGATTGCCAGTCGAGCACTTGAAGGTTTCAGTTTTTAACCTCGTGCATGGTCGCAGAAGCTTCGCTGGTTCAAATATTGGAGGCATTAGAGAGACGCAGGAGATGTTAGATTTCTGCTACCAGCACAATATTTTAGCAGAAGGGGAGGTCTTGCCAATCACTCAAGCAAATCAAGCTTTTGAGAGGCTAGAGAAGTGAGATATTCACTATCGCTTTGTCCTTGATATGCAGGAGCTCTAATTATTCTAAATAAAAGAAAAGTCTGATTTCCGTTGCTGAAAATCAGATTTTTTTATTCAAGAGTCTTTACTCCTTCTTCATCAACTCGTAATGCTTGCGTATTAGAGATCGCTTTAAGAGCCAAAGATTCTCCATAACGCGAGATAACTTCTTTGGTTGCTTTCTCAAAGGGGAAGCATCAGAGGTGAGGGACCGTTGAAAAATCTACAACATTCAGAGCGGCAAAACCTGTCAGTTCCTTTCCTTTCTCTGGATCATCCATCAAAGAAACATACTCAATATTGGGAGCGGTAATCACTGCACCGGCAGACTCACCAATATAAAGTTTCCCAGCAAGAATATGTTGTTTAATTAGTTCGTCTGTGCCAGTTTTTTTGAGCTCTTGAACAAGATAAAAGGTATTCCCTCCTGAGACATAAATACAATCTGCATTTTCGATAGTGTTCTTTATTTTTGAAGCTTCTGTTGTGCTGATATTCAGCTCGGTTATTTGCATTCCTAGATTTTCTAGAGCTTCCCATCACTTTTTTACATAAAATGTTACTTTCTCTACCTCTGCTGCTGTCGGGATAAAAGCAACCTTCATACCTTGCAGATTTTTTACACAGTTTGGGAGAAATCCTGCTACGTCTGCAAATGAAGAACAAAGAAAAAGCTGAGTCATATTTTCTCTAACAAAAAATAAAATCTGAGTATAAATATACGTAAACAGAGTAAAAATACAATCTCATTTTTATCTTTCTTTTACTCAATACAATGTTCAAATTTTTCAAAAGTCATAAAAAATTAAAAAAAATCCTTCTTCGAATTTTAGGGTATTTGCTACTTAATTTACTAATAGTCCTTATTTTTATCTGTATATTTTCGGTCTGAGAGCATGAATATAACTGCACAAGTACTGGGCGAAAACTTTATTTTTGTGCTATTTGGGAAGTATTATTCTCAAGCTCGTTTTGGTGAGGACTAGCTAATCCTATGTTCTTTTTCACGGTTTTCCTTGTGATTGGATTAATAGTATATTGACTTACCAGAAGCTTTATTGATTGGAGAGTCTTGTTTGATGACTATCTTATTAGTGACTATGTCATAATAGGAATAGGAACTTCTCTCCTCATATCTGGAATCATTTTCTGAATAAGATACCTTCTAAGAAAGCGGAAACAAAAACAAAAAAAATCTGACTAAATCCGCTCAAAATCCTAGAGTCAGCAAAATCCCTTGAAACAAAAAGGCTTTTCTATATAAATTAACACAATTCAAAACAAGAAAAAATCAGATTTTTTATTCCTTTCAAATCCCTTTTCTGATGCTTGAAAAACTTAATACGATCATCTCAAAATATGAACATCTCAGAGAACAATCTCTCCAACCTGAGATTTTTGAAGATATGGAAAAAGCCAAGAAGGTTAATAAGGAACTTTCAGCAATGGAAGAGACATATAATCTCGCTTGCGCCTACAAAAAGGCTCTTGAAACTCAGGCAAATGCTCAGGAAATGCTTGCTTCAGAAACTGATCCTGATATGGTAGAAATGGCACAAGAAGAGCTAGATACAGCCAAAGAGCAGATTGAAACTCTTGATCATGATCTTAAGATCGCGCTTCTTCCAAAAGATCCAAACGACGAGAAAAATATTTTTCTAGAAATCAGGCCTGCAGCCTGAGGAGATGAAGCTGGACTTTTCGCATCAGAATTGCTAAAAATGTATCTCAGCTATGCTCAGAGAAAAGGTCGAAAACCTGAAATCGTGGAGGAACAACTTTCAGATATTGGAGGAGTAAAGTTTGTGATGGTCAAGATTGCTGGAAATAATGTGTATTCACTGATGAAATTTGAGTCTGGAGTGCACAGAGTTCAGAGAATCCCTGATACTGAGTCTAATGGTAGAGTACATACTTCGACCGTTACCGTTGCGATTATGCCGGAGGCTGAGGATGTAGATATTCAGATCGATCCAAAAGATATCAGTATGGATACGTATGCGGCTTCTTCTTCTGGTGGACAAAATGCAAATAAAAACCAGACTGGAGTGAGACTTCATCATCTCCCAACCGGACTCATTGTAAATATCTGAGATAGTAAATCACAAATGCAAAACAAGGAAAAAGCCTTTGCTGTCCTCAAATCAAGACTTTATCAAATTGAACTAGAAAAGAAACAAGCTGAGGAAAAGTCTCTTAGAGGAAACCAGATTGGAACTGGGGATAGATCAGAAAAGATCAGAACCTACAACTTCCCTCAGGATAGAGTGACTGACCATAGAATTCACGAATCTTGGTCAAATCTCCCAAATATTATGCTCGGAAATATCGATGATATTATCGGGAAGATGGTGCTTGAAAATCAGACGATGTTGCTCAATCAGCAAATGAATTCAGCCCAATAAAAAAAGTAGAAATCTGACCAAACTCATTTCTAAAAGGTCAGTTTTCTTTTCTCTTTAGTTAAATAGAGTAATAACTACATGCATAGACCAATGATCGTGGCTCCTGGAGGATCCCACAATAAAGCAATTACTGCTGCAAGATTCGGAGCAGAGGAGGTGTATATGGGGGTGCCCTTTACCTCACTCAGAATGAGATCAAACAAGCTCTGAGATTTCTCAAAACTCAAAAAAACCGTAGATGCAGTTCATGAACTCGGAAGTAAAGTCTTTTTGACGATGAATATTTTCCCAAGAAATGTAGATATCAAGATCTTTGAGGCGGTAGTAGAAAAGGTTTCTGATATGGGAGCTGATGCGATTATCTTCTCAGATCCAGGAACTTTCCATGTTCTCAAAAAATATATGCCAAATACCCACCTCCATCTCAGTACTCAGACAACAACAATGAACTATTCTGCTGTTCAGTTCTGGTATGATATGGGAGTTAAGAGAGTAGTCCTTGCTCGTGAACTCCATATTGATGAGATTAGAGAGATCAAAGAAAAAGTCCCAGGTGTTGAACTCGAAGTTTTCGTCCAAGGAGCGATGTGTATGACATATTCAGGAAGATGCTTGCTCGGAGACTATATGGGAGGAAGACCAGGAAATAAGGGGGAATGCAACCATGCTTGTAGATTCAACTACAATGTTTATCTAGAAGAGCCGAGAAGACCTGGGAAATTTTTCCAACTTGAGCAGGGAGAGGATTGAGGAAGCTTTATTATGTCCTCAAAGGATCTTTCAGTGATCAATAGACTCGCCGAGGTGCTTCCTTATGTTGATGCACTCAAAATTGAATGAAGAAGTAAATCAGAATTTTATGTTTGATGAATGGTAAAAGCCTATAAACACGTGAGGGATGCAATCATTGATGGAACTCCAATTGATCCAGAGATCCAGAATCTTGTAAATGTGATTCCTCATAGAGAGTATTGGGATGGTTTCCTTTTCAATAAGCTTAAGGATTATCCAGATAGAGAGGAGGAACTTACAACAGAGATTCCAGTAGAGATGAAACCTGTATCTGAGCGATGAAATAATGAACCGACAGCAACAACAGAAAATACTGATCTTCCCCAGCTCGCCCAAGATGGCACAACGACCCAAGCTACGCCTTGACCGTTATTTGCGAGAAACTATTATGGATTTGTATCAGAGGAAACTCTTGAATACAACGGGAAGAAATACTTCAAGACCTCTCCAAAAGAGACAATCAGACCAGGAATTCAGCTCCGTTATCTGACACCAGATAGTTATGGAAAGCTTACAATTACTGGTATCTTGAATGAAAAAGGTAGAGAATTAGAAAAAGCTGACTGTAATACGCCAAATGTATACATTACGACAGATTATCCTCTAGTCTGAGGAGAGATCCTTTATGTAAACCCATCAGAAGCGGCACAATAATCTTTTAGTAAAAAAGAAATCTGATCTCAGTGATGAGTTCAGATTTTTTTGTCTTTTAATCAAATAGAGATCAATATGTTTATTGCTAGTGATATTTTTCTTTATTTCTATAAAGATAAAAAGCAAGTATAAAACTGGCTTCCTCACTATTGTTTTCTTTTTTTATAGTAAAACAATAAAAAAACTAACGATTTTTTTGCATTTTTTTTATTTTTATAGTATAATTGAGTATACAGTTTTATATGTATATGTTGTTAGACAATGAAAAAACAGATTTCTTTAGCAGGACTTGCAGTCATCGGATTGACTACATTCACCTATGCAGCTACACCATTGCTCAATCTGAAGAATGTATTTCCAGCAGACCCTACAAAGAGCTTTGAGTTTGGATATACGGAAAATCAAAACATTACCGTTCAAGGATTTAAGCCAGCCAAAGAAGGAGCTGAAAATGCTGAAAAAAACTTTGTAATTACATCTCCTTTTCTAAAGGATGCTTATGATGCAGATGCTGAATCTTATACTGTTCTTCTTGGAAAGAATGTTATGAGTAGCTATGTGACTGGAGACCAGTCAGACCTCTCTGAGTATGAATTCAAGCCAACAGCAGAAGATAAATCGGTTGGAGAGATGAAGATTTCTCTTGCAACTAAGGATCTAGAAAAGAATACTTATTATCATGGAATCGTTGTTCCAGTAGATGATAATGTTCAAGAAGGTAGACCATCGAAGGAATTCTGTTTCAATATTGAAAAGGGAGCTTTCGCTGAAGGTGCCGCCTGTGAAACCTTTGGGGTATCTGTAGCTCAGCCTGTAGCAGTAGAGGCAGCTACTACAGAAGCTACTACTGAAGCTGATGAGGAACACTCAGCAGCTGGGGCTGATATGAAGCTTGCAGATATCTCTCATACAATAGAAGGTAATAAAATTTATCTTTCTTGGACCGCTCTTCCTCAATCATCAGATGTTTTGATCGAGCTTTTCAATAAAGAAACTAACGATTTCGTCTCACTCGGAACAGTTCCTATGAGTCAGCAAAAGTTTGAATATACAATCAATGGTAATGAACAAGAATTCCTCTTTATGTTTACTCCTAAAAATAGTAGAGGAAGACAAATCAGATACCCAGTTAATGTTAGACATGAAACTGAGGTGACTCCAGATTTAAAGCCGGTAGAGAAGATCAAGGTTGGTCCTGTAGAAGATATGATGCTTATTCTTGGAGTAACACTCTTACTCTATGTTGGATATAGAGTATATGCTTCTAGAAAGACAGAATAAAGACTAACTTTCAATAGCTAAAAATCCCCAATCTTGGGGATTTTTTCTTATTTGAAATTTTAAATATGAGAGTAATCAGAAGAAGAAACCAGATTTTTTATCTTTGTAATAGAGTTGGTTCTCTTTTCTCAAGTTTTTCTAGCTTACCTCCTCGCTCCAGCATATCAAAATCACTTCCTCTCTCAAACCTCCTCAAAAGAAGATTATCATTAGCATCTGGATAGTTTTTATTGAAACTTACATGATGAGTAGGAGCATATTGGTGGGCTTCCATAAAGACTCTAAAACTTCTCTCTGGCTGGTGAGTAAAGTGAAGCCTTGCATAAGGCTCAAATTCTTCATTAAACTTAAAACTTATACCATACACATATCCTTTTTCAAACTCTGGTAGCCAGTACTCCAAAAAGTCAGCCTTTTCTTTCGTATTAAAATTCATCTTATCAAGCTTATTATTGAGGAAGAATTCTATATCTTCTGCTGCTACAGACCATCAGCGTGTATTATTTTGATAGTTAGGTCGCAAAGTAGAGTAGTACAAATAAGGGAAAATCTGACCATCTACAGAGATACTGCTTTGTTCATCAGTTGTAAACTTCCAAGTCCTGCTCTGATCCTCAAAGTCAGGAATCACTTTAGTAAAGCGGCTCTTCTCTGGGAGTGTTACTGTGAGCGAGTTCTCCCTTTTTAGTTTATCATAGGTATATACTACAGGTTTGCAGCCAGCTCCACCGTTAGAAAAGGTCTGTCCCTTTGCTGGATAGAGATAGTAATAGCCCTTCATAGGGGCTTGCTTAATACTAAACAGTGGAAGAATTTTTTTATTGAACTTAAAGTCTGTACTATAGTGTCATTCTTTGATAATCGTATCTAGCTTTTTCTCTTTATCCTCATCAAAGAAGACCATACCATGAAGCATTTTCCTTGGGCTCCACCAATCTGGTTTTTCTCAACAGATATCTTCGAGTTCTATTCCTAGATGGATTTGTCCGAGTTGAGTACAGATAATTTCTCTTGTCTGTTCAAGATCTATGAGGTTGCCAGCTTTATCGAGCTTGAGATTTCATGAAAAAGGGAAGATATTTTCAGGATTTTCTTGTTTGTTTTTTCTCCAGTTTTGATTTGTATATTGGATATAGAGCTGCGGAATATCCTTGAAATGAACTAAATAGGTAGCATAGATAACTCATGATTCCCTGATTTCCTTTGTAATATATTCAATCATTTCATTTTCGCTTTGAAAGGGTGCAGGTATATACACAATAGCTCAGTACTCATTTGATATTTCGTATCCAAATGCTGTATAGTGATTCAGAGGCATCAGCGTGTAGGTTTCTCCGAAGATAGTTAGAGCTTTAGAAAGCTGAAATCATGTCGCTCACTCAATATGTTGATAAACAGTATTGGTCAAACATCCATTATTAAGCGACTGCTGAATTGTCCCTATTGATGAGTGAATAATGATATCAATATCCGTCGCCATCAAGCCATTATTTACATTAATAGCGGTCCCAGAGTCTTGGTGTTGAAGAATGGTAAAATCTGATTCTTCTTCTGGATTTTCAAACTTTTGGAGGACCCATCACTTGTATTCATATGCAGGATATCTTGGATCTAAACAAACACTACCAATGCATTGCTCCTCTGTATAACCAAAATGTTCATACTGAAGTTTATCAAAACTTATTGTTGCAATAGGGATGAGTTTCTCATCTCAACTTTCTTCATTGATTATAGACTTTAATAGTTTGAATTTCGGATTTTTACCCATTCCTCTCATAAAAAACTGCTGTCTTTTTATCATATCATATGCTGCACCTTGTGCCTCTGTAGACCAAATATCATAGTGTTCGTTTGTTTCTTCATTCTCAAAGCGATAAGACCTCGTATCGAAATTAAAATCTTTGAGTACAAGACCATGATCTCGCACTAGAGTTCATTCTTTTTCCCCTTTAACTCGTTCTATAGTGAATTGTGGTGGTTTTTGCTTATTTTCTAGAGAACTTGGAGTTCAGATTTTTTTAAGATTTCCAGTTCCTAAGGCAAACATTTCGATAATTATATTTTGCTGCTTCTTTTCTAGGGAAAGATCCTTCAAGAGAGTATTAACCAATGAATTGGTATTAGGGTCAGGATGATATTGGGGATCTTCTGGGATAGTTTCTTTATCAGTACTATGATAGCTGATCCCATCTCGGTAGCAGTACGTCCAAGAAATCTCAGAACCAGAAGTCGGTGGTTGAACTCCTCGTTTCCCATCTGGAGACAAGGGACGATTATTGTTTTTTTCAACACATTCCTTGAAATTCAATGGTCGAGAGATGAGGTTTCTATCTAGACCTTCTCAAATTTGATTAGCATCTTTTTGTTCTCCAAAAGATTCTGACGAATTAAAGTCCCCAGTCTCTGATCAGACTGTTTGTCTCTCTGTATCAGATGAAGGTAATTTTGAGCAGGCAGTCAAAAACACTATTGCCAAGAGACAAAAAGAAAGAAAAATCAGACGTTTCATTCAGTTTTTTTTCATAATCTTCTTGAGAAAAGAAATAAAGATATCCGCTATCTTAGCTTTTCTCGATAAGAAAGCAATCAAAAAAGACAGTTAACTAACTGTCTCATTTTTATTTCTCTCGCTATTTATCTTTGCGATAGTATTCTCAGATTTTTTCGCATTTTCTGCGAGCTGATAATAGTAACTTGGCCTTCAAAACTTACGGTAGGGAGTAATCTCCCTGATCCTATATCATACTCCAGCTTTTCATGTCCTATTCCCATATTCATCCATCGCGTCTCTATTCTTCGCTGAACCAATCGTCTTAACATACCATTTCCCGTTCTCCTGATACGGTTCTCAGACCGTCATCTCAACATGGTAGATATCGCTATGCTTGTTTGCTCATGGCTTACTCTTCCAAAACATAAAATCTCCAGCCTTCACCTCCTCTTTATTGATCTTTTTATTTGAGTCAAAAAAACTTTTTGCTGTTGGACGATAATCAAACTTGATACCTTGTTTTTTAAATGCATACATCCAGACTCATGAACAGTCAAATCCTCATCTTTCACTGCTTCCTCATCGCCTGTAGGCTTTTCCAATTTGGTCTTTTGCGGAATGAAGGACTGCGGCAATATAAGGAGCTTCAATCTGATTTTTCTGTTCTTGAATAACAGTGAGCTCTTGTACAAATTCTGGATTATTATTTTTAAAGTTTCTTAGGGCTTCCGCTGTCTCTCTTCCCCGTTTCCCATCAATCTTTTTCTCACTCACTTTCCCATTTGCATCAGGTTGATAGGCTCCTTTCAAAAAGAGAAAAAGCTGAAGCATTGCCACGTTCTCAGAAGTTCTTTTCCGAGGAGATTGCTCAATCCCTGTAAAATCAATTTCAGATTTTAGCCTTGTAAGCATCTGTTCTGTATGGGCATAGAGAGGTTCCTGAGCGAGCTGGTTTTTTAAGATATCAACAGCGGCGCCCTGCTGATTTTTATGCTCAGGAGAAAAATCCTTCTCCAGCTTGGTCTCCATAGTTTTTAGAGAGTAAGCTAGTGATTGAAGTTCAGCTTTTTCTCTCTGTTCTAGCGAGGTATTTCTGTCTTCTATAATATCTTCTGGCTTTGTAAATACCATCTTCTAGGTAAATAAAAAGTAAAAATCTGATTTTATGCTGCTTTTGATTCAGAGATGTCTTGAGATTGAGTAGTCGGCTTTTTATAGTTTAAGACATCAAGCTGTTTCGGTTTTGGAGCATTAGGAGCTGAGTTAGCAATGATTTTATTGATATAAGTTCAGATTGTCGCATTCTTACCGATCTTGAAATCGTAATCTTTCCTCTTGTAGGCTTTGATACCCGCATATCCTCCTAGATTAAATGCTGCTGCTTCTCAAATATCATTGTTGCAAAAATGTAGGAGTGATTTCTCATATTTTATTGCTACATCTGTCGCAAAATTATAGTCGGTCAAAATTCTCTTGACGAAGCGTTGAAATGACGCAAAGTCCTTTTTGTATTCAGCCCCAGTCTCGTCTGTTCGTTTTGGAAGCTCTTTCCCTAGTCTCTCCTGTTTAAAAAAACCATGCAAGAGCCCAGAGTCCTTCTCACCTCTGACTACCCATCCATAGATACCGAAAGTCCCTCTGATATCTTCTGGCTTAACATTGGTATAATCAAGAGGACCTCATTTTTGATGCCTTCTCATACTGAACTCTCCCCCAAGTTCTGCCTGAGCAAATCCTGTTGAATATGGGTTCTTCTTTTTTACTTCATTAATAAACCTTTGTTCTCAAGGAGATCTCTTGAGGATCTCAGCTTTATAACAGGCATCCTCGGTTTTTTTACCTCGTTTCCCATCGATATTTCTAGAACTTTCTACATCCGCTTTCGTTCACTCAGCATAGGCTCCTTTCAAAAAGAGAAAAAGCTGAAGCATTGCCACGTTCTCAGGAGTTCTTTTTGCCGGATTTTTTGCGATCTCCTCTAAATTAAATTGACTTTTGATGCTTTCAATTGTTCTTTGCTTATAAGATTCCCAGTTGGATTGGCTTACTTGGGATTTTAGCTGAGGTAAAGGTCAGATCTTTTTCTCTGAGTCAGGCATTCAGTTCTTTTTTTCTTGTGAATTGAGATTTTTGTTAAGATAGATCTTAACCTTGTCTCATATCTGATTAAGCTGTTTAGCAAAACTTTGGAGCTGTGACTTCTCCTTTTTATTGAGTGTATTATCTTTATCCTGAAGGATATTTTCTGGAGTTAAAAATGGCATTTTCTCAATCTTTATTTTACTAAAAGTTGTTCTTCCAAAAGCTTGTCTGCATCAGCTTTTTCCTGTTTTTCAATAGCTTGAATTTGCTCTAAATACTGCTTAAATCTTGATATCTTTGAATTACTTTCTTCAACTGCAAGCTGATAGTAGTCTTTAATCATTCAAAAAAGCATTGATTTTAGTTGAGATCTCTCGCTTCCCGCACAGGAGCTTCGCGTCTGAGCAAGTGCTAAAAAATGAGGATTACTTTCTGAAATATAGTCTAGAAGTAGAGTCATCTCTTCATCTGTTAGCGGTATCTCCTTTGGGATACTTGCTGTTTGTGGTATCATGATCAAGAGTATAAAGATAAAGTCCTAGTTTAAGTATACTGATAATTTCAAAAAGAGCAAAAAAATCTGATTTTTTTCTTGTTAGAAGATTATTTTTTAATAGTTATTTTCAAATAAAAAAAGTCCCCAATATTGAGGACTCCTTCTCTTAGTATAATTTAATCATCTTAGTCATCATAACCTTCGAGATCTACATCAGTAACGATCCCTCTTTTGAGTTCTATTTTTACCCTTCCAGGTACGAAATCAGTTGCAGGCGGCATATCGATATCATCTTGTTCAGTAACACGGATGGTTTCCCCTCTTTGTCTCGCAAGAGATTGAGCTTCAGCAAGAGTTTTTCCGAGATATGCACTTTCAGCAGCATATTCTCTAGCTTTAGGAGAATGGTTTTGAGTATTCTGAACTTGAGGTGCAGTATTTTGTGGAGCTGTTGTTGTATTAGATTTTTGGCGAGGAGTTTGCGCAGCTGTGTTAACAGTAGATGCAGTAGCTCTTGCTTGTTGAGCAGCTGCTTGATTAAGCTGCTTTTCACCCTCGATATCAACGTCAATAATTACTCCATTTCTAAGTTCAGCCTTAATTCTTCCAGGTACGAAATCAGTCGCAGGTGGCATATCGATGCCATCTTGTTCAGTCACACGAATAGCTTCTCCTCTTTGCTTAGCAAGAGCTTGAGCCTCAGCAAGGGTTTTCCCGAGATAAGCTCTTTCAGCTTCTCTTTCTTTTATCTCATCATAGTCATAGAATCCTTCATCATAGTTTGCATCAAAAGTCTGAATTGCTTGAGCTGTAGATTGCTGGTCAGAGATTCATGAAGGTAGACCCTGAACATTTTGAGCTTGGTCCTCAGTCGTAATTTGATCTTCTGAAGAAGGATATTGCGTTTCAACTACTCTAGAAATTGCATCTTTGCATACTCGTCTATTAGTGTTTGTTTCAAAAAAGAGAACATCCTTATTTAGACATTCATACCATGCAGAATCCTTCATATCAATGGAATATCTTGAGGAAATGTTATCAGATAGTCCAAGTGTCGAATTTTTATAGTTGATTGTCATATCTTTTGGAACTGAGATTACAACACGTCTCTGAGCACCAACAAATGGAACAAGAGATGAGAACATCTGTGCAGGAAAATGAATAGATAATTCTGAATGCTCTTTATCGAATTTAGACTGAACTGGAGAGAGTTTTGAAACTATTATTTCAGGATTTTCATTGATAGGGAGGAACTCAGTCTCTACCCATGCACTAATGGTATTATTTTCTGATACGATGAATTGAATATGTTCAGCTCGTCAAAACCTTCCTTCTATCCCAAAAAACCAACCTCCATAGGTCCCGAGTGGAGAAAGATATCTCTTTACATCAGAATCAACAGTGATCTTCAGATTTTTTCAATCTATTTTTTCATTGGATAGAAGCTGGGTTTTATGTTCTATATGGTTGGTTCCCAAGATCTGAAATCATTGATTTGCCCCAAGAATTCCTCCAATCACTCAGCTAAGTAAAAGGGTAACAAGAGCTGTTAAAATAATTCATTTCCTAAACCACTGCTGTTTAAAGAGTGCTCCTAGCGAAGCAATAAGTAAAATACTCAATGCTGCCATACCGACTCAAGCAACTGGATAGAATCGAGGGAGAACCCATTGTACTACCTGACCACTAATTGTTGGGAAGCTCGAAAATAGAGTTATAGCCATTACTCCTCAAAGAAAAAGCCCTCCGAGAGTAAACAAAATCATCAACCAAAGTCCAATTCTAACTAGCTCAAAAAACAGATTTCAGTTTTTTCATGTTGTCTGTCCTTTATCTTTGAATGGTACAAAAAGTGCTAAAACTGGATATATCCAGATCGAGATCCCCCAAAATAAGATAGCAACGAGGAAGAAAAGTCTGACCCACATTACAGGGATGTTTAATGATTTTGAAATCCAATAACAAACTCACCAAATCTGAGGTCTATTTACACCAAACCATCTCTGAAAAAGATTGGAAGGCTCAGACTTTTCTCCCATTTCACCCATATCTCTTCAGTCAAAGATAGCCTCAGGTTCTCAAATGTTCTCCGCAAGATTCATTACAAATGCTTCTTTGATTGGTGTTGGACTAGTGTAGAGCTTCTCAATAATGTTATATTTGATATCTTCAAGAATATCTTTGCTAATCTCTTGTTCCTTTGCATAGGTATCAATACGGTTCACATAGCTTTCTAGAAAAGAATAAGCACGATCTTCCATTTGGAAAACATGTCAAAGTAATTTATAGGTTTTCATCAGTCTTTTTTCAAGAAATAAAAGTAAATACTTAATGATCTACACTTTCTACTGTGTCTGCAAGTCCTTTCCGAGTATTCCTCATAATTTCAAGTGCTCATTCTCCTTTCTGACTTAGACGATAATATTTTCTAGGTGGTCATTGAGGAGACTCTACTCGAGAATAACTCAGAAGTTCTTCAGTCTTGAGTCTGGAGAGCAGGGGATACAGGGTGCCTTCAACAAGGAGGAGATTATGCTGCTTGAGCGTCGTAATGATATCAGACGCATAGACCTCTCACTTTGCAATAATAGCGAGAATAATATACTCTAGTACCCCCTTTTTCATCTGTGTGGTAATTTTATCTTCCATTACATAACAAAGAAGTATATAAAAAATGGTACTATGTATCGCATAGTAGTGTATAAAAAAAACAAGCAAAAGCAAGAGATTTTTTTGCATCAAAAATCAGACTTAAAAACTACTATTTCTTTCAGAGGAGAAAAATAATGCTATAAAATGATAATAAAAAAAAGAGAAAAATCAGACTTTTTTCTTTACTTGGATTAAAAAAACTCCTCAAAAGAGGAGTTAAATGCTATTACATATTCCACTTCCCATGTTCAAAAAACCTAACTTCTTCTTCATTCTCTCTGATTCCAGTAATGCTCAGCTTCTCATTCCCAACCATAAAATCTACATGAATCAAGCTCTCATTCATCCCAGCTTGATCTCTTTGCTCTGCGTTCATAGCTTCTCCATTTGCAATCGTGTCAGGATATGAACTCCCCAAAGCAAAGTGGCAACTCGCATTTTCATCAAAGAGGGTATTAGAATAGATCAATTTTGATTCATATATAGGAGAATTAATAGGTACAATCGCTACTTCTCAAAGTCTCTTAGCTCACTCATCAGTCTCTAAAAGGGCTTTCAAACTTTCGTATCCTTCTTCAGCTCAAAAGTCAATAACCTTCCCTTTCTCAAATTTTAGCCAAAATTTATCAATCATCTTTCCATTATGCTCGAGAGGAAGCGTTGATGAAATGACTCCATCTACCTGATATTTATGTGGTGCAGAAAAGACCTCCTCAGTTGGTAAATTAGGACAAAAGCTGATTCCATCACGAGTAGTCGTATTTCCAGCACATATCCAGCGATGTCCTCTTGGCAATCCAACCATTAAATCAGTATTTTCTCCTTGATAATGGAGTGTTGTAAACTGTTGTGAGTTGAGATATTCGGCATATTGATTGAGGTTTTTGATGTGACTTTCCCAGGCTCAAAGCGGATCTTCTTGGTCGACCCTCACAAGGTGGAAAATCTGATTTCGGAGTTTTTGTATATTTTCTTTGGTATTTCCTGACTGATAAATATGATTTGCTCGACCAACAGTCGGAATTGCGGCAATTGTCCAGTTGGTCCAATTTTCAGAGATAAGCTTACGATATTCGTGTTTGGATTTTGCTTGTGCCTGCATGAGGCGAGAAACCTTTTTGGGATCAACCTCCTTCAAGAGTTCAGGATCCTGCATGTAGAGACTAAGCTGTGCGCAGTTATTTTTAAGCTCATGGACATAGCCATCTTCTATCCACTGAGGCACAGTATCAAAAACCTCTTCAGGAGCATACTGGTATTTAATAAGGTCTAGTTCTTCATTCCCCCGCCTATAAAAAATCTCTTTTGCTCAAGCCTGATATGCTGCCTTGGCAATGAGCTTCACAAAATCAACGGCCTCCATTGGCGCTTTGATCAAAAGGTTTTGCCCCTTTTGGAGGTTAAGTCAAAATCATACAATAAGCTCAGCATATTCTTTTTGCATTTGTTCAAAAGTTTTCATCTCCTTTTTTATACAATATAAATACTATTTTCTTCCAAAGTCAGCAGGAATTTCTCACCATTCTTCAGTCTTTCGTTTAAGGATCTTAGTCTCATAACTATTCTCTGAAAGCCACTGCTCAGCCCTTTTTATAAGCTCAAAAAGTTTCTCAGTTTCTGCCGTATGTGGAAGATTGGTCTTGCATTTCCCCTCATGTACCCAATTTATGGCAATTTTTGAATCAGAATACAGGTTATAATCAGATTTTTTCTCTTTTAGATAGGAAAGCCCATGAACAATCCCTAAAAATTCACCGATATTATTTGTCCCATGTGGACAAGAAAAATGAAAAACCTGAACTCAACTGACTAAATCAATTCCTTGATATTCCATTATTCAGCTTGCACTCGAGCATGCCGCATCCACAGCAATGCTTTCTTTGAGAAAAGGGAGTTCTTTTTCATTTCGCTTTTTTTCTAGCTGATAGTAGTGTTCTCGACCTTCTCAGAGAGCTTGCTCAGCCTCTATTTTGCTAGAAAATCATTTATATTTCGCTCATTTGAATCCTTTTACCAATGTCTCAACAGTTTTCCAATCAGTAAAAACTCAGCTTTCTTTTCCTTCCCAAACCGTATATCGTTTGTTCGCCATATCGCAATATTTCTCAATAAAACTTGCCTCTGACTATAGGACTTTTACCTAAAAATGCAAACAAAAAAAGAACCTGACAATATGCCAAGTCCTCATTCCCAAAAGAAATGAAAACTCTCTATCTGACCTCAAAGCCTACGAGGATTTCAGAAAAAACTCTGAAACTATCTAATGCTCTAGGCATTCCTAGAACTTATTTTTTATTAGATACCATAGTTTTAGTATATTTAGAGGAAAATAGTTATATATCAACAGGTTATTTATCAGCCAATCAATATACAATATTGCATCCAATCATCATAAGATAGCATCCCTTCCTTTTGCAGAGGAGTATTGCTTACAATGATACTAATCCCAAGAAAAAATCAAGAACTTTTCAAGAAATACTTATAAATAAGATGAAATCTGATTTCTCATCTTATATTCTATCTAAGGTCAAAGGTAAACTCTAAACAGAACATAAAACTACAAGCAAAACCAAATTTTTGGTCGTCAAATAAAAAAATATCCTCTTGAGTTGCTTAGAAGAGTAGTTATCCTCAACTAAGTAGTAGACTATCTCCCTGATAGTAACTACAATGATACTCAATTTCCTCTGAATAAAAGCCAAACTTCTTACTTCAAAAAGAAGATAAAAAATCTGATTTTGATCTTTTGTTGTTTTCAAAAGATAATCTCGCAAGACAAATAAGGAAATACCTTACCTTTCCTACAACTCTAATCCAAAAGCAAAAGATGATTTTTTCTGATAGTGAGTTTTGTGGTAAAGAACATCTCTTTTAGTTTCATCATTTCAGAGTAAAATATTTACTGCCTCATTGATGACGGTATAAGTATATCCGATTTTCCCCATTTTGCAAATTTTTGATAACTTTTTTAAGTTTTTTTATAAAAGACAGATTATTGGGAGAGAATAATGTAGTTCCTCTTTGATTTTTATGAGGAGATAATAGTAAATAAATTAGTTTATTTTTAGTATCAAAAACAAAAATCAGACTTTTTCTCCTTTTATTTTTTATCAATCAAATCTTGCATTTTAGCGGAACTTTACTATTATACAGAGAGTTTATCATATTTCGTTTTTCCAAATGCTCAATCAAGCTCAACTCCTCCAAAAATATGGAGATATTATCAAAGAAGAAGTAAATGTAAAAGAAATTTGACCATTTCTTAGTGATTCTCCAATTAAAAAAATATTTAAACCAATCGGATCTCAGCTTTCTGCTAAATTTGGAAAAGATACCGGACAAATTATCTCAAATGGAAAGCAGTGAAATATTAAAGAGCTTGAGGACTGAAAAATCCTTGTCTTTTCTCCTGCTGGTGGTGAGTGGATTCTAGATTCAGATTCTTATGAAGTGAGCTATGAATGACTTGATAGTAACGATGTCGCAATTGATGGGAATATGATTGCAAAGCTTGAGCTAGAAATTACTCCAGAACTTGAGAGAGAAGGAGTTGCTAGAGAACTCTCAAGATTTCTCAATCAAATGAGAAAAGATGCTGATTTCTCAGTAGAGGAGAAGGTGCATCTAACCTATACAACAGAGAGCCAATCTCTAAGTGCGATCGTTTCTGAGTTTTCTGACTTTCTCCAAGGAGAAGCGCTTCTCGCCTCAATTTCACAAAAAGAAGAAACCTGAAGTATTACTGCTGTTTTCTCTAACAATCAAGAAGCAATCTCTCTAACTCTCAGTAGATAATTGAGCTTTATTTGCCTCTCCTCAAAGCTGAGGATCAATTTTAATTTTCCAGGTCTGTATTATGACAAAATCCTGTTATGAATATGCAATGGATATCCTTGCTAGATATCCAAAAACTGAAAAAGAGCTCAGAATCAAAATGTATCAACATGGTTATGATTCAGAAATGGTTCAAAAGACACTTCAAAAGCTGAAAACTGAAAATTTCTTGAATGATGAACTTTTTGCAGAAAGCTATCTCCATAGTGAGGTTGTTAAAAAGGGGAAGCCCTTGCTTCTTGTGATGCAAAAGCTTGAGCTCAAAGGTATTGAGAACTCTCTTCTCCAAAAACTTGCAAAAGAGCACTCTGAAGATATTGCTGAAGGAATTCATCAAAGAATCGCAAAGGAAATCCAACTTTACAAAAAAAAGTGAGTTGACGGCTTTGAAATTATTCAAAAGCTGATGAGAAAAGGGTATCGTCTCGCCGATATAAAGTCAGTCATTAAGCCTCAAGATGACTAAAAAAATAAAAAGCTGATTCCAGTGCAGGAGTCAGTTTTTTCTTTTTATTCCAAAATTTTCCTCTAGCAAAAAAGTCCTCGTTATATGGAGGACTTTAAAGTTAAAAAAGTAGTAATCATTGAGAGATTAGCTAAAATCCCTCATCATGCTATAAGAGCTTTTTGTGTTGGATATAAACTACTCATATCTATACAACTAAACAACTCTTTTGGAAGTCGGCTAGGGACTTTGAACTTTTTCATCAGCTCTTCAAGCTTTATGATATTGTCCTTTGTCACTGGATTTTGCGTTTGTCTTACCTCTCTATTCTGAATACGATTGATAAGAAACACAACTTCACTCTCAAGATACTCACGAGGATTCTCGCAGCTCTCTTTTAGCAGATTATCTACATTCTCAATAATATGAACTAGGACTTGACCTAGATCAAAACCTTTAGGTCGAGGCTTCTCAGCCTGTTTTGATTTTTCTTTCATGTTATTAATGAATTTTTTATTTTTATTTAACACCAAGGACTATACTATTTTGCTAGATAATATCAAGAGAAAAATAAAAAAGAGAAAATAGATTTTCTCTTTTATCTTAGAGTGCAGAGGATCCGAAAAAGATCTTACTCCAGTCAATTTTTCACTATGGA
>CAUSGX010000011.1:0-25825 GCA_963531535.1 uncultured bacterium
AATAACCTCAATAAGATAATATGATATATCAATTGCTTGAAATATATATTCAACAAGTTTATCTTGATCTTTGTGCTTAAACCAAGCATTTCTAAACTTCTCGAAACTTTCTATAAAATCTCAGCATCTCTTATCTAATATACAATTTTTCCCTAAATAATAAATAGGATACCTCAAATCATAAATTTGAGCTAACATAGCTTTGATATCTATTTTTTTTGAAAAAATTGGGATATAATAATTTCTCAATGCTGAACAGAATAGTATCTTTCGACTGTATATGATAGATAACTTTTTGTTTTCTCCTATATTTAAAGAGTCCAAGCATTTAACTCATTCTACATACTCAAATTTTGTATGATGGGTAAAGTATTCTATAGATCCAAGATCATCATAAGAAATAAAGAGCGGTTTATCTATTAATGAAAACTTTTTACTCAACTCTTGTATCCTTTTTTTATGTATAAAATTTTCAACAATGACCAAAAAATCTAAATCAGATACTCAAGGTAATCCCAACTCTCATATCAAATTTAAAAAAAATCTTTTTAAGTTCCAAGGAAAATAGCTCTCTCTGATTATTGTATTCGCTAAGGGATTTCTCCTTAGGAGAATTATAAAATTTATACATTTTCAATAATATCTAAGTTAAGGTTTAAATCAGCAGAGTTTTTTAATAAATAAAACTTATTGTTATCTACCAGTCTATCCAAAGATTTAAGTCTCTGTTTTCATGTCATATATTGTCATATTAAAGGTAGAAGTGCAAAATTTAAGTATTCTGGGAATTCTTTTGTATAATTATTTATTCATAGCAATAGTTCAAAAACCTGATCCTTATCATTAAGCTCAATAATCTCTAATGAGTCTCCATAAGTACAAATGAAAATTTTATCAATCGGATAACTTTTATTAACTTTCTCTAATCTATTATCTAAATATGTCTTAATTCAATCAGCCTTCTTTCCCCTTTTTATACCTAGAAGATCTACAGTTTGATTTGTAACTCTTGGAAGTTCAGGAAATGGATAAAGAGTACCGTCGCCAATCATACAGTAATTATCAGAAAGGATTTGATATCATTTCTTAGCAAAAAATGCCCCTGCTAGTGTAGATTTTCAACTCCCTCCAAGACCTGTGAAAACGAAGGTTTTTTTTCAGTTTGTTACTGCTGTTGCATGTAGAATATTAATCTTTAGCAATTTTTCCAAGACTATAAATATTGGGTCATGAATCAGTGTTTTTATAATAAACCTATTATAATATTTACTAACCCTATCGATTCATTGCAAACAGAGATTTACAATATGATGTATTTTTCTTGGTTTCAAGTATCAATCTACATATATTTTTCAATCCTCAGCAAATTTTATTATTCCTGAGATCTCTCTATCTACAAAAGTGTATATTGAATCTTTAAAATCAATATTAATATAGTCTCCGACTGTAGTCATCTTTGTAGTTTTTTTGATTTCATTTTTTATTGAATCAAAATATCAATACTTATTGATTGTAATTATTATCTTCGGCTCAAGATTATTTTTCTCTACAAGAAATATTCTATAATACTTTTTTATAAAATCTGCTAGATCAGAATTCGTTGTATTGATTTGTACACAAACTCAATAGATATCAATATTTATCATTGTAATGCCTGTATGATATTAAAATACTTTTGTCCTATAGCATGGTAATTTGGGAAATCTTTTCAAAATTGATATGCCTCTAGTGAAATACTTTTATTGCAAATATATTCTTCAACTTTTTCTCTTAGGCTGTAAATATCATCTTTTTTAAATATAACTGCATTTTCCCTATCTTGAACAAGTAACTTCAAATTTGGCAGATCTGAAACAAAACAAATTGTTCATCTTGCCATTGCTTCTAAAAGAGCAACAGGAATAAGCATTTTTATATGAATATCTTGTAGAGGAAGAATCAAACACCCTACTGATCATAAGAGCTCTTCCATATTATAAATATTCCTCCTAATCTCAATATTTTTAACTTGTTTCCTAGAAATATATTCAGTTAAAATTTTTAATTCATTCTCACTTTTTTTATTAAATTGTCTTAAGGCAAAGATAAACTTATACTCAGGCATAGCCTCTGCAAGATCAACCATAAAAAAGCTCCCTGCTTCTTTTATAATTCAGGCTGAGAATAAAATTGTTTTTTTGTCTCTTTTTTCAAAATCTGCTAATAGGGAATATCTGCTTTTATCATAAGAAAGAGGGATATATTCTATTTCTGAATCTTTAAATCAGATTTTTTTTACTTCTTCTCTTAAATATTCGGAAATAATAACGACTTTTTTAAATTTATACTTAAAGCATTGGAGAAAGCGTCTTTTATAGGGGATTTTTAACTCATCAGTTGAATAAAGTGTTAGGACAAATTGAGTATTCCACTTAAATAAAATTAAGAATAATAGTGGACACAGGAAAGAAGTCTCTAAATACTGTATTGAAAAGAGAGTTATCTTTTTTTTATAAGCAAATAGTAATGTTCTAACTGCTCAAGCAAGAAAGTATCGCAATTGTAGATAGGTATTATCTGAGAGATTGAGTAGATAGTTTATTTTCAAATCTTTTAAGTTTGGATCATCTGTATATTGATGCGGTTTATGTGAGATAATTTCTAGATCAAGCTTCTGATTTAATTCTTTTGCCAAAAGGAGTGAATTATTTTTAATTCACTCTATCCATGGAGCATACATACATTGTGCAAATAGTGCAAGTTTCATTTTTAGCTATGTTTATTTAAGCTATAAGCAAATAAAAACTCTATTTTTTCTTGTAACTTCTTTTTGATTACAGTATAATCATAGTGCTTTAGTATCATCTCTTGATTTTCTTTTACCTTTTGCTGAGTAATCTTCTGATTTTCAAGAGCTTTTGAAATATTATTTGCTAACTGTTGGGCTGTAGTATGATAATAAGCTCTATCTCAAAATACAGAAGGGAAGGAAAGGATATTCTGCAAACATAATACACATCCAGCTAATGCCGCCTCAAAAACAGCTAAACACTGTCCCTCTGATATTGATGTATTGACACATATGTACGATTTTTCAAGAATATTTCTTAGCTGTTTATGGGGGATAAATCAGCAGACTTTAATATTTTTCTCAAGCCCGTTAATCTTTACCATCTCTTGAAAATTAAGTCCGTTTTGATCATATCTATCCTCTCCTAAAACAGATAGAATAAAATTAGGATATTTCTTTTTCACCTCCTGTATAGTATCTAGAAGCATCTGAGGATTTTTATCTGCATAGAGATTTCAGATAAATACTCCTCACTCTCTTTGTTTATCTCATAAACTGTAAAAACTTTTTCCAATGGCTAATGGTAAAATAAAACTTCTAATGTTATATTTTTTCAATAACTTAAATTCATCGGTGTTTATTACTCTAATATAAGAGAAAAATTGGTAAAAAAATAAAACAATTAATCTCTTAATTTTCTTTGATTCAAGGGGTAATACTTGATCATGTGCCATAAAGATTGTTCTTTTACCAATCAGCCCTACTAGTAACGTTTTTATTGTGAGACTATTACTGTAAATAAGAGCATTTCTATTTTTCCATAAATAAGATAGATATTGAAAGATATTTTTATAGTAAATTACCCTAACTCAAGGGACAAAATTTGGATCATCTTCAATTTTCACCTGACTATCTATTGCAAAGATTTCACACTCATATCCTAACTCCTGCATTGCTTCTAATGGCATCATATGATAGTTTTGCTCTTTATCAAAAGAAAAAATCTGACTATGATATCATCGAATAATTGAGATAAATTTCCTCTTTTTTTCTTTATTCATTTAGAATATCCTAATATCTTAAAAATCTTTTTGGGAATAACCTTAATAGCATAATATATACTATCTTTTGTACGAAAGTATATTTTCTAAGATATTTTCGGTAGAAATAACTAAGAATATTTTTCTCAGAAACACAAGTAATTTCTATTCCATTCCATTTCCTTTTAAAGAAGGCTAAAGAAGAAAAATCTCCGCCTCCTTGATATGCAACTCCATTGAAGTTCAGATACTCAAATCATAGAGATTTCATATACAGAATTCCCTTTCGATAAAGGAAGCTGTTTCAACAAAGTGATTTGTATTCATCGTCATTTGCAATTGTTTCTAATGCACATATCGCCGTATTTTTTCAGAGATCTATTGGAGAAGAAAGAAAAAACTGAATATATGAGACAACTTTTCCCTCATAAAGGGCTAGAATAATCTTAGTTTTCTCTGAATTTCATAACTTATAAGAACTCTCTACAGGAATATATTTTTTCTTCATCATTCTTAAATAAAGCTGATATGCCTGTTCTAACTGTTCTGGACTAGGATCATATTCAATTGTCAATCCCATTTTTTCTGCTTTTCTAACCTCTGTTCTTAATGATTTATGAATTTGAGTCCAAAGCTCTTCTTCAGTTTTTTTTAAATTTATAAGCATGGTTGTATATAAGCTATACATCTTGTATTAATTTAGATTAAATTTCTTTAATGACCTTACATGGGTTTCAAACTGCAAGAACTCATGAGGGAAGTGATTTCGTAACGACACTTCCTGCTCCAATAACAGTATTATCTCAAATAGTTACTCCCTTTAGAATAATTACTTTTGCCCCTATTCGCACATTATTTCAGATTATAATTGGAGCAGCTCTTCCTCACTCTGCTTTCATATAAATTTCCCCTTTCCTAAATGGATGGTCTCAGGACTGGAAAAACACACCCGGTCAGCACATAATATCATTTCAGAAAATAATTTTCCCCTCTTCTGAAACACTTGCATTTATGCTTCAAAACTCATTAATAAAGACATTATTTCAAATTTCTATATTTCCAGAGAGTCTAGCGTACCTTCATAATTGAAAATTTTCTCAAATTTTTATTAACTTTTTATGTCTCAAGATTGGGAATCATCGAATGATTGCTCAAGAATTTACTTTTATTTTTAATCAGAAAAGCTTATACCAAATAATCTTTGGCAAGGAAAGCAATTTCATACACTTTCCGATAAACTTATTAAAATCCATATTATTCTACAAAATAAATATCATTAACAATAGCTTTCCATCACAGTTTAGTTTCTGTATATTCTCTCCCATTTCTTCAGAGCTGTATAGTATTCTTCTTATCCTTCATACACTTTATAATTTCTATTGCTAGGTTTTTTGGAGTTAAATCATCAATAACATGCCCTCCATTAGCCTCTTTAGTAACACTTCATAACTCTCAAACATTACTTACTATCACTGCTTTTGAAAACGCAAATGCTAACGGTATCACACCAGATCCTGTAGCATCCTTATATGGAAGAACAACAAATTCAGCCATCTCGAAGTAACGATAAATTTCTTCATCAGGAATATTCTGATTATACAGTATAATATTTTGACTATACTTATCCAAGAGAGATTTATAGCTATTTGTATCTCAACTTCAAGCAATAATCAGTTTGAAAGCTGGAATTTCTTTTCTTACAAACTCTAAACTTTGTAGTAATATATCAATCCCTTTATACTCAACAATTCTTCCAAAAAAAAGAAACGCATTTTCAATTGACTTAATTTTACCATCAGACCATCTTGTAAAAAAATTATAATTCCCATGTGGGATGACAATAATTTTCTCCGCTTTAACCTTATATTCATTTATAAGGTCATTTCTTAGGTTTTCTCCATGTACGATGAGCTTATCAGATACCTCTCTCAATACCCTATTTGTCAACACGGCTATTTTTCACTGTATTCATTTACAATCTCAAGAATGAAGTATAGGATCATGCTGCGTCACATATATCGTATATCAAAGTTTTTTTAATAACTTTCCATACATGATATACCAAGGATGATTATCTATAAAATGAATGATATCAGGCTTTAACCTTTGAATCTTTTTAAATAACTGAATATGCTGTAGAATATTTAAAGAATCACAAATGAAAGAGGCTAAATTTGGGTTTGTTTTTACTTTGATTAAGTTAATGTTATCATTATACAGATCTCAAGTATAATAATCTGCCAATACCACAGAAACATTATGATTCTCAGCCAATGCATTACAAAATTGACTAGAATAATGCAACATTCAAAAACGAGGCGTTAGATTAAATACAAGAACATTTTTTTTCATTAAACCTTCTATTTCATGATAAAACTATTTACTAACCAATATTCTATAAATTTCTAAATACTCCTCAACTCCCCTCTTCCGGTCAAATCTTTCTCTCACTTGCTCATAAGAAGCTCAATACACTTTTCAAATAAGCGCTAAAGCCTGATTCAATCCTTTTTTCAAAGCTTCAACGTCTCAAGGCTCAACAACAATAAAATCCTCTCCATCTGCAATTTCCCTCGTTCCTCCGACATCTGTGGCAACGGTGATACACTGAGCAAATAAAGCCTCAATAACTGTTGTCGGTAAGCCTTCTTGAAGACTTGGATTTATAAAGATATCAATATGAGGTAAAAAATCTGAATATACCCTTTCTGGACTTCGATATCAGAGAAAGCTTATCTTGTCTCATAGCCCGAGCGCTTCAACCTGTTTTTCCAAAGCGAATCTTTCTTCTCCATCTCAAATAATCTGGAGTCTAAGATTGCTATATTCTTGTTCAAGCTGGGCAAAGGCCTCGATCAGAAGATCAACCCCCTTCAACTTCACTAATCTCCCAACAAAACCAATCAAAATCTGATCAGGTTTTTCTTTTTTTTCTCTCAAGACAGGGGTGAAATTAAATCCTCTATAAATCACAGAGATTTTTTTACGCGTAAACTGTTGAATGAAAGGCAGATTTGCCTGAGAAATAGCAACTAAACTGTCTGCAAGCCTAAAAATCAATCTTCAAAAAATCTGATCATAGCATCGAGCAAAAGCTGTCTTTCGCCAAGATAAACCTTTTACGAAACCAGAACCATGTTCAATATGGATTCGTTTTATCTTTCGAAGTTTAGCGAGCAATCATCAGAGAAAGGTTGAAAGGAAAAACCTAGTATGTGTCTGAATAATATCAGCTTTTTCTGCTTTTATTTTTTGCATTTGAGACCAGAAAATAGGACTCCGAATTTTTGGGACAGGAAAATTAGAAATCAATTCGAATGCTGGCAATATCATTACTGTATATCCATCCTGCTCATAAGAAGTGAGATTTTCAGGTTGACCAGGAGAAAAAACGACATTAATCAGCTTTCATTTTTTTTGTTCAGAAAAAGCCGAACTTCGCTCTTTTGCAAAAGCTTCAACTCCTCAAATATGCGGTGGGAAATAAGGCAAAAACTGGAGAACTTTCATATTTAAAAGCTGCATAAAACACACTATATATAGATATTATGTGGGAAAAAGCAAGTAGTCTTTTGTTCTTGATAATTGGAGTAAAATACTTATGCTTGTGAGGATTTATATGTGAATATTCCAGATGAAAACCGTCGATCAGGCACTTCAATCCTATGAACAGGGAAAATATTCAGCTTTTTGGATACTTTTTGAGAAAACGAGTGAACATATTTATAGTTTTCTACTTGAAAAAACAAACTGAAATACAAGACTTTCTGAACATCTTACACAAAAGGCTTTTGAACGCTTTTTGGAGCTTCCTCTTTCTGAAAAAAAGGAGCTAACTGAAGAAAGTTTCAAAAATCTGATGATAACTCTCTCAGAATCAGCACTTTCTGAGCATCAATCTTTTTCAGAATTCTCAACTGAGAAAAGGGATTTCAAAAAAGAGATTAAAAACTGACTTTCAAAATCATTAGATAAAAAAAAGGCTCAAAATCCAAGATATTTTAAGTTTTACCTTGAACATTTTAGGTTTTACTTTACTGGTTTTTCAATCGCAGTAGGAATAGGATTAGCCGCTTTTTTATTAGGTTTCTTAACCCTCAATAAAACACCGAAGATTTTTAGCAATCCAAAACTCTTTACTTCAACTGGAGCTCAAGCATTTTCAGATATAACGTCTATTTTGGAGACATCAAAAGAAGAAAATCAGACTTGATCAGTCTTTTCTGCCCTCCCTGTAATTACTAGCATGAGCTGAGCTCTCAAACTTTTCAATGAGGAAAGTTATCATATTTCTGAGAAGCAAATTCCCAAGCTCCCTAGCTCTACTCTCGTAGCAAAACAGGCAGAAAATAGCCAACCAGAGATGAGTACCTGGTTAAAATGGCTCCATCTCCCTGCACTCAACCTCACTCCTCTCAAATCTGCGACCACTACAAAACTTAGTTTTAGTCTAGGAACCAAAGATTTTGATCTTGATTTAGCAGCTGCTAGGCTCAATATGAAAAATAATATTGAAAAGTCTCTAGCTAGAGGCTGAGAAATTTCTGAATCAGCACTAAAAAAACAGATCAAAAATCAGATTTCAAATCTTTGACTTAATCTAGATCACTATTGAGATCTCACAATCCAGTCAAACTCAGCATACGAAACAACAGTTTTTATCCCGAGACTTTTCAATAAATTGCCAATCATGGATAAAAATTGACTACGAGAATGAATCTACCTCAGGTATGCACCAGCTTCTGAACAAATCATAAGTCTTGAAAACTTCAGCTTTCAAAGCTACTTTATCAGCTCATATCCTATAAATATAACTTTAGAAAAGATCTTTTCTCAACTAGCAAAACAAGGCATTCAAAAAGCTGATTGAAAACAAGAGACTTCTCTTGCAGTTTGAAATTGAATACTTGCCTATCAAGAAAAAGACTGATTCCTTATTCCCGTTCTCACTTTCTCAAAAGACAATGGACAAGCGGTTATTATCAGCCTTTTATAAACTTTTGAAATTTTACACTAAAAAAAAGAGCACTACTCCTCTGGAGTGTGCTTTTTTAATGATTCAATCATAGAACAAATGCGCTTTTTTGTCGATGATGCGTGTCTCATACTGGTAATATACGATACCTTGATCACACTTTTCCCATCTTCATAGTCAAAGTCCATCTTATACCTTACTCCAACATAAGTATTATAATATTTTACCTGAGCAGCTGGTCTTAGAGGCAAAAAATCGTCTAAAAAAGCCTGAAGTTTTTCCACGGTTTCATCAAAATTTGTTGCAAAATTTTTAGCTTCATAAGGGAATTTCATCACAATCTTTGTATAGATTCCCTTTCAGAATCTAAGTCTCGTCACTGGATGCAGCCAAAGTTGATAATTAGAAACCGAATACGCTTTCCCATCGTTTTCTCCATCATCAGTTTTCCCAGAGAGGCCGATAGAGAAAGGTTTGATAGAAAGAATTTCTCCCTGAATATGTAGATCTGGAATCGAAATTGCCTCTCAGACTTTATACTTATTCATTAGGACAAAATACATCAAAAATGAAACAAGAAAGGTCTGAAAAGTAATCACCATTGCTCATATCGCTACTGCCAAAACGGTAGAAATAACCTGTCCTTTCGTCACAAAATAAATAAAAATCAGACTCAGAATTAAAGCTACCCCAAAAAGATTTACGGAATGTAATTTTTTAAAATAATCAAGGTGAAACTGTCCATTTTCAACATTATCCCTATTTTCATAAGGCAGAATATATTTCTTTTTCAAGCGAGATTTTATCATTTGAGCAATAATTGATCGCAAAAGAATTATCCCAATGACAAGAAAAATGAACGGTTGTTCACTAATAAACTTAGAAATACTTGATCCGGCAAATGTTAGCGAATTTACTATTGATTCTCGCATAGTTTTGAGAGAAAAGATTAAAGCCAAGGAAGTATAAGTAAAGGAAAATGAAAATCAAATAAAAATGCCCCAATATAACGAATAACGAAAAAAGAAATCTGAGTTCAGACTTCTTTTTTATAAATATTAGCTTTATTAATCAGCATCAATCACTTCTCCATCCTTTGGACCTGAAGCATTATCTGCTCAGTTTTGAGGCTGATCTGGAGTAGGTTGTACCTGGTATTTTTGATAGAGCTCCTGAAACTGGTTCTGAATTCTCTCAATTTCTGCATCGATATGAGACTTTTCAGCGTCTTCCTTGTCTTTCACAGTCTTCCCATCAGCGATAAGTTTCTGAATTTTTTCTTTGTCTTCATCTGAGATTTTATCCTTTTGCTCATTCATAAGATTCTCAATCTGATAGATCAAAGATTCAAGCTTATTTTTTGATTCAACAAGTTCCTTTCTCTTTCTATCTTCTTCAGCAAATTTCTCTGCATCAGCTTTTGCTTTTGCGATATCTTCATCAGAGATATTAGTTGATCACTGAATAGTTACCTCTTGAGATTTTCCAGTTGATTTTTCTTGAGCATGCACCTTGAGGATTCCGTTAGCATCAATGTCAAAAGTCACCTCAATCTGTGGTTGTCCTCTTCTCATTGGAGGGATTCCTTCAAGATTAAACATACCAAGCGACTTATTATCTCTCGCGAACTGTCTTTCCCCCTGAGTAACATGCACAGTTACAGCATTCTGATTGTCAGTTGCTGTTGTATAAATATTTGATTTTTTAGCTGGGATTGTTGTATTTCTTGGGATCATCACATGTGCGATTCCTCCCTCTACTTCCACAGCAAGAGAAAGCGGAGTTACATCAAGCAAAAGAATATCCTTAACATCTCCCTGTACAATTCCTCACTGAATTGCAGCTCCTTGAGCTACTGATTCATCTGGGTTCACAGTTGATTTTGGCTCCTTTCCAAAGATGTCTTTTACGATTTCCTTAACTTTAAGCATTCTCGTTGAACCTCCAACAAGAATAATATCGTTAATTTCAGATTTATTTAACTTTGAATCATTAAGCGCATTCAAAACTGGCTCTTTACATCTAGAAAACAAATCTGATGTAATATTTTCGAATTGAGCTCTTGTCAAAGTCTCATCAAGATTTCTAGGAAGTCCATCAGCACCAGTTGTGATAAATGGAATCGAAATATCAACTCTTTCTACAGATGAAAGCTGCTTTTTAGCCTTTTCTGCCTCATCCTTCACTCTTTGCATTGCCATACTATTGTCTCTAAGGTCAATTCCTTCCTTAGTTTTGAAAGCATCAACAATGTAGTTTATAATTCTCTGATCCCAGTCAGCACCTCCAAGTTGAGTATCTCCAGAAGTAGAAAGTACCTGGAAAGTTCCCTCAGCACCGATTTCCAACACAGTCACATCAAAGGTTCCTCCTCCAAGATCAAAAACTACGATCTTTTCATCAGATTTTTTACCTTCTCCATAAGCAAGAGCAGCAGCAGTCGGTTCGTTGATAATTCTCTCTACCTTAAGTCCCGCAATTTCTCCAGCAGCCTTTGTAGCATTTCTCTGGGAGTCGTTAAAATACGCAGGAACGGTAATTACAGCTTGTGTAATAGTTTCCCCAAGGAATTTCTCAGCATCAGTCTTGAGTTTCTGAAGGATGAAAGCTGAGATTTGTTCAGGTTTATACTCTTTTCCATCTACAACGATAAGTACTCCTCCATCACTTCCCTCTTTAGTGTCATAGGTCATATTTTTGAGTTCATCCTTAACTTCATTATATTTTCTACCGATCCATCTTTTAACCTCATAAATCACATTTTTTGGTTCCAAAATCGCCTTTCTTTTAGCCAAATCTCCAACAAGCAGTTCATCACCCTTAATATAAACGATAGATGGAGTTGTTCTATTTCCCTCAGCATTGGCGATTACCTCAGATTTATCACCAAGCATATATGAAACACAAGAGTTAGTCGTTCCAAGGTCAATTCCAATAATTTTTGCCATTTGTGTATACTAATAATAAATAAAAGTCTGAATATTTTCAGATATCATGCTATAAAACTCAGTTTTCTAATTTTTTCTCCTCTTTCATAGCACCTAAAGTATATATATGCTACATAAAAAATCAAGAGATTTTTATTTTTTTCAAAAAAGAAAAGAAATCTGGCATCAGACTTCTTTTTCTATAAATATTTTATTTCGATAAGCTATTGTTTTTTACATCTCAGATTGAAATTTTAACCCAAGATCAGCTTCTTATCTTTTTGTGCTAAAGCAGTTGCTATATCTTGTCTTTCATCCTGAGAAAGCATCACATTCCAAGCCTTTAGATCGATAATGATCACTTCCTCAGATGGGAATATTCACTCTTCTAACTCAGAAATAAGAGATTCTGACGTCTTTTGCCCATCAGTATAAAGAGGTATTACACTATCAATATCTCAGATTAAAACAAACTCTTCAGGTTCGATATGTCCTCTTAGCAATTTTAGATATGCAGAAAGCAAAAAAGCTGAGCGATGTGCAAATAGAATCGTTTTCTCCTGATATTTTTCAATTTCAGAAGCAAGTGCCTGATACTCAGTTTTTCCCTCTATTTCTAGCAGATCTAGCACGAGATCAAAGTATTTACGCATGATTTAACTGATCAAAAGTTAAAAAATCTGAAATAATCTGATTTTTTTCTTTTTCTTCAATTTCAATTTCCTCAAAAAGTCTCGCTGGATATGCAGAAATAAGAAGTTGACGAGCCTGATCACTATCCAATCCCTTTGACTGAAGATAAAATAATTTCTCAGTATCTAAGCGGTAAATCTTTGCTCCATGAGCAGCCTGAATATTATTTGATTGCACATCAAGGATTGGAAGATTCCTTACATTGACCTGATTTCAGAGAATCACCGTTTCTTCTAGAAGTGTACTTGCACTCTCTTGGATCCCTGGCTGCATATAAATAGTAGCACTTGCCTGATTCTTCGCATTTGAAAGAACAAGAGACACGATCTGAAGATCTATCTTACACTGAGAGTGAAGAAGATTAAGGTGAACATTAAGCTTTGCAGGCTGATCTTCTCTCACTGGACAGAGCAAAAACATCTCTAGAGTAGAACCTGATTGTGCAGTATCCACATCTATCTCAAGATCAGTATCTAGAACTAAAGCTGAATATTTGAGCGGCTGAGTATTTTGAAGGGAGATTTCCTTTTTACCAGAAAATCAATTCCAAAGTTCAAAAACTGAAGTATTTGAGAGAATTAGTTCGGATTTATTATTTTTTGAAATCATGATTATTATTCCTGAGGAGTGATAAAACCATAGTCCTGCTCTCACTGATAGAGCGTTTCAAGATCATTTCCAGACAGAAGACTTTCAAAATCAGACATTAGAAAGTCAATTCCTGAAGTTTGGAGTGCAGCTCCTGTTGTAATCTTCTCAGAAGTCTCAGACGGTGTCATGAGTTCTGGATTTTGAAACTGCTGCTGGATTCTCTTTTGCCAAAGGAGAACAACAACCATAGCAGCAATGCTTAAAAGTGCCAATATCATCAAGAAAACCTGTTTTTTAGTAAGCATAAGATTCATTTAAATGCTAAACGATCTGATTGTACTAATCAGCGATAGGAAATCAAGAAAAAGCTTTACAAGAAAATTTATATATTTCATATCACAATTCAATAAAATGGCAACATAAAAAAGGAAAGAAAAATCTGATTTTTTCGTGTTTTTTCAGGATTTTAGGTATACTTAAGGTAAGTTTTATTATGCCTTGTACTATGCAACTTAAGGATTGTCAACAATTACTTAAAAACACATATACTACCTCGGAAAGAACCGATAATCTCTCACAACTCACTCAATCCGCACGAGGAGATAAAAAATCTGAATGTATCAACGCATTTGGAGGTTTTTCTCAGATCAAACAAGTTATTTCTGAGTTTAAGAAAGAAGAAAAAGCTCTTTCCCAACTTGAACACTCCTCTGCTCCAACCTCAAACTGCGAGAGCAAGCTGATCACAACCTTTAGAAAGGATTTTTCGCAGAAAAATAATCTCTCAAAACTCGCAACAGATGCTCGATCTCAGCAAAAGAACAGCTGTCTTCAGGAGCTAGGAGGTTATGCTGGAGTTTCTACTTTTTTGAAAAATATTGAGAATAACTATGAAGAACTCCCAAACTCTCTCCCTAACCAAGCGCAAACAAGCACTACTACCTCGAACCCAAGAGTTCAAAATCCTCAAGAAGAAACTACTCCAAAAGATCAAAATCAGAATTTTCAATCTCTCACCTGAAACACTACGACAGCTGCGATAGATCACGACTATCAAATTTTAGCGACAATGAAAACTATTGGAACATATCTTCTCTACTCTATAATTGCTATCTTCTCTATTGCAATCATTACTGCGATTGTTAGGGCTGTGATGAGATATATCTACTCTTTTTTGAATAATCATAGAATGATTTTTCTAAAAGTGATGCTACCAAAATCAGATGGAAAGACTGATCGTGAGCAAGAAAAAGAAATCGCAAAAGATATGAAAGAAAAAATCTCGAGAATGTCTCAGCTGTATAATTCGTTGCACAGAATATCTGAGTTGAGTACCTGGGAAGCTATGATGCATAAGTTTTTTGGGAAGCAGAAGATTGTAATGATATATCAATACGAATGAGGACAGCTCAGCTTTATCGTTGGAACCTATCCTGAATATCAGGGGATCGTAGAAAGTGCGATTTCTGCACAATTTGCGAACTGTTCGCTAGAAAGAGTTGCAAAACCTGACCCCTTTCAGAAAAAATATTATGATATTATGCCTCTTGAGCCTGAAAAAGATCCAGTCTATACGATCAAAACCTTTAGGCAGATGCCGGATGATCCAATGAACAACATCATTGATACAATGAGTAAAATCTCAATCTATGATACGGTAACCGCAATCTTGATAATTAAACCTGAAGGATCTGACTATAACGCAAAAAGACAAAAAGCAGCAGATAGACTTTATAAAGGGCTTGATCTCTATGAAACTAAGCGATGGCATTGGAAAAATCTTTTGAATCCATTCAGATTTCTTTCCTTTTTATTTATGGGACCAAGTGAGAAGCTGATTTCTAATAAAAAGCAGGAAGAGAATGTTACAATGGTAAGAATGGTAAAGGCCAAGGAAGAAACGATGAATACTATCGGTGAAGAAGCTGGGAATCCGATTTATAGATCAGGATTGATTGTTATTAGTTCCTCTGATATAGATGGACAAGCAAGGAATAATCTGAAAGCAATGGAATCTGCATATAATGTTTTCACTGACGAATATAGCAATAGAATCTCTGATAACAATACTAAGCACGACATCTTTACAAGCATTTTTATGCCTTTATGGAAGATCGCTACAAATTATTATTTGACTGGTTTCTTTTATAAATATTCATTTTTCTCAACTAACGAATTGACTTCTCTATACCATTTTGCAGATAGTATTTATAATCGTTCTCCTGTGATTGAATGGATGCAATATAAAGTATTATCCGCACCTTCTAACTTACCACAGTTTGGTGATGAAGAATGGAATGGTAAGGTAATGACTGGTATCTTAGCAGAGAAATTTAAATGAGGGAAACTCTCTGATATTTTGAAAGATTATAAGAATCACTGGGCAGTGACGAGCAAAACACTAGAAGAAGAAAAGCTGATTCCACTGGATGAATATCAGACTTCTCATCCTAATGCTGTAGTTGAGGAATGAGAGAAGAGAACAATTGATGGATTTGATATCATTTCAAAAGATGGGGTAGATACTGTTAGACAGATGGTTCCGACTGAAACGCTTTATGGATATAAGCTCTATAAAAATGCAGTACTCCTCTGAACCAACATCTACAGAAACCAGCTAACACCAGTATACATGAAAAGAGAAGACAGAACTAGGCATCACTATATGATTGGAAAATCAGGTACCTGAAAATCAGTCTTCTTGCAAACTATGGCGAGACAAGATCTCTGGAATGGAGATGGAATCTGCCTTATTGATCCGCATGGAGATCTTGCTGAAGATGTCTTGAGTTTCGTACCAAAGGAAAGGGCCAAGGATGTGGTATATTTTGATGCTGGGAATGAAGATAGGCCGATGGGACTTAATCTTTATGAAATCAACTCACTTGATGAAGCAGATAGAACGGTAAATGATGCAACAGAAATCTTTTTGAAGATGTTTTGACCAGAAATCTTTGGTCCAAGAATTCAGGAATATTTCAAGTATGGAAGTCTGACTATTTTGGAGGATTTTGATGATAGACCAACACTCTTGGATGTAGTAAGACTCTTTACTGATGAGACCTATAGAGAAATCAAAACCGCTAAAGTCACTAATGCTGTGGTAAAGAACTGGTGGGAAAGAACCTATAACTCTATGGGAGATAGAGAAAAAGCTGAAATTATCCCATATTTCTCTTCTAAATTCGTATCATTTAATACCAATAGATTGATTAGAAATATCATCGGACAAACAAAATCAGCTTTCAATTTTGAAGATGTCATGAATAACCAGAAGATCCTGCTTGTGAACCTTTCAAAAGGTAAAATCTGAGAACTGAATGCTCAATTGCTCGGTATGATTCTGGTTTCTAAAATCTATAACTCAGCAATGGGAAGAGCAAAGCTCGATCCAAAGGATAGAAAGGACTTTTATCTCTACGTGGATGAGTTCCAGAACTTTGTATCAGGAACCTTTGCGGATATCTTGTCTGAGGCCAGAAAGTATAGACTTGGACTGATCATGGCGCACCAGTATATTGCACAGCTTGAGACTGGGAAAGGAAATGGAGAAGGTGGAAAATCTGATGTAAAAGCGGCGGTATTCGGTAACGTGGGTACAATGATGAGTTTTAAGATTGGTGCTCCCGATGCGGAATTTATGGAAAAGGAATATGCACCTCTTCTCTGACCACAAGACATTGTGGCTATTGCTAACTATAAATCGTATATCAAGCTTAACATTGATAATGCAACGAGTAAAGTATTTAGTATGAACTCGATTTATACCAAGGATTATCAAAATAAGAAGATCGTTCCTCTACTGCAAGAATATTCATCCAAAAAATACGGTAGAGCTAGAGTTTTCGTTGATGCGGAAATCTCAAATAGACTTTGAGTATGATGAGAAGGAAGTCTTGATAGTTTACCAGATGTCCCTCAAATAGGAGACGATTCTTGAGATGGGGAATAAAACACTATCAAAAAAAGAAAAAAACCTGAGTTCAATTCAGGTTTTTTTAAATTCTTAGGGAAATAAGACACCTATTATTCCAAGAATCAGTACTTCTTCATTAATGCTTTAGAATCAGGATCTCTTCACATAAAATCAGAGAATAGTTCACGAGCCGGCTTTCTACATCCCTGAGCAAGAATCTTATCTCTATAGAGATTTCAGATTTGAGGAGAAAAGATTCAGTTTTCTTTTATCTTTTGAAAGACATCAGCCTCAAGAAGTTCAGCTCGCATATAGGAATAATACCCAGCTCCATATCACCCTCAAAAAATATGCAAAAATGAACAATAAAGCTGATATTCCTGACCTCTTGGGAAGAGAGAATAACGATTACTAATCTCTAGGATAGAGTTTTCCAATTCCTCAGAAGATGCGGGGAGCTCGCTATCATAAATACTCATATCTACAAGTGCAAGCTCACATTGTCTTAACACAAAGTTTCCCATCATTCGAGTTTTAAGGTTTTCTTGTGTTTGTAGTATCTCAAGAGGGATTTTCGCTCAGGTTTCTGAATGTTTTGCTAAAGACTTTAAAGCTTCCTGATCTTTCACCCAGTTTTCCATCAATTGGCTTGGCAACTCTACAAAGTCTCGTTCAACATAAAATCCATTCAGCTGAGCGTATCTAGAATCAGCAAGCATTGCATGAAGTGCATGTCCAAACTCGTGAAACAATGTCTCTACATCTCTCTTGTAAAGAAGCGTTTTACCATCTCTATTTTCACTAAAATTTTCAACATTGATAACTAAAGGTAAAAATTCTGAATCTTTTTCTCTAAGAATATCTGCCCATGCTCACTGCCTTTTCCCAGCGCGGTAAAAAGGATCTAGGACAAAAAATGCAATCTGTGTATCATTAAAGTACACCTCATATTCAAAAATCGCTCATGGTCATTCAGACTTTTTGATCTTTCTCATTTCAACACCCAAAAAGTTTTTTACAAATTCAAAAAGCCAATCCAGCACATGATCAAATTTAAAATATTGTCTCAATTCCTCTTCATCAAAGGAATAAAATTCCTCCTTATATTTTCTAGCATAATACGCCAAGTCTCGTGGATTAGTTTCTGTTAGGTTATATGTAGACTTTAAAAGCTCTAGTTCATTTTTTGCCTTTAGTTTAGCTTTTTCTGCGATTTCTCAGATGAGTTTTTTAACTTCAGCAGGACTTGAAGCCATTTTATTTTCTAAGCTCTGATGGGCAAAATTTTCATATCCGAGGATCTGAGCCTTATTTTGTCTTAATGATAAAAATTCAAAAATCAGATTTTTATTTGAATATTCCCCCTTTGAAGCCCATTGATTGAGCTGCAAATAAATAGTTTTTCTGATTTCTGGATCATCACAATATTTGAGAATTGCCTGTAATCCAGAAGGATTAGCATCAAATGTAAGCACGTTCTCCTTGTTTGAAGCCTTTTTAGCCATAGTTAAAATATCTTTCGGTAGACTTAAAAAGGACTCACCATCAGGGAAATTGATGGAAAAATAAGACTGTTCATCTGTGACATTATTTTGGATTTTTTCGGAAATTTCTGATATTTTCTTATTGATTTCTTTAATTTGTTCCTGCATTTTTTCATCTAGGTCAATTCCTCTCTGCTTAAAATACTTGATCTCAAGTTCAAGAACTCTGATTTGATCAGCATTAAGATTATCTCTCTTTAAAAAATCAGAAAGGACCTCATAATATCTCCTAGAATAAGCAATTTGATTAAGAAAATCCTCATATTTAGATCTAAAATCCTGAATAATCTTACGAATTTCCGGCAATTTCTCTGTTGAATTGAGAAAATTCAAAATATTTCGAAGATATCCAAGATCTCCCTCGATAAACAATTCATCAAAAGTCAGATTTTCAGCGTTTTTTTCTAGAATCTTCTCAAAATCAGCTATTTCTTGGGATAAGAGCTCATTTAGTAAATCAGGAAGGACCTTTAAAGCCTCTGAGGATTTAAAGATCTCAAAATTAGGAATTCAAGTTTTTTTGAGTTCTGAGAGTAGTTGTGATTTCATCTATTCGACTTCATAATAAATTAAATAACCTTTAGGAGCGGAGAAAGCACATAAAGTCAAAGCAGAAAAGAAATCAGATTACAAAGAAAAGAAATCAGAATCGCTTTTCGTCGGGGAATATCAAGAATTCCTTGAATAAAAAGGATTTCAAAGACAAAGACCCCAATTTCTCCGGAAAGCACATACCAAAAACGATCTTGAACAACTATTGGAAGAATGAACCATAGATACGGCAATGTCGCAAAAGACGGCAAAAATCCTGCAAGCAGGATTTTTTTTCGTGAGTTTTCATACTTTAGAACCCATTTCACAAGGAGAACTAGAACAGAAGCCTCAATTAGAATTGTAAAAGCTAACGAAATGAGAAAAGCTTTTTCATATCATATATTTAGCATTTAGTTAAGGAAAGAAGAAATAAGTTGAGCTGTTTCTCAGCGATTAATTGCAGCTGTATAACTTCAAACAGTTGTTGGAACAGCATTCTTTTGAACCAAATAATCAACATATGACTGATACCAAGGATTTCCTTCAGACAACTTTTGCTTTGCAAGTCCAACAACAACAATCTTTGCAGCTTCAGCTACAGAAACACTCTTATTTGGCTTGAAATTTTCATCTGGATATCCTTTAATGATTCCCAAGCTTTTTGCTACACAAAGATCATTTGCAAACCAATCTGAAGTACTTACATCCTTAAATCCATTAGTTTTAAGTTGAGCAGCGGTTGATCGATTTGATGCAACACAAGAGCTCTTATCAACTCCTAAAGCTCAAACCATAATTTTTACAAGTTCAGCACGAGAAAGCGAATTCTCAGCTCTATAAGTCCCATCTGGATATCCTCAGATAATACCTTTATTCTTCAAAAGCTCAATAGCCTTTGCATAGACATGGTTTGTAGTCACATCACTAAAAAGATTTTTGACTTCAGGCTTTTCTACGGGCTTTTCTACAGGCTTATCAGCTTTCTTTGTCTCTTTATTGAGAACAATCTTTGTCTCTCCACTAGTCAACTGCTCTGCATGATACACAAGATCAAGAGCATATCCTGTTGAAGTCTTTACCACTTGATAATGTTTTTCCCATCCTGAAAGAGGGTTAGTTTTTTCGATCGTTCATCCATAAGTTTGAACAGATCAAAGATCATATTCAACATTTTGAGCATCTTCTACTATGATATTCAAAATATTGAACTTATATCACTTATCAAGACAAGTGCCATAAGAAATCCGACTAGTCTTGTATCTTTCATTACCCACGACTGAGGTAATCTTCTGGAACAGAGAAATCCCACTTAATTCTGGATTTTCCACTATCTTCGCACATCCTGAAACTGAACGATGATTTTCAGGGATTATATCAGCAAAACTTGCAAATGGCAAAAGAGCAAAACTACCAAGAACAGCTAAAAGAAGAGTTTTTTTCTGCATTTGATTACAGTAAAAAATAAAAAGACATTAAACTTATAGTGTTGCTTATATGAATGTCAAGTCTTTTTTCCCAGAAATAATATCAGTACAATCTACATCTTTCTCAAGACATAAATCACTCTTTGAATATCTTCCTCAAAAAGTGAATACTCAATCTCCTTCTCTAGGGAAAGATGATATTTTTTACAGAGTTCTAAGAGAAGTTTCCTCTCCTCGTCCTCTTTTTGCTTCATAAAGAGAAAGTAACCTCAGTTTTTTAGTAGCGAATATGATCGTTTAAGGAGTTTATCACTATATGCAACGGCTCTCGCAGTAATAATATCAGCCTTTTCTCACTTATATTCCTCTATTCTCGTCCACAACACCTCAGCATTTTTAACATTAAGCTGTGCAAGCATTTCATTGACTGCAACGGTCTTTTTTTTGACTGAATCGATACCGAGAAATTGTGATTTTGGACACCTAATCGCCAAAGGCATCAGTGGGAATCCTGATCCTGTTCAGAGGTCAATTACTAATTTTCACGGCTGGAAAAGTCAGGTTTCTAGAAGTTTTAAAGAATCCTGAATATGTTTCAACTGAACTCAGTCCTTATCACGAATTGCTGAGAGATTCAGCCCGGTATTTTTTTGCAAAAAAATCTCTATAAGTCTTTTCCAGTCCTGCATTTTAGAGGTTTTATAATTAATAAAGTTTATTTTTTAATGAATTTCCAACTTGCTTCACTAGGCAAAATGGCTTTCATTCTCGTTTTGCGATCAAGAATCATCAATTTCATCAGTTTTCTATTACTAGATCTTGTTTGTCTGAAAGCTTTTGTGCTTGTTGATCTGTGATTTCTATGATGTTTTTCTGAGCAAAGGATCATAATGTCGCAACCAGTCACTGCTGTGGAATCAACTCTGCTGAGTGTCCCTTTTTGAAAATTGGAATTCAAAATTTTTCAATAAAAATTCCTTTTGGGAGCGTTGTGGCTTCTTTTGTTGTCAGATATACTGCATTATCATTTGAAAGAAAATAGAAATCTGACTGCTTTTCAATTCCTCGATTTTCTAGAAGATCAGATCGTATGTGGTCTTGTAAAGTAGTAGAAGAAAGATATCAGGTTTCTTGCTGTGTTCTTTGATCGATTTGAGTAGAAGTCGGAAGTGAACTATTTTTTCTAAACTTGGCAATAAAAAATCCGCCAGTATGCTGAATATGAGGCCAAAATCTCGCAACTTTCTGTGCTTGCTCCTCTGGTAATAATTCATTTCATGAATAATGTGTTAATCCCGCTGATTTCTGATTGATTGCAACTGGGAGAAGTTCTATTTGATTTGGGAATTGCTTAAGGACCACTGCAATAACCTGCTCATTTTCTAATGCATTAAGCGTACAAGTCGAATATACCAATTCTCATCAGATTTTTAATGCTTTTAATCCTGAAATAAGAAGCTGGACCTGAAGTTTTGAGAGTTGCTGCGCATTTTTTTCATCTCGATAGGTTGTTTTTGAGTCAGATTTATATTGCATTCCCTCACCAGAACACGGCGCATCAACTAAAACCTTATCAAAAACTTCGCTCACAAGCGCTCAAATCTGCTGCCCCTGATATGCAGAAACCGCTGTATTTACTAATCAACAACGATTAAGATTAAAGATCAGTGCTTTTCTCCTAGGGTTTGATGGCTCGTTGGAAAGCAAAAATCCTCATCACAGCTGAGATAATTTATCAGCTATCTGGACACTCTTACCTCCAGGAGCAGCACAAAGATCCAGCACCATATCTCATTTTTTCACATCAAGAATCTGTGCAGAGAGTCCTGCTGCGACCTCCTGAATATAAAAATATCAGCTTTGATGTAGAAAATGAGATCCAAGCGTCTTATTATCTTCTTTATGAACAAACACTACATCATCATATATCTGATCATCTCATCTCAGATCTGGAGGCGTAAGTTCTCGTCAATATCTCTTTACAAGAGAAAAAAAATCTGACTTTTGAATGCTTGTTTCAATAATTTTTATGCTTTTGGAAATTTTTTGCTGATAAGTTGCTTTAAATTGTTCAAAAGCTTGTTCATCAAGATAGCCAGCAATATAATCTAGGTAGGTCTGTTTTTTCATAAGCATTTAAGGAGACAAAAGGGGTATTACTGTTACTATAGATTTTAGTAGACAAAAAGCAAGAAAATCTGATTTTTTTTCTTTTTAACTTGACTTTCGTCAGGAAATATCTACATATATGCCCACAAATAAAAATTAGTATTTATGGCAAATCCAAAAAGATCATTTAAAGCCAAAGCAGAGTTCAAACAAACTCTCCATGATGTATTTCATCTGCAATTTTTAGGAATTGAGACCGCCATTGCTAGCAAAGGTCGCAAAAACGAAAAAAGACAGACAGATCTCGAACGCAAGACACGCTTTTTCGAGCGGAGAAAAATAGATATCTCTAAGAAAGAGGCTAGACGTGTTCTAGACGAAGTTTCAGCCGCAGGTGGAAGAATCTACAAGAAGACTCCAGACAGCTTAAGATGATAGCGATTTTAACTGGTCCAAAGTAACTTTGGATCAGTTTTTTTTGATTCTTGTACTAGTTTTTTTTTGATTCTTGTACTAGTTTTTTTTCTTGTTGTACTAATTTTGTTTGTCTATCAGGGAAAGAAAAATCAATTGAAAATCAGCAACTCATCATTATTATTCAAAGAAATCTGATTTAAATCTATTGATAGCAAGATGAGTAAGAGGCTTGGATTATTGTATCTAGGAAGGCTTGAGGAAGAAAAAGGATTTTGAATACTTTTAGAGTGGATTCGCAGTCAAGATCTAAAAAATCTAGAGGTTGATTTTTATATTTTTTGAGCGGGGAAGTATGAGGAAGTACTTTTAGAACTCACTCGTGAATGCCCGCAAATCCATTTTTTCGGCTGGAAACCTTTAAGTGAGATCGAAAGGTATTTATCAAACATTGATTATTGCCTGATGCCGTCCTTATGTCTAGAGACTTTTGGTCTGAGTGCATTGAATATTTTGAGCTATGGAATTTCAGTCATTGGATATAAACAAGGAGGGCTTACCCCTTTCATCGATAAAGAATATAACTTATCCCAGTACCAGTGAAAACAACCAGTTGAACAGCTTGCTCTCATGATTAAAAAGCTCAGTAAAGAAAAAAAAGAGCAAAATTCTGATTTTTACAGCCTTTTATCTCAAAAAAACAAACAACTTGCCGAAAAATGCGATAAAGAAGCTCGATTTAAAAGATTTCAAGAATTAACTTTTGATTTTAAGTGTAGGAAAATCCTTATGGTAAGTGATTTTATAAATCCGATCTGAGGGATTGAAACTGGGCTTCACGAAATGAAAAAACTCTTGGAATCTCACGGATATGAAGTTATTCTCTTCTGAACAACCTGTCCCAGATGAACAGCGGGGAAACTCAAAAAATATCTCGGCATAGCTCTCTCAATCTTCAATCTTTGAAGTTGATGGGGCTTAACATGAGTTATCAAAAAAGAAAAACCTGATCTTATTTGGTATCATAGTTTAATCAGATGGCAAGGTCGATTTCCAGTTTTCCAGGGTATTAAAAGCTCCGCTCAACAGCGAGTTATGTATCATGATTTATGAGTTTTTCACCCCTTTCCAAGCCAAGTTTATAAAGAATCAGATATTCACAAATTAAGTTTAAGAAATTTCCTTAGAGAAGCAAAAACCAAAAATCCTTTGAAACTCCTCTTGGTAGCTGGGAAATATCTATCACTTAAACTCCTTGCTTCTCAACTCAAAAATCAAAAAATAAAACATCAAGTTCCATCGAAGTTTATGGTTCCAATATTGGAAAGAAGCTTTCAGATTCCAGCGCAAAATATTCAGGTTTTTGAGCATTTTGTCCAGAGATAAATACCTAAGAGATCTCACATCAGAAAGAATCATAAAAATAAAAAATCAGATTTTTTCTTGCCTTTTGATATAAAATCTGTATCTATAAAAGACAGACTGAGTAGTTCGCTATTAAGAAACTTATCAAAATTCTCAACTTATATCAGGGAGCCAAAAATCGGATCCGCGTGATCTCGAGGAGCTACCCACCTTTCCGTAAGGAGAGATGATATTCTTTGTTACGGCTACTCGGTTTTTTTGATACTAAAAATTGAGGATCGCTTGAGGTCAGATTTTTATAATTTTTGTTCTGAAGAGCATGCATGAGTTAACATTTGAGGGAGCAAGCGAGAGAATAGATAAATGGCTCACTATAAAATTTCCATATTCAAGAAGCTTTTTTCATCATATTTTGGAGAGATGATGAGTTTTGCTCAATGGCAAACCAGCAAAAAAATCCGCAAAATTAAAAACCTGAGATGAAATCAGCATTGATAACCTTGAAAGATATTTATCCCCTGTGATCTTAGAGGAAGCACCACTCATTGAAATACCTATCCTAAGGGAAACAAGTGATTACCTCATCATCAATAAACCAAAATGAGTTTTATCACATCCAAACAGTATTTGGGATGTTTGAGAACCAAATGTCGTTGGTTTTCTCTACCATCACTACAAGCAGTTACCAAGCATCGGGAGTTTTATCAGAGCTGGACTCCTTCATAGACTTGATAAAGATACTGATGGACTGATGATTATTGCAAAGACAGAACGCTGACTTCAGCATTTTAAAACTTTATTCAAAGAGAAATCTGAATCTGACACTCTAGAGCAGAAAGACCAAGTTCCGCTCAAGAAATGGTATCGTGCAGCCTGTGAGATTTCGGAGGAAGGACACAAATTTTTGAAGCAGATTGAGGGGAAACTCCCCTTTATTATCTCAGAAGAAGTAAAGGCTAAAGTTCCAAATACTATTCCAAAGCTTGGAATCACGCAAATAGAAAAAATAGAAAAAAAACCTGACGGAAAGCTTCAGATTTTTCTTCAAATTTTTACTGGAAGGACTCATCAGATCAGATACCATCTCAGCTCTCATGGATTACCGATTTATGGAGATTATCTCTACGGGAGAGAAGCTGAGATTCCGATGCAATTGACGGCATATCAATTGGAATTTAAAGATTTAGATGGTGAGATGGTGAGAGTCGAGATTTAGAGATATATTTCACAATTAATTCCCCTCGCCTTCGCATCAGCAGCCCAATTTTCGAGAATACTTTCTCACTTAGATCAGATGTTATTATGCCACAAATATAATCTCACTCACTCCTTTAATTCCATCTTCGAAAGCGCCTTCGCTCACTCATCTCAGATTTTATTCCCATTCAACCTCAAAGTCACTCACTCCTTCAACTCCATCTCCGAGATCGCCTTCGCTCACTCAGCTCAGATGTCATTATAACTCAACTCCAAAGTCACTCACTCTTTCAGTTCCATCTCAGCAAGAGCCTTCGCTCACTCTG
>CAUSGX010000012.1:0-24855 GCA_963531535.1 uncultured bacterium
GGACAATTTGTAAAGGCTTATAGATTTAGAAATGGATTTTCAGATATTCCTTGTCAGGTTCAGCTGAGGCTTTGTGTTGATGGTGAATTAGAATGAACTTATCAAAATCCTACTTGTCAGCCTTGGGAGACTTCGTATGAGGATTTCTTAGATGGATATATGAATCAGGATCAGCCGTCACCTCGTAGACTTTTGAGAATGCTTCAGACTGAGTTTATTCCTGAGCCAGAGTATGGGAATACCTTTACTCAGCCAGTAGCGTTAGAAATGAAAAAAGTACTGAACTCTGATTTTTAATCTTTTACTTCATTGATTGAATATGACCTCTACAGTTCCAAATTCTAGTGAAGATACTATTATCAGCTTCTTAGCCTTATTTAATCAAATTGATAAGCATTTTGATAAGGTGCTTTGAGAAGAAGGTTTTTCTCCGTATAATGAAAAATTGAAGAAAATTTCTGAGGGGAGATATCCGATTTCAGGATTTGTGAGGAAACATATCTATCAGTTGAGAAATTTTTGAGAGTTAAGGAACTTCATTACCCATGGAATCAAAACTAATGGAGAGACTTATGCTGTTCCAACTACTGCTGCAGTTGAGAGGATTTCTCATTATGTAGAGGTGATCACGGCTCCAGTCAGAGTTATCGATCTTTTCAAAAAGGAGGTCTTTACTGCGAAGACAACAGATCTGGTGAAAAGTATTATTCCACAGATGAAGGAGAAAAACTATACTGCTGTGCCTATTTATGATGCACAGTGAAAATTTTCTGGGGTTCTTAGTGAAAAAAGGCTTTTGTATTGGATTGCGGGGCTTTTGATGAATGAAGATTATATGAATCTTGGGCTGTTGAAAGTTGAACATATCCTTTCAGAAAAACATGGGAATGATTATCTTTTTGTGCCTAAGACGATGAATATTTATGAGGCAGATGAACTCTTCACTAAAAAGAAAATGAATAACGAGAGATTAGATATTATCTTTATTACTGAGACGGGAAGTCCTGATGAAGATATCTTGGGATTGATATCTTCAAGTGATGCAAATGTGATAGATCAGTATTTAATCTTTTAATCTAGTGTACTCAAAGGTTAAGAGAAAAAGCTTGATTTTTAGGATGAAAACACTAGTCTAAACGGTATATTTTATCTTGTTATATAAGAAATATGAAAAGTAGTAAAACTTTTAAGATCATTACCATTGTGATTTTGGTTATTGCGTTGATTTCTCTTGTAGGAGGAGGATTTTTAGCGCTATTAGGGACAAAATAGTGATCTGAATTCAGATTCTTTACCTCTTGTAAAATAAAAATGAAAAAGCTGATCTTATCTTTGGTGTTGCTGTGTTGAGTATTTTTTGTTGGAGGAGTGTTTGCGGATGAGCCGTGTAATATTTGTGATTCTCCTCCAGAACAATCTTCTGCTGAAGGAGGAGAGAAAAAAGATAGTGTATCGAACAAGGAAAGTTCGGCTACAAATTCTACTCAAACTCTAACTAAGGAAGATGTCTGAATCAACCTTACTCCAGATTGTCTGATCAATGGTGGTTGTAGTTTTTCAATCTATGATACACTAGATATTCGTAAAGATGCTAGGGGAAAATGAGAGAGAACCTCAGTAATGATTTTTATCCAAGATATTATCCTTGCACTCACTACATTTATCGGAACCTTCGTAACATTAGGTCTCATCGCATCAGGGATCACCTATCTCATGAGTCCAGTTGATAGTGGAAACAGAGGGAAAGCAATGAAAGGAATTAAGTATTCTCTTATTGGATTGGTCGTCGTAATGGCATCTCTTGTGATTATCAGGCTCATTCAATTCCTTGCAAAAGGTGGATCGTAAGATTCTTTAGAATATATAAAAGAAAAAGAGAAATCAGATTTTTCTCTTTTTTTTATTCTAAAAAAGATGAAGTGATTAGATAAAATTTCTTGATTTTTACAAGCAAATCATCATACTCAGCTGTCGGAGAAATATCTCTCGCTTCTGAGAGATTTTTTATATTCTCATCTGTATTTTAAGACCATGAAGCAGCAAGAAGTTGAACAAATTACAAATATCTTAATAAACTGGGAAAATACCCACAAGGTTATCCCTTATTTTTCTGATTTAGTTCAACATCCTGTGTATGGAGCAGTTTTTTCTTCTCTTTCTATTGATGAGAAAAAGGAAGTGGAAAATGTTATTCATGACTATATTCTTCAGAAACTTGATTTGATCACTAAAACTAAAGGTGGTCAGCTTTTTAAGAGGTTTGAGGAATCTCAGCCTGAGCTTTTTTGGAGATTCCGTGAGATGAATGATAAAAATAATACTGATCCAGAATTTCAGTCAATTGGGAAGCAAGTAGAGATTGAAATGTTCAAACTTGAGGGAATCCTGACTGAGAAAATGCTTCAACAAGAAAAAGGACTCGAAAAAGTCGTTGAGTCCTTTTATAATTTGGTATATCTCTTCTTTCCAAGGTTTAACGAGATAGAGTAGTGGTCTTAGAGGCACATATCACTTGGATTTTTGAATCAGGAGATAAGATTGTCTTTATTCACTACTGTTTTGAGAATTTTTTTAAGGAGTTCGTAGTTTTTTTCTAGGGTTCCATCTATAGTTTTTCAATCTGCTTCTTGAATCAGATTTTTTTGTTTTTTTTCTGCTCGGGCTTGATTGATTTCGTTTTCTAAAGGAAGGTCTTTCATCGGGAATGTTTCTAAGATACTGAAGCTTGATTCAAGGCCTATTTCATGATCACGGTAAATTTGACCAATCGCTGTCACTAGTTTTCAACTATGCTCTCAGATCCCAGTGATAAAAACGATTTTCTTGGTGATTGGAATATGATCATCATCTCAAAATCCATTTTCACTTAGCAAAAATCTCGTATTTATAAGCTCTGGATAGCCTTTTTTTGTGTATTGTTCTCGAACCTTATATCCCTTCTTTTGAAATTTTGACTCAAATGTGAAAATCATATCATACATCTCACTCATGTTGATATTAGTGATTACGAGCTGAGGCTTTATCCCTGTTGATGTTTCAATCTTTTTAAGAGTAAGCTCTGTATACTCGCAACATCAGAGTTGTTTTTTTGTCATTGGAGAATTATTGATAATTTCTTGAGCATTGATACAGACAAGAATTTCTGCTTCTAACCTAAAATGTGAGATCAGCTTTTTTCTGATATCGCTCTCATATCAATTCAAGGTTCTACTTGCATAGTCATCCTTTAGCAGTTTCCCATTGATTTTTATGTAAAATTTTCCTTTAGTTTGCTTTGCCCTTGCTGAAATTTCAGCTTGGAGTCTCTCAAGATAGGCTTTCGAGTCAAATGTTCACTCCATAGTGAGATGATTTTGATATAAAAAGGTTCTCTTTAATTATATGCGATTTCATTCCATTTGTCAAAAGAATCCTATTTTTTACTTGAAAAATGAGAGATAAAAGATACAAAGAAATCAGATTTTTTATTGTTTTCTCTCCATTATGAAATTAATTGTAGATTCCGCACAAAGATATGCAAAAATGAGAGCTCATACTGCTACGCATCTTCTTCATGCTGCACTTGGTAAGATTTTCCCAACAACAAAACAGGCAGGTTCTCTCGTAGACAGAGATCTTTTGAGATTTGATTTTTATGCCGATAGACTCTTAAATGAGCAGGAATTAGCTCAGCTTGAGAGAGTTATCAATCAAATGATCTATTATGCATGTGAAGTTTCTACCTTGGAAGTACCGATAGAGGAGGCTCAGAAACTCGGTGCGAAGATGTTTTTTGAGGAGAAATATGGAGATATTGTGCGTGTTGTACAGGTAAAGAATATTCATAGTGATGAGGTAGCTCCAGAAGTTCAGGTCTATTTTGATAGTTATGGGGCAACGCTTTCTCAAGAACTTTGTTGAGGAACTCATGTAGCTAATACTAAAGATATTGGTGCATTTAGTATCGTTTCTCAAGAGGCAGTTGCTTCTGGAATTAAGAGGCTTACTGCTCTAACTGGGCCTAGAGTCTTGGAAAAGATAGAGAAACAAACAAGTATGCTCTGAGATTTGGTAAATATATTAGAGGTAAAGTCTTTTGCTCAGCTCTCAGAAAAGGCTCAAAAATTAACGAAAACACTTGAAGAATGTCAATCTCAACTTCAAGCTATGGAGAGTAAGGTTATCAAAGCTGAATTGTTGTCAGGAGAAAAAAAATCAGATCAGTATTTTGAGATTATTCTAAAGGTGACTTCAGATTTGAACTTTAAGGCGGTGTGAGCTGAGGCAAAGAGCTTATTTTTGGAGAAAAGTGTTTTGTTGTATAATGATTTATGAAATTTTGTTATTCTCTGAAAGGCGGGAGTTTCTGCTAAACAACTAGCACAGCAAGTCGCTCTAAAATGATGAGGGAATGATGCCCAAGTCCAAGGAAGAGATGAAAATGTAATCAAACTTTATAGTTAGAAAGAGGACTCTTTCAAAAAGACAAGAAAAATCTGAACATTATCTCAGATTTTTTTAATTTTCTATTGCAATTAGAGGACAAAAGACTATACTCTCTTACCAAAAACAAAAAAACATACTATATGGCAAAGATCGTCGCAGGCATTTTGAGCAAATTCTTCCAGCTCTTCGCCCAAAAATCAAACTACAAAGTGGAAGAAATATCTGAGGATGAAAGGTTTATCCATAGGCTTTTAGCCCCGATTCGAAAAGAATTCGATGTCTCTAGATCAGCTTTCGAACTGTTCTGTAAAGATATCTACAAGCATAACGAAGCTTTAGGTATCTCCGGAAATTCTAAAGAATTCGAACTAGCAGGGACATGGCACATCTGGGATAAGCTAGGAGGGAGATTTATTATCAATAAGATCTTCGTCAAGAAGAAAGAACCTCAGGTATCTGAGCAGATTCAAAGTCACTACCAACTAAAAGTAAGTTTCTTTGATTCACAAAGAGACCTTGACCGCGGACAAGAGTCCGAAATAAAGGTTGATTCAATTCTCTTAGGAGAAGTCTAAAACGATACCCTAATTTTCATTCTATCTATCTGAGCCAGAGGTTTTTCCTTTGGCTCTTTTGGTATTGAAAAACTCCAGAAAAGTCCTATATACTTTAAAAAAGAAAAACTGATTTATTTCTCCTACTTAAATGCAGCTATTTATTTGTGATGATTTTGTAATACAAGGCGAGAAGCTAATTATTAGGAAACAGCCAGAGCTTGTTCGTCAGCTGAGAAAAGTCCTTAGAGCTGCTCCTGGATATCATTTTTGGATACAAAGAGCAAATGCCGATTTGAGATATGAGGTTGAGTTAGAAAAATGGACTGATACTCAGATTTTTTCTACGATAATACAAAAAATTCAGACTCCTTCTTCAGATAAAAAGCTTGCAATGGCTATTGCCTTGCCAAATAAACAGGAAAAACTTGAGTTGATTGTCCAAAAATTGACAGAAATCTGAATCTCAGATATTTATTTTTGGGCTGCAGAAAGGTCTGTTGTTAAGACTGTTTCTCCTCAGAAATTTGAGAGACTACAAAAGATAGTTCAAGAGGCTCTAGAGCAGTCTTATGGTCGAAAATTACCTAAGCTCAGATTTATTGAAAATTTTGATGAAATTAAAAATGAATATACTTTTATTTCATTTGATCTTTGAGGAAGCAAATTGCAGCTGGGAACCTCTCCTTTAGGCGAATCTTTGCTTTGAATCGTTTGACCAGAGTGAGGATTGACAAAAAGGGATTATGATAGCTTTTGAAAAGAAGTCCAAGTCTTGCAACTTGGGGATTCTGTCTTGAGAATGGAGACTGCGAGTATCGTTTGAGCATGGTTTCTGAGTCAGCAGGTGAAGTAGATTTATATTTTACTCAAAAGGAAGGAAATGAATACTCAGAAACAGCAGTCTTTTTTCAGGTTTTTGATACTTTTTATAGGGATAAAAATTCTGATTATTTTCTGATTTTTTATTTATTTTTCTAATAAGGTATGACCAGAGATTCTCTCTAATGGGGCTCAGATGTGTTTTCATCAGCACTGTTTTCCCTTAGAGGTGGCAAAAACGCCTTTAGAGAGGAGGATCGGGCTGTCTGGGAGGGAAAAGCTAGGAGAGAGGAGTGGAATGCTTTTTGTCTTTGATGAGCCTGGAAAATATAATTTCTTTATGCAAGATACTTTTATTCCGTTAGATATCTTGCGAATTGATCGCTTGGGGCAAGTATTACAGATTATCGAGGCAGAGCCGTGTAAAATCGATAACTGTCTTACTTATGAAGGAGCTGAGTGAGCATTTATGGTGATTGAGCTGAATCAATGAATAAGTAGAAAAATCTGAATTCAAACGTGAGATATTCTTCAAATTACTGAATAAAAAAACTCCCTATTGTGGGGAGTTTTTGTTTCTTTGAATTTCTTAAAGATTAATTAAAATTGATGAAATATTGTGGAGAAGACTTTGGTCTGCTTTTTCTTTTCTTTTTCTTCAAGCTCGTCTTCAAGCTTTGAAAGTTCTTCTCTATAAAGAAATTCGAATTTACTGAATTTATTAGTTACATTAAGTGCTTTTGATGCATCAGTAAGATCAATCTCTTCTTCGTATAATTTGAAATCATCAATGGTTACAATCAGATTTTTCTTTGGTGATTTTAGGTTAAAGTTCAGATGATGTTTCTCATCTTCTTGTCCTGACTTTTGGATGATTTTTCTAATATTGAGTGATGCCGTATTCTCTTCAAGAGAGGTAATATACGTTATTGTTTCATTTTCAGTAGGAGTTGAAATGCTGAACTCATTTGTTTTCTTTCCAGTGAGGTTTTCCTGAGTGGTCAAGATTTTTGAGATATTATTGAGTAAGTGAAAATATTTTTTTATAATTTGTGTTGATTCAGGAGTTGGCTCGAACTCGAGTTTCTGATGAGCAGAGAGTTCTTTGTTTTGAGCTACTGTCTCTTCTTTATTCTCCACTTTTTCTTCTTTATTGTTAATTTTGGGATTTTCTGAAAGTTTATTTTCGTGTTTTATTTCTACTTTAGTTTCTGTAATTTTTTGATCTTTGTTGTTATCAGTCAGTTTTTGTTGCTCTTGCTTTGGTTGAGAAAAACTATTTGAAGCTGGTTCTGGTTTTATTGTAGCTTCTTTTTTGATTTCGATCTTATCTTCATTGAGTGATCAGATATCTTGAGATGGGATTTCTTTTCTTGAGACTTCTTCTGGTATCGAAGTTATTTGTTCAGAGAATTCAGGCGTTGTAAGAGGTTCATTCTGTGATTGAATTATTCCTTCTGGAGCCTTAAATTCTGAAACTTCTTCTTTTACTTCAGGAGTTTCTGTTTCTAATACTGATTTTGGCTCTGAAACGGATTCTGAAACTGCTACTTCTGGTTCTGAAATATCAATAGGTTCAGCTTTTGCTACAGATTCAAAAATATTCTCAACATCTAAGATAGAATTTTCAGTTGATTTAGTCTGATCTGATTCAGCATTTTCTTCTGTTGTAAAACTGTCTTCTAGATCAAAATTGAAGTCTTGATCTAAAGTTGGATTTGAAATTTGTTCAAACTTCTCAAGATTTGCAAATGCTTCTTGATTCCCTCAGAAAATTTGTTGTCTAGGAGCAGGAGTTCATGTAGCCTGATTTGCTGTTGAGTTTGTTGTTACAGTTGTATCTTCCATCATCTTTCAATAAAGAGTAAAACATATTTATTATATTTATTCTAAAATGTAAAGCAAATTTTATTGATTTTTCTGAGAAAAAAGCAAAAAGACTTGCAAAAATTTTGATAACTTGTATACTCGTCATCGTCTTTTATTAAGACAATTCTTTAATTTATTATTTTTTGGTTAAATGACTGAAGAAATGATTATCAGCCAAACAAAATTGTTCGTGGGTTGATTAAACTGGAAGATGAGGGGAAATGACCTCAAGACTGAATTCTCTAAGTACGGAGAAGTAGTATTTGCAAGAGTAAATCTTGACAGAGAGACCAAGAAGAGTAAGGGATTTGGTTTCGTAGAATTCCAGAATCCAGCTGATGCTGCAAAGGCTAAGGAAGAAATGGATGGACAGGAACTTTGGGGAAGAGCTATTAAAGTAGACTTCGCAAAGGAAGACCCAGCTAGACTTGCTGCTAGAGCTGAGCATAATTCAACAAGATCTAACGAAGAAGACGAAGAAGTTGAATTCTAAGTTTTCCAAAAAATATTAAAACCTCGTATCAAGCGAGGTTTTTTACTTTCAAAAAAAAGAGAAATCAGATTTTTACTTGCTATTTTTTGGTAATTGAGTATAGTTCCAATTCAGTTTTTTATTTTATATATTTTTGCGGGTAATGAGAGAAATGCAATTAACAAAAATTATCGCAACAGTTAGAGATAATTATGAACTTGAAAAAGTGATTGAACTCAATGATGCAGGTGTGGATGTTGTGAGAATTAACTTTACACATGCAACTCCTGAAACCTCAAAGGATTTGATTGCTGGAGTCGCAGAACTTAATAGAACTTGAAGAACTCAGGTAAGTATTTTGCTTGATACTAAAGGACCAGATATTAGAACAGGGATTAGAGAAACTCCACTTCAACTTAAAAAAGGAGATATCTTCAATATTTATGTTGATCAGGCTAAATTGAGTCAGAATTCTGATATTTATTGTGATTATCCAAATATTATTACCGATTTGCCAGTTGGATACGAGATTATCGTAGATTCAGGTACTGCAATGGCTAAGGTAGTTCAGGTTTTTGATGATCATATCGCTGTTGAGATTAGTGCTGATGTAGAGATTGGTTCAAGAAGGCATCTTAATCTTCCAGGAATGAAGATAAAACTTCCAGCATTGATTGAGAAGGATAAAACAGATATCCTATTCGGAATTAAGGCAGGGATTGCTTATGTAGCTGCTTCGTTCATTAGAACTGGAGAAAATGTAAAAGAAATCAGACAATTTTTGGACGATAACGGTTGATCTCATGTAAAAATTATCTCAAAAATTGAGAATCAAGAAGGAGTAGAAAATCTTGAGGATATCTGCAGATATTCAGATGGAATTATGATTGCTAGAGGAGATTTAGGGGTTGAGTTGCCAATTTATCAGTTGCCTGTATATCAGAGAAGAATTGCTGAGATGGCTCATAAATATGGAAAACCTGTTATTATGGCTACAGAGCTTATGAAGAGTATGGTAAAAAGTCCATATCCAACTAGAGCAGAAGTGAGTGATGTTTTCAATTCTGTGATGGCTAGAGTAGATGCAACTATGCTTTCTGATGAAACAGCAGTTGGTCTCTATCCAGTAAGGACTGTTGAATATATGGCTAAAACTGTGAAAGAAGGAGAAAACGAAATCGTAGATCCGCATCATGATTTCGAACTTCAGAGTGATGATGAAAATGAGTTCCTTAAGAAAGCCCTCGCAAAGCATGCTTTGATGCTTGCTGACGAGGCAAAGGCCAAAGCTGTGATTGTATTCTCTAGTACTGGGAAACTCGCACAATATCTTTCAGCTTTAAAGCCTAATCAGCCTGTATATTCATTTACAACTGATTATAATACACATTTCTCATTTGGTGTAAATTATGCAATCTTTTCAGAATTAATTGACGAGATTTCTTGGACAATGTCTGAGGATCAGGAAAACGCAATCAACATCTTGAAGGGGAAAGGAATTTTGAAGACTGGAGACCGTGTTGTAGCTGTTGGGGTGAGAAATGTTGGAGTAAACAACCCTCAACAACAAGTGAGAATTATTACTGTTAGATAAGTATCTTTAAAAAGGAGAAAAGTCTGATCTTTGATTTGAGGTCAGATTTTTTCTTTAAAAAATGAATTGAAAAGCTGTAGGAAAAAGCTAATCTAGAGGAAATCTTTTTACTTTTAATACTCTGGCGATGAAAATTCTTGTTCAACAGCAGAAAGCACTTAATATGCTCGATATTGCAGCAAAATTTGTTTCTAAAAACTCGACTCTCCCAATTTTGCAGAATATTTATCTTAAGGCATCTATCGATTCGCTTTTGATTAGAGCGACTGATATGGAAAAATATGTTGAGATTGAAATTCCTTGCGAGGTACAAATAGAAGGAGCAATTACCATTAATGCAAAAACCTTCTTGGATATTTTGAAAACGATTGAGAGTGAGAATATTGAGCTTTCTGTAGATCAAAAGACAAATATTATGACGATAAAAACACCAAAAGATACTTTTGATATTAATGGAATTGCAGCAAGTGAATATGTGGCTCTTCCTGAAGTTCCTCAAGAGAATAGTTTTGTTCTTGATACTTTGGCTTTCTCAAAAGGAATTGATCACGTAGAATATGCAGTTACTGAAAAGAGTTTCTCTCCTGTATTAACTGGAGTTTTGATGAAGACTGGAAAGTGAGATGCTAGTAATAAGTTGATTTTCGTTGGTACAGATAGTTTCAGACTTTCTGAGTACAGAGTAAATCATACGAATGCTTCAGATTTTTCTCTTATTATGCCAAAGGCTTTGGTAAATGATATGAGAACTGTTGTTAATTTTGCAATTGGAAAGGAAGTTGCTGATATGAAAGTAAATTACTCTGAAAATTTGATTGCGTTTTCGTTTGTGATTGAGGATATTAAGATTATTGCAACTTCACTTTTGATTCAGGGGAATTTCCCAGAATATGAGAGAGAAGAAGTACTTCCTACGCAATTTGTAACCAAGGTGATGTTAGATAAAAATGAGTGTGAAAAGGCGATTAGAAAAATCTGAATTTTGACGAGGGATATTAATAATTTTATCCAAATTGAAACTAAGGATTCAAAGGTTGTTATCTCTTCTGGAAAGACTGATAAAGGGGCTGGAACAACCGAGCTCGCTGCAATTATTGATGGAGAGCCATTAACTTTCGCTGTAAATGGAAGGTATATTAGTGATTTCATTAAGAATATGGAATCAGATACTTTAGTATTCAACATCATTAATAGTCAAAAGCCAGTTGTATTGATGGATAAGGATGAAGAAAATAATAGGTATGTCGTGAGACCTTTGATAAATAATTAAAAATCAGATTTATTCTTCTTTTGTATGTAAAAGATGAAGATACTCCCCAAAAACAAAAAAGGATTCTCCCTATTAGAAATGATAATTGTTGTTATTGTCCTATGAATTTTGATGGCTGCTGGGATTTATAGACTCTGAAATCTAGATACCAATAAATTTCGTGCAGAAGTTTGTATCAATGAGATCTACGGTAGTATCTCGAGTTTCGCATATTATGCATCGACAAGTAAAATGATAAATGGGAATATCCCAATTGCCTATACTATTTATACTAATACACTAAATGACTGAGAGATCAGTCTCAAGTATACTATTCCCGGCACCCCAGATATTCCATTTACCTGAGGGGATATCAAGCTTTCAGAAAAAGCATCCTGCAAAAGCTGAACCGCTTTTAAGGTAAGATCTACTTCAAATTTCACTACATTCAAAATGCATCCAAGATTTAAACCAGTAGGAAATAGAAATGGTATTGAGATGGATAATCAGGGAACAGTTATCTTTAAGTGAAGTATAGATTTTCAGTTTTGTTCTCCGACTAATGATCCAAAATGTTATGACTTTGCTAGGATTTTATTTGATGCGAGGACAGGGATTGTGAAAAAAGCGTTTTGTAAGTTTTATAAGATAAGCAATGATCAAGAAGAAGACAGGCAATGTAAAGAATGGAGCGCAGAAATTGAGTAGTGTTAGGGCAGAGAGGAGAACTCTTTCGCCTTTTTGCTTTTATGAAGCGCTTGGATATCCTATTCCTTTGAATTCTAGCATGTTTGCTTATCAGCAAGAAATGAAAGAAGAAAATAGGGCAGAAAAGTCAGATTTTTTATCTCATTGAATTGAATTCTCTCGAGAAAAAGAAAATCCTTATCACAAAGAGTATCTCACTTTTCTTAAAAAGTGGAGTTGGCTTTATAAGCAATTCCCTTTTGTAGATGCGATCTATTTAGCTAATAGTATGAGTTTTAATGCACTTCATGCAAATTCAGATATAGATCTTTTTGTTGTTACGCAGGAGAGGAGAGTTTGGCTAGCAAGGTTTTTTATGACGTTCATGATGTGGGTATCTTCTATTAAGAGGAGTAGTAAAACTACAAGAAAGAGGTTTTGTCTGAGTTTTTTTGTTGATAGAAATAACCAGAATCTAGAATCACTTCTTTTACACAAGAGAGATATTTATTTGCCCTATTGGATTGCTCATCTTGTCCCTATATATCTTCACGCTTGAGCTTTGATATATTCTCAGAATCTCTGGATCCAGAACTATCTTCCTAATTGGAGCCCTCAACAACATATTTCTCTAGGGATTCATCCATCTCAGGGGAGAGGCCTCTTTAGAAAAATAATAAAAATCTGTTTCTATTGATGGATTGGAAATTTTTTTGAGTATTGTATTCAAAAAATCTGGTCGTTGCGTATTTGTTATTTGATTGCTAAAAAACCTGAATTACATCGCAGCGTTTTATATACAGAAAGTATTTTAAAATTCCATAATGATAAAAGAAATCAGTATTCTAAACTTGTATTCTCAAAGGGATAACTAATGGTTATCCCTTATTTTTTTAACTAAAATTTACCTGCTAACTATTGTATAGCACAATAGTAAAAAATACTATTGTCTTTTCTGTTGATATTAGTAGAGTAGGGATTGTCAAAAGATCTTTATTTTATTTATAGCTTCGGTATATGAGGGACATTAAGGCAGTATTTGATATTGGAAATGATAGCATAAAGGCTATTGTCTTTGGAAAGGATAATGATAAAGATATCATCCTAGCGAGACAGATGGAACCTGCTCTCGGATTGAAAAAAGGTAAAATTTTGGATGCTGAGGCATTTACTACAACTATCAATAAGATTGTAGAGAATTTTAGTAAAAAACTTGGTGGTGATTTTATTGAAGAGGTTGTTGTCGGTGTTTCCCATCCAGAGATGTTGGTAAATAGAATTATTGAGGGAAAAAGAATTATGCAAGCTGAGGTTTGAAACGATGATGTTGATCATCTCTCTAGAATTGTTGCAGAAATTGCTAATAAAAATAACTACGAGACGATTAAAATTGTTCCTGTATGTTGGATTATTGATGAGGATAAAAGAGAGAAAGATCCTGTTGGTCTTAGATGTAAGAAACTAGAATTGATGGCAGATGTCTTCATGATCCCAAAGAATTTTTATACAGGATTAATTGATGCATTTGATAAGGTAGGACTTGGTATTTCAGATATGATTCCAAATATTATAGCTGCGACTTCTATTTGTATTGACTATGATCATAAAGATCTAGGAACAGTGCTTGTAGATATTGGGAAAAATCAGACTTCTTATGTTATTTATGAAGATGGGTATCCACTTGGATATGGAACGATTCCTATGGGAGCAGAGGACGTGACTAAAGATATTTCAATTGGAATGCAAGTTGATATTAAGGAGGCTGAGGAAATTAAGAGAACGAGTTGAATGGCAGTTATTACCGAAGGTCTTAAGTCCGATAACCAATTGGATTTAATCTTCCTTTCAGAGATTATTAATGCGAGATATGAGGAAATTTTCCTAAAGGTAAACCAGCATCTGGAGAGAATTGAGAAAGATGGAAGGCTTCCTGGTGGAATCTTATTGATTGGAGGTGGAAGTAAAATGCAAAATGTTGATTATTTAGCTAAACAGACCTTTAAACTTGCAACGTTTTATGGAAAAGATTTAATGGTGAATGTAGGTGATCTTTCGTTAAATGTTCAGTTTATTAATCTTTTGTGAGTGTACTTCTGGTCTAATAAGTATATGGATATCGACTCTAGAAAAACTAGCTTTAAAACAGGAAAAATATTAAACAAAATCTGAAACTTCTTTAGGGATTTGATTTAATCCTAATTACTATCTTATATTTCTTTATTTATATTCTTACTATCTAACTAATGGTTATCAATGAAATTATTCCTGAATTTATCCCAGGAGCAAAAATTAAAGTATTTGGTGTTTGAGGGTGTGGAAATAAGGCACTTAATAGAATGATTCAAGAAGGACTTCAAGGAGTTGAGTTTGTAGCAGTAAATACTGATGCTCAAGATTTGGCAACAAACCTTGCTCAGAAAAAGGTAAATATTGGTCTTAATATTACTAAGGGACTCGGAGCTGGTGCAAATCCAGAAATTGGTAGAAAGTCAGCAGAGGAGGATGAGATGAATATTAAGTCAGTTTTACAAGATACTGATATGGTATTTATTACTGCTGGTATGGGAGGAGGTACTGGAACAGGTGCTGCTCCTGTTGTAGCAAGTATTGCTAAAGAAATGGGAATTCTTACAGTTGGAATCGTAACTAAGCCTTTTAGTTTTGAGGGGAAAAAGAGGGCAACTAATGCAGAAGAAGGATTGAAAAAGATGAAAGAGGTTGTAGATACTCTGATTGTTATCCCAAATGACAAAATTTATACGCTCGTTGATAAAAAGACAACATTTAAGCAGGCGTTTACTATGATTGACAAGGTACTTTACCTTGGAGTTCAGGGTATTTCTGATTTGATTACTAAGCCAGGAGATATTAATATCGACTTTGCAGATATTAGAGAAGTAATGCTTAACTCTGGAAATGCGTTGCTTGGAATTGGATACGGAGCTGGAGAGAAGAGAGCAGTTGATGCTGCTAGAAAGGCAATTGAAAACCCACTTCTTGAGACAAACTTGGATGGGGCAAAGAAGGTGATTTTCGCTGTATCTGGAGGTATGGATCTTACACCGGTTGAGGTACAGGAAGCTGCTGCTATTGTAGAAGAAATTCTTGATGATGATGTGAATATGATTTGGGGAATGAGCTTTGATGAATCATTTGAAGATGAAGTAAAGGTAACTATTATTGCAACTGGATTCGAAGAACAAAGTAAAGAACCTATTTTAAAGCCTGTTCAAAGAAATTTTCTTGGACAAAAGATTGATGCTCCAAGAAGAGAATCTGAAAACTATATTATGAGAGGGCTTAGATCTCAAGAAGCTCCAAAGGCGGTAGAAGAACAACCAGAAACTCCTCAGGAAGATTTAGAGGTTCCAGCATTTTTGAGAAGAAAGATGAAATCATAGTTGAAATATGAAAATGTCAATAGGTAAAAGAGGTGAAAAGTTAGATTTTTTGCATCTTTTGTTGGATATCTTTATACTTAGGTATGTTTAGTTTTGTTAAGACCTAGTAAATATGTACTTAAAAATTACTACTACTGAAAATATGCTTGCTTATGAGGGAGATATTGAAAGGATTTCTCTTCCGACTGAGCAGGGGGAGAAGATTCTGACTGAAACTCCACTTCCTATGGTGATTAAGCTTGTGCCTGGGTTGATTAGTTATCAAAATGGTTCTGGGACACATACTTTGAGTATTTCTAAGGGGATCGCTCTTATTGATACTTATGGGCTTAGGATTACCTCTTCTATGGTTACTCAGACTCCGCTTAAGAAACTGACTGAGCTTCGTAGTAATCAGTATCTCTTAGAATTGAAATTACAAAAGATGAAATCTGAGGGAAATATTGAGGATATTTCATCATTGATTCTTGAATTAGAGAAGGTGAAGGCTGATATTAGACTTGCTCAAGCGACTTATTAGAAATGATATTTAGAACATAAAGAAAAATCTGACTGAAAGGTCAGGTTTTTTTGATATTTTTTCAATTTTACATTTGAAAAACTGGTCTTTTTCTTTATAGTCAGGAAAGTTTATTTGCGATTGAATATCATGTATTTTGTAATTCTTGGTAAAAATAGAGAACTTAGCTTGAAAGAGCTTGAATATGCTCAGGTTGAGCAAATTGAATATGTGCAGAATCAGAAAATTCTGACTTTTGCTCGTTGTGATGAAGAGAAATTAGCTGATCTTGCAGGAATCATCAAATGGGGAAGGCTCATAGACTGAGATTTGGATCAGGTTTTTTCTGCTTCCCCTGAGAAAAGGATTCTCTGAGTATCTGATAAAAATCAAGGTATTAATTTGAAAAAACAGTATGGTCTCAAGAGGTTTAAGCAGGTAGATCTTTTGCACACGGATTTGGAGGTTAAGATGAAGGGAATTGAGCTTGTGAGGATTGGTTGAAAGTGGGCTCAAGTGTTGGGGTATCAGAATATTAGACTTTATGAGGTGATTGATTTTGAAAAGCCAGGTCGTAGTATGCAAATGGGTATGATGCCAGCAAAGTTAACCCATACCTTATTAAACATTGGACTCTCTTATCTAAAAGAGCAAGATAAAACACTGATTTATGATCCTTTTGTTTGAAGTGGGACGACAGGATTTTTGGCTAATTATTTTTGATATGATTTCTTAGGTTGAGATCTAAAACTTACATTTGCTCAAAAAAATATTGATCGATGGCTTAATTCAAAATGGGCGAAACCGGATCTGATTTTTAAGTTTTTTGTTCAAGATGCGACTCAAGCCTTGGTGCAGAAGGAGCTATTTAATCAGCAAGTGCCGCTTATCATTACTGAGGGATGGCTTTGACCAGTTATTAAGCAGAGTACTACAGCAGAGGAAGTGAAAGAATATCAAAGATGGGTGAAAAATGTGTATGTGCAGTGGATAGAACAAATGGCAAAAGCTTTTTCAGACTTGCCAGTGATGGTTTTTACGGTGCCTTGGTATCTTGGGTATGAGAACTATTTAGAACAGGAAATTTTGAAGACGGCAAAAGAAGTCTGATTTGAAGCTGAATCTTTACAGGAACTCTATAAGAGAGAGCAACATAAGGTAGGGAGAAAAATCATGATATTAAGAAAACCTCACTAACAGTGAGGTTTTTCATTAAAGAAGAGGTAACATTTTTCTAGGATTCTAAAACACCAGTTAGTTGGGATAAGAAGTCGTTTTGGACATCGTGTTGTATTGAGATTGAAATGATGGATTGCATAGGTGTCTTTTGTGATTTTCATCTCTTTGGGAGAGTGAAAAAAGGCATAAGGATAAAAATATTCTGCAGGATAAACCGTAAAATTTCAGAGTTTTTGAATTTGATTGTTATTTTTCTTGAGTCAGTGTTTTTTTAGAATTTTCTCAAAAGAGTAGGTAATAATAATTCTGGATTTTCTTGTTTCATAAAAATCAAGAATGTCTTTTAGTATCGGATTTCATTTTTGAGCTCAAAAGATCGAGCCTCATACGTAAAATATATCCTGAAAACCTGTAAATCACTTCTCATCAAGTAGAGGATCTAATGATTGTAAGATCTCAACATCAGTATCCAAATAGATCCCTCCCTCCTGATAGATAATATCAAAACGTGCATAATCTGAGGCAAAAGCATAGTTTTTTTTAAGATATTGTTCATAGAGGTAGGGATTCTTCTTGATGTCATAGTTTTTCTCGTTTCGCTCAATGATTTCGTAATCAGGACAGTGCTTTTTTCGAGAAGAAAGAAAAGACTGAAAATATTCAGGCTTTTCTTTTGTTCAAAACCAGATGTAATGGAGTTTTTTAGGGATCATTATGATTTATTGTATTGTTTATAAATTTTTTTGAGAAGGAATTTTCAGATTAGTCTAGATAGTGTTATGGTAGTCAATATTCCGAGTCAGATTCAGAAGATAAGCCATCAAAAATTCGTTTTTGTATTAAAGTATTGACCAAAATAAAATCCAATATAAATAACAACTATAGTTGAAAGAAGGCAAAGTGGGAGGTCTTTTTTTATAAAATCAAACATTTTTACCTTACTTACTCAGAGGTAGATGAGTCCAATACTTGTAATTGGAGGTGTGTATTTAATGATAATGAGTTTTTCAAGAAGCGGATAATTATCTATGGTTTTTGTTAGTTTTTGAAATGTCGGAGATTTTGCTCAAGAGCGTCGTTTGTTAGGAAAAAATTTTTCTCCATATTTTCCCAAGAGGAAATGTAATAGATCGCCTCAGAAATCTCAAAACAGTGAAAGGAAAAATAAAAAGGGAATTCAGATTCATAATTGTGGAGATAAAATAGTCAAGGTTAAAATTATTATTGGTCCTTCTAAGAGAACAACTATTGCGATAAGAATATAGAAAATTCGAGTATATTCTTGATAAAAGGAGAGTGCGTATTCTAACATAAATTATTGATCGAGGTATTTGTAAATGGTTTCTAAGGCTTGCTCAGTTTTGATTTTTGTTTTGAATGGCTGAATTTCTGAGAGTTTTGAGATAAGATGTGAGAGCTGATCGTTATCATTTCCACTCACGAAGTATTTTTTTACTCACAGATACTCTGATAGATAGAGTTGTTCAGTTTGATTTGGAGTAGGGAAGAGAATGGCCGGTTTTTCTAGCTCAATAAGATCCATTATTGTTGTATATCCGGCTCTAGAAATGATTGTTTTTGCGTTTAAAAATCTTTTGATCTTTTCTTCTCCAGCCAAAAATCAGTAAATCTCAATATTATGTTCTGTATCATGTTGATAATATTCTTTTTGAGTGGTGTCTCAAAGGATGAACACTTTTTTTCATGGTAAAGTTTTTGCTTCATTTAGAAGCTTTTGGATAAAAACACCTCTATGTTGTGCTAGATATCAGCTAATCGTGAAAAGATAATCGATTGGCTCAGATTGTTCTTTATTTTCTTTTCATCAAAAACTTGAAATCACTCCAACATAATTATGTTTAACTTCATTGATTCGTCCTGGATGAGAAAGTTTTCCTGCTAAATTATATTCAGTGTCTTTATAGTCAGGAATAAAGATTCTTGCGAATTTTTGGAAGTATTTTTTATTGAAATAATCCATGAATTTTTGTGAGAAAGAAAAGATTTTTGGGATATGAAAAGAAAGTTGATGGGTTAAAAGAAAAGATTTGGTTTTCTTGCTAAAAAAACCATACTTCCCATCTGAAAAAATGAAGTTATAATCTGTTTTCTTTTCTAGTTTTTTAAGGAGTTTTTGTTCTCTTCTTATTCTGATATAGGTGGTTAGAAGATCTGAAATTAACATAATATAGAATGATCGTCAGCTCCCTCTTTCTAGTGTTGGATAATCAATGAGTTCAAAAAATCTGACTTTTTCTCCGTGAAGTTCAGTCTTTAGATAGTTGAGAGCATTTCCAAAGCAAACAATATCAAGGTAATAAGCTTGCTTTAGATAATGTTTGATGATTGGAAGGGTTCTTGTTGCGTGGCCAAGTCCCAGTGTTGATATGGCAAAAAGTGCCTTTTTCTCCATGTTGTAAGGAGTGAATAAAAACTTTATTTACTATAGTTATTTTTTCGAGATATGCAATAGTGAATTTTATATTAGGAGAGTCGCATTTTTCTTCTCTTTTAATAGAGTAGGTAACCATATTTTTTGATGATTGATTTTATGTTTTCTGTGAGAGATTGGTCGATAGAGGAACAGAGGAGTGCTAGTCTATTGAGGCTAGTATTGTGTTTATTTTCTTTTAGAATCTGCTCTAGTACTGAGATGTTTATGTGTTTTTTGTTTTTCCTCAGCCATTTTTTTATCAGTTCTTCTGCATAAGATTGCTGCAAGGGTGAGGTATTATAAAGTGTCTCAAGAATAGCTAGTTCTGGTATTGCAATATTAAACTTTTGCGTTCCAATTGAGATCTTGTGGGTAAGTTTATAAAAGAATGGAAACAGATTTTTCTTCTTATTAGTATATGTCTTTAAGAGTGCTTGTTTTTCAAAAAGAATTGTTTCTGTAGATTGCTTGCTTGGTGTGACTAGGAGGATTTCCTCTGGGATTGTGTATGAAATTAGTGCGATCTCAAGTGCTTTAAGTCATCAAATATATCGTTTTCAAGGGATGAAATCTTTACAGTGTTTATTTAATATTTCCCAATAATACTTTTGAGCAATCGTTTCATTATCTAGTGTTTCTTTTGTATTAGCTACGAGGAAAAGATTTTTTTTGAGATTTAGGAGATGGCCTCTAAGTTTTAGATAGTAGATAACTTTGTACATTTTGCTTTCAGAATATTCTCCTTCCAAGAGGGTCTGGAGTTGATTTTTTATCATTACATTTGTAATGATTTTCCCTTGGTATTTTTGGAGTTGTTCTGCGATGAATTCTAGATTGCTTTTTGCCATTTATTAGTTCTATCCTATTAAAATGATAAAAAAAATATAGTGATTTATCCAAAAAAAACAAGTTAATTTTTCCTAAAAAATTCTTTTGATTTTTCTATTGTATTTGGCTCAGAAAATCATAGAAATTGAACTGTCGTAAATGATATGAAATTTATTTATCTTACAATACTCTTGCGATGTTTCAGATGCCACTCATTGACTTTTGAGCTACAGATACTAGAACAATTGCAGTTGAGGGGATTAGAGCATCTGTTATGCAAAATGATCAGGGTAAATATGAGGTGCTTCTTGAGATTAATTCAAATAAAATGCTGATCGCGATACAAGGAGCTCTTGATTATATTGAACAATTTGAAATTATTGCAGTGAGAGGATTTATTGAGCTTTCAACATCGTTTATTCAGACAATTAAAAGATTAGTTTGACATTTGCTTTGTAGATTAGACTAGATAAAAAAATATAAGAGCTTTTATTCCTCCAAAAATAAGAGCTTTTTTAATGCTTAAAATTGAATAATGGTTGAAAACCCACAGATGGAGATTATGATTAAAGAATATTCTAAGAATCCTCTTTGTCATTATGAAATGAAAGATCCTGATATAAGTAGACACGAGGGAAATTTTATCTGTTGAGATGATATTACTGTTTATCTCAAGATCAAGGATGGGAAAATTCTAGAATATAGTTATGATGGGAATCCTAGTACGGTTAGTTTGGCGGCGGCCAGTTTTCTATCAGAATTTTTGGTTTGATCTTCGCTAGATGAAGTTTTGACTTGGAATTATGAAACTTTTATTCAAAAATGATTTGAAGTTTCTCCAAGAAGAAAGAGGGCAGCAATGATTGCTCTCTTGTGAACTAGAAATGCTATTCATGCCTATCTTGAAGATGGACAAGAAGATGAATTTGATGATTTGATAGATTAAACCTAAAAAAAGTCTTGAAAAAGGGTAGTAGTTGTGTACAAGTAGTGAAAGATGTCTACTGATTTTATTTTCCTTTAAAATGATGTTTAGACTTCTAAAAGAGCTTATCTTAGCCGTTGTGATTAACGCTGGGATCCTTTATGGGCTTAATTATTATCACTTTGCATTAGAGATTAATGTTCAAACTGGTGGATTAAAGACATTTTTGATCCTTGGTTTTATACTCTGGATTGTCAACTTTGTCTTGAGGAAGATTCTTCATATGTTGGCACTTCCTCTTAGAGTTTTGACTTTTGGACTGATTTCGTTTGTGATTAATATTTGAGTTATTTACTTTTTTGGTCGGTTTGTGAATACTTACTATCATGATTTGGCTACGATTACCTTATCAGAAAGTTACTTTAAGGTATTGATTCTTTCATTTGTTATTACCTTTGTGTATTCATTCCTTTATAAGCTTCTTAAGTAAAGAGCTAATTAAAATAGGAGAAAAAATCAGATTTATATTTTGTTTATATTTGTGTTAAGTTATTATGAAAAATTACAGTATTACTAGAGAAAAAGCTGCAATTACGCTTTGAGTTTCTACAAGAACTATTGATAGATACGTTAAAAGCGGAAAGCTCTCTTATAAGAAGATTGCGAATAAGGTGTTGCTTGCTAGAGATGAAGTTGAGGCTTTGCAAGAGGAGTTTTCAAGTCTTCGTACTGAGGTAACCAGTGAGCTTATTCATGAGGCAACGCCATCAAACCAGCCAACTACAACGAATCCAGTTGCGGTCAGAGCTGACCTTGATCAAGCAATTGATGAAAAGATTGAGAAGTTTTTTTTGATCTTTAAGGAGAAGGACAAGATGATTGAAGAGAAAAACAAGATTATCTTTATGCTTCAGCAGAGGATTTGAGAGCTTGAAACTAAAATTCAGTCAATGATTGCGTTACCAGATTATAATAAAGAGAAGCAAGCTATGATTTTAGAGAAGCAAAAGCTAGAGGAGAAAGTTACTGTACTTAAAGATGCTATTAAAACCGAGAAAATGAAGAGTTTTATTCTTGTGGTTTTGGCTCTAATTTTTATTGGAATTGCGGTATTCTTGCTTTTCAGATATAATATTATTTCCTAAATTTCTCTTTTCATGAAATTACTAACAAAATTTTTGATTCTTTTGCCCTTGATCTGTTCAGGGCTTTTTTGAATTTCTCATGGATATTTATTTTGACTCAAGTCTTTCGATAATTCTGTTGAAAATATTGTGCAAATAGAGAAAGAATTCTGAGTTTTTTTGCCTGTTGTTTCTTTTATCTATGATCCTTGGTATCAGTGGAATGTCCCTTGAGAACTAAAAAAGATAAAAGAGCAACTTGGAGAAAATAGAATTTATCACATCAGTATTTCTCCGAATACTTTTACAGCGCAAGAGGTTGCTGATGGGAAGTTTGATACTGAGTATTTGACTTTTTTTGACTATATAAAGCAGTATAATTTGAAGGTAATCTTTAGGACGATGCACGAGATGAACTGAGGTTGGTATCCTCGAAGTTCAAATCCAGAAACTTTCAAAAAAGCTTGGATCCATGTTTGGCAACTTTCAAGACAAGTTGGTTTGGATCGTAATCATCTCCTTTTTGATATGTCTGTGAATGCATGGGATCTTCCAGCAAAAGATTGAAAAACCTGACAAAAATCAGTTTTTGTTCATTGCACACCGAAGGATAAACCAAAACTCAAATGCCCAAGTTTTGAAGATTATTATCCTGGAGATGAATATGTAGATTTGATGGGATTTACTTTTTATAACTGGGGGAAGGGGAATAGTAATAGGCGACGAGGATCTCCTGATAAGATTGTGAATAATACCACTTGGCAGACTCTTGAGAGAATAAAGAGAATTTGAAAACCGATTTTTATTGATGAAGTCTGAACTTCTGCGGTAGAATATCCAGAACCTTATAGTTATCAGAGGTCCTTAGAGATGTATCAGTCAAATAAAGAGTTAAAAAATGCTTGGCTTGTTCAATTGAGAGAATTTCTGCAGAGAGAAACTAAGATTGTCGGAGCTATTTACTTTAATGTAGATTTGACCAATTGATTGCAGCATCAGATTATAGGGGAGCTCGATTGGGCTGTAATAAATCTCGCAAATGGTAAGTTTTATGAGGGATTCTGGGATATTTACCAGTATGGGAAACATGATCTTGCTTCAATACTAGAGTTATTCTGACTTGATGAGGTGAATTTTGCTGGGAAAAAGGCTTTTGTGAGTCCAGAGATAAAAAGATTAAGTCTCCAGATTGATGAAATTGTAGGTGAGAAGTATAAAACAAAGGAAGAAAAATCAGATTTTTATCTTCTTTTGTCAGGGAATTTTAAGGATAACTCTTCTTTTTCACAGGCAGTTAGATTCCTTGCTCAGACCTATGCCCTCTCAGGAAATCAGTCTTCTGGGGCTCTTGCCTCTACTGGCTCCCTCTTATAAGACACTATTTAATAATGAAAAAACTCCTAATATTAGGAGTTTTTTATGTTTTCTTGATCTTTTAAGATTGCTTGTTTTTCTATTTCTAGTGTGTGGATTTGTTTTTCTAGTTGTAAAATTTCTTCAGGCATTGTTGTAACTCTCATTTTCACTCTTGCAGCGGCCTCATCAAGGAGATCAATCGCTTTATCAGGAAGTTTCCTATCAGTGATATATCTCGAAGAGAGATCTACTGCGGAAAGTACTGCATCATCTGTGATTTTAATTCAATGGTGAGTTTCGTAGACAGGTTTGATTCAGCGGAGGATTGCGATAGCATCTTCTTTAGTTGGCTCATTGACTAGAATTGGCTGGAATCTTCTCTCTAAGGCTCCATCCTTTTCAATATATTGACGGTATTCATTGAGTGTTGTAGCACCTATGACTTTGATTTTTCATCTTGCAAGGGCTGGTTTGATCATATTCGCCATATCCATTGCTCATTCAGTCTTTCATGCTCAAACGACCATATGGATCTCATCAATAAAGAGAATGATATTTCAGTCAGATTTCTCTACTTCTTTTAAAATGGCTTTCATCCTTTCTTCAAAGTCTCATCTGTATTTACTTCCAGCCATGAGCGCTCAAATATCCAGCTCGATAATTTTTTTGTGTTTAAGCATATCTGGGACATCATCCTTGATGATTTGCTGCGCTAGGAGCTCGATAATTGCTGTTTTTCAAACTCCAGGCTCTCACACAAGTACAGGATTGTTTTTTGTCCTACGAGAAAGAATCTGCATAAGTCTGCGGAGTTCTTCATCTCTTCCAATAACAGGATCAAGCTTACCTTCTTGAGCGAGCTGAGTAATATCTTTTCCATATTTAGATAAAGCTTCAAGGCTGACTTCAGGATTATTATCCTGAATTTTTTCTCCATTTCTCATATTGAGAATTGTAGTATATGTCGACTCATAAGATATTCAGAGCTTTTCAAGCATTGACTTAGTGTCGCTTGAGACCTTGAGTAAGGCGAGAAAGAAATGTTCAGTTGTGATATAACTATCTCACATTTTTTGCATTTGTTGCTCGGAAGTTGTTAGAATTTCTTCTAGCTCCTTACTGATGCTACTTTCGATATTTCCAGTTGTCTTTGGTAGCTTACCAATAAGCATAATGGTCTCAGCCTTAATTTGCTCTTCATTTGCTTTTAGATTTTTTAGAATTGCAGGAAGGTAGCCATCTGCTTGTTCTAACATCGCATAAAGAAGATGAGGCGTTGTTATTTGTGGATTTTTCTGATTGATACAGATATTGTTTGCCTCTTGAATGGCTTCGCTAGCCTTTATTGTTAGTTTATTGAAGTTCATTATTGTTTTACTAAAATATAAATAGCACTTATTAATTTGTTGTGCTACATTTTTAATGAAAAAAAATCTA
>CAUSGX010000013.1:0-24552 GCA_963531535.1 uncultured bacterium
CAAGAACGAATTATTTTGAAAAAATATTTTAGTACTTTATATTTTTAATTCATTATATAAAATAATGAGTAAAGAAATTTTTCAAATTTATAGATTAGATGAATTACTCTTTGGGGATATAAATTGACGTACAGCTGAGAGTGTTCAACATACTATTACGGAGATCTGTAATGGTTTTACAGAAGTTAGAGTAACTCCAAATAAGATTAACGGTGTTAATATCCAGTTATTTCATAAGAAAAATCCTTTAAAATATTGAATTTTTGATTTTATTAAAGGTATTTTACCACAAGAGGAAAAAAATATACGGAGGAAGCGTTATAGTACATCAAACAATAATGATATTATATTTTTTTATGATGACAATTTTTCTTATTTTTATGCAATTACTGCAGGAGGTGGATATAGAAAGTTATCTAATTATTTTGATGAAGACTTTCCTATAAATATGTTAAAGAAAAATTTTTGAGGAGGTTTTAGAATCGCACAAAGTCGTAATATATCTTGAAGTACATATTCAGAAGAGCAAGTTTTCAAGTCTTTTTATAATTTCAATCAAGTAGAGGCATTTTGAAAAATTTTTAAAAAATTAGGGGGAAAATTAAATCCAGAATCTTCTTTATATAGACATTTCCAAAATCACAATAGTATCAATGCTCAAATAACTGAGGTATGAATAAGAGTTAGTTATTGATTAACTATAACAGAAATAGTAGATTTAATAAAACAACTTGAAAATATTTATATGAATGAAGATTTAACTCCAGAGCAAGAAATTCTTTTTAGATTTATTGATAGTTTGAAAAGATTTAGAAGTAAAGATAAAAATGAAAAATATTTAAAGCAGTTTTTTATTTATAATATATATCCATTATTAAATAACTCAGAATTAAGAGAGGATGAAATTGATGTTAATTTTTGTTCTCCAAATGATGTTTCTGACTTTTTTTCAGCAGATAGTTATGTCTTATCTTGTGGTAGGAGAGAATGGAGATTCGAAACATATGACATTATGCCCTTTATTCAAGCAATACAACCTACTTTTTCAGGTCTTAATTTTGATCAGGCATTTAATCTTCGGAAGCAGTTTACAATAAATATAACTAGTACTGGAGAGGTTGGATATGAAAGAAAGTATAATTTTTTTGAATGTATCCATGGAGAATTTTTTGCCGAAGACATACAGAAATATATTTTTGTTTTGGAAGGAAAATGTTATGTCTTATGAACATCTTTTCAAACTTTTCTTGAAAATGAGGTTATAAGTATATTATCTAATAATGGGATCTCAATTATTCCGTTTGGAATTCCAGATAATATGTTAACAGATAAAGAAGAAATATTTAATAGATACCAAATAGATCATGGTATGCAATGTGGAGATCAAATTTTTTATAAAAATATAGAGTTGTTTGATTTACTCTATGAACAGCAGGATTGCTTATATATTATCCATATAAAGAAAAAATTTGGGGCTAAAATCCGTGATGTGTGTTCACAAATAGAAATAGCTGCAAAGTGCATAGAACAAGATATTAAAGATTCACCAAATGATCCAGCTTGTTTGCGTGGCTTATATGATCAAATTATAAATTATGATGGTGATCTGCCATATAGACTTTTCTTTAGAGAACAAATAGGATCTTTCGAATCTTTTAGAGATATGTTTAAAAATAAAAGAAGGGTTTATGTTGTGGGTATAATTAATAATGAGAACATTACTCGTGAAAATATTGGACATTATTCCTCTAAAATTGCTCGCTATGAATTGGTTTCAACTTGGAATAATTTTAAGAAAAATTATGGAGATTCTAGTCTGAAAATTTGTTTTATACATCCAAATTCCTAAATTTTAAATTGATCCTTATATATGCTATGTATCGTTTATTTATCATATCAACGTCCTCTTCTAATCTCCCCCTCCCTATATTCCAACTAAGTAAAGACTAAAAAACTGACTTCATTCTGAGATCAGTTTTTTGGTACCTCGTGTTGACAGGGCAGAAACTGCGGGGATTAAAGAAAGAGAGTAGAAAATTTATATAATTACTTTCTCGTTAGAAAATCAATATCTACATGATAAATAGTATTGTCATTCGGATCTATGTAAATGTCGACTAAATCTCAAATGGATACTGTTTTTCAGTTAACAATCATTTTCCCTGGGGTATATCATTTTTCAATAATAATTCTAATATCTTTTAAAACACGATATGTTACATTTTTTATAAACCATTTTTTTAAAAATCGAGAACGTTTCATCTGATCTTCTACAGATGATAATTCTTCATCTATTTTATCTAAAATATTTTGTTTATATTTTTCATCATAATCAAATCAATATTTGTTATATATTGCTTTATATTGTTCCTTTGAGAGTCATTCTTTTTTTGCGTTTTCAAATCAGTCACTACAATATATCATATCTCAGTCTTTTATTTCTAGGTAATATCATGAAAATCATGTACTATCACTATCCCCTTGTGATGTATAATGTCAAATATCAGTAACGGGTAATCTTTTTAAGATTCAATTTCAGTTATTTTTTAAATCTCTGCCTTTTTTAATTTTTGATTCTCATCTAAAAATAAGTAGTAATATTACAAAGAATATTCAAAGAAATAAACATGGAACTAAATAATTAATATCTCCCGAAGTATAATATTGATATAAGAAGGCTAATATTCCTCAGCTGCATCCAATCATAAGAAAGATTAAACATCCATATACAGATCCACGAGATACACTAGTTCATTTTGAATTTTTTCTGATAGTAAACATATTCAAGTGTTATGAATAAATGTATATATTATATTTAATAATGTAAAACTTGCAAAATAAAGAGCTCTTTTAATAAAGATCTTAAGTATTTTTTCTTTATTATAATAAAATGCTTGACTTTAAAAAAAACATACATTCTCAGAACTTCCTCTTACAATTCGCCTTAGCGTCCCTATACTCTAATTTAAAAAGTAAAAAAAACTGATCTTGGAATAAAGTCAGTTTTTTTATTATGTTATTGATCCTTTTTCTTCCCTTTTATACATTGTATGAAGCAGTTTCGTATATTTTTAATCGTGTCCCGATTATTTATTGCTTTTTTCCCAAGAAGTAGAACAAGAGTTATCGCAGTTATAATAACATATTCAATAGTAACCAAAAGAATGAAAATGAAAAAATATAAGAAAGAACTTATGGTGATACTAATTTCAGTGTAATTATCTGGATTCAGCTTTTGGCCAATTTCAAGTCCTCAGGAAATAATTTTTGATATTATAGCTTCTATACAAGGAATATATGGGAAGAGGAAAAGGATTATCCCATTTATTAAAAACCCTCGAATAATATAATGTATGATTCTGTCAAATAATGGATTTTTAGATGTATCTATGCGGTCCCTAAATCGATAGCTTTTCCCTAAAATGATTTCAACAGTAATATATCCAATTGACAAAATTATAAGGAAAAAAGAAATTGCGTATCAAAAAGAAAGATTTATTTGTGGCATTTTTGTTTAAATAAGAAATAAAAACTAAATCATTTTACTAATGAGATAATTTACAAAAGCAGAACAACTCACGAGCATATATTTAGCATCATCAAAAGTAGGTTGTGTATCTCCCTCTGAAAGCGCATGTCTAATACCTCCTTCGTTGCTTGTATAACCATAAAGTTTGTCAAAAGCCCCCTCAAGTGCTGGTGGGATTATTACTCCCTTTTCTTTTAATTTTTTTATTGCTTTCCCTAAAGTTGCTTTTTCATCACCTATAATAATTTGACAAAGTGCCTCAACTGCTGAGATAGATTCTTTGATAGAGTTTGCATAATCAGAAGGTTCTTTTTTAAAGAGTGAAATCGCTTTTTGAATATGTTCATTTACAGGGGAATAGGGGGTTTTATGTGCTTGATTCACGGCTTCTAATTCTTCTTTGTTTATTATAGGAATAATTAATCCATCTTCAGACATATGATAGGCACTATTTTCTTCTGTAAGAATCAAATTTATATTTGTTATAAATCAAATTTTATCTGTTTCATTTAAACATCAAAAAACTATTTCTATGTAATCATAAATTTTATTTCGGTCTTTAAATATTATATTAAGATCTTGTTCTTGAAAAACATTTGCTGTATTACTAATACTGTTTATTTTTAGTCAAAAGGTGTTAGCAAATTTTAACAAAAAATCACTTTTTAGATGAATATAGTATTCATTTCAAAAGCCATCAAACTCCTCATAGCATAATGAGTCTAATAAGATAACACTAATGTTCCACAATTTAATCTTAAGTTTTTCAGCCATACTATCTTTTTGTAAAAAAGGTTGTGGTTCAATTCACTCTCTTTGAGAAAAAGTCATCATTCCTATATAAAAAGTAAACTAAAGCTGAATATATTTTTTTAAGTTTTCTTTTCAAGCAGAGTCAGCTTTAAATTCTCTTTCCCCTCCTTTTATTTGAATATTGCTTTCCTTTACAATCATTTCTAATTTTTTATCTTCCTTTCTTATGTACTATAAAGTCTACGATTATAAAAACCAATATATATTTCCTCAATAAACGAATCTCTTTTTTTACTTGGCTTACTAATAAAATCTAGACAATTAGAAATCACTTTCTTCTTGCAAAAACAATCAGAATAACTATAGTCAATCCTGAAGAGAACTTTTTATCTTACTAATAAAAATACGAGCATGAAACTCGATGGAAAAAGTATCCAGGCTGCGATGATGCAGCTCGTAGAAGAATATAAACTTGATCCGTATCAAGTCTTAGAAGTGATTAGAAACTGAATTAAGTCAGGTTTCAAAAAGGATTTCCCTGAATATAGAAAGGCTGAGGTGCTGGTAAATATTGAAAATGATGGTACGATCAGTATCTATAAGGCACTTGAAGTGGTAGAAGAGATTGAAAATGAAGATACTCAGATTTTGCTTGCTGAGGCAAAAGAAGAGAGAAAAGATATCTCAGTTTGAGAGCAGCTTTTGATCAATATTACTCCTGCAAAACTTGAACTTTCAAGAATTGCGGCTCAGGCTGCGGCTCAGACTATTAAGCAAGGGATCAAAAATATTGAAAGAGAGAGATTCTACGAGAAGTTTCAGGATAAAGAAGAAGAACTTTTGAAGGCAAAGGTATTGAGAGTACATTCAGATAGTATTATTCTTGATGTTGATGGGACAACCGTTGTTTTGCCACCTGAGAGTCAGATTCCAAATAGAGTGTATGAAATTGGAGAGGAAGTCTTTGTCTATCTCAAGAAGATTAGTAGAGATACTGGAGGTATTGTCCTCGATATCACACAGTCAAGCCCTGATTATGTAGAGGCAATCCTCAAAAAGATCGTTCCTGAATTTGAGTCTGGAGCTGTGCAGATTGATAATATCGCTAGAATTGCTGGTAAAAAGACTAAAATTCTGGTTTCAAGTACACAGGATTGAGTAGATGCAGTTGGAGTGATGGTTGGACATAAGGGAGATCGTATCAATACTGTTCTTTCACTTCTTGATGGAGAAAAGGTTGATTTCGTTCAAAATACTGAAGATCCAACTCAGCTCATCATTGGACTTCTAAAACCAGCTCAGGTTGAAGAAAAAAATGTTGAATTTAAGCCTAATGGAAAGGTTGTTGTAAAGATTGATGAATCTCAAAAACCACTTGCTATCGGGAAAGGAGCTAGCAATATCAAGCTTGCTTCTCAGCTCAGTGGATATCAGATTGAGGTTATCTAATAGAAAATGTCTTGGTCTCCGCCTTTTCAGGAAGTGCGGAGATTTTTTTTAGACAAATATTCCCTTTTGTATCAATATAGTATCAGAAAAGGGAGAAAAATCAGATTTTTTATTTTTATTGCAAAGATGCTCCGTGTAAATACTGTAGAAACTTTTGCAACGCAGGATTGACCTGGGATTAGAGTGGCGATCTTTTTGCAAGGCTGTATGTTTAAGTGTTTGTACTGCCACAATCCAGATACGATCCCAATGGAAAATGAAGAAGCGAGGCGAATGAACGAGGAACAAATCCTCGATTTAGCTGAGAGAAATCGTCCTTATTTTGCAAATGGTGGAGGGATTACGTTCTCTGGAGGAGAGCCGCTTTTACAAGCTCCAGCACTTTTACCTATTGTAAAAAGATTAAAAGCTGAAGGATACCACATTTGTATTGATACGAATGGTTTTGTTAGAACGCCTGAAGCGTTAGAAGTTATTGCGCTTTCAGATTTGATTCTCCCAGATCTTAAGCAGATTAATCCTAAAAAGCATCTTTTGCTTGTTTGACAGGAAAATACCAATACTTTAGCAACACTTGAGTATCTTGAGAAGATTCAAAAACCTTATTGGCTCAGATATGTATTGGTGCCTGGATTGACTGATGATGAGGAAGATCTCCATCAGTATGGGAAATATGTCCAAACTCTAAAAAGTATGGAAAGACTTGAGATTTTGCCGTATCATAATTTAGGGAAGGAGAAGCGAAAAAAACTCTGATGGGAATATCCTTTGGAGTGAACGCCTGCTGCAACAGCTCAAGATGTGCATAGAGCTTTAGATATTTTGAAGAATTATACTGATAAAACTTATAGTAGATTATAGACTTGTTCTGTAATTTCTCAAATAATATAAAAAAATAAGAAATCTGACTTTTATTTTCTTTTCCTATCTAGATGCAAGAAAATATCAACCTAAAACCCTTTACAACACTTAAAACGAACTGTATTGCCCGTTATTTTATGCCAATTACTACGACCTATCAGCTTTTGAATCTTATTGAAACTCCACTTTGGGATGAGTGTAAGCATTGGATACTTTGATGAGGTGCAAACACGCTTTTTTGTGCTGAGGCATTTGACGGGATTGTTGTAAAGATGGAGATCCCTTGATTTAAGATCCTTTCTGAAGATGAAACAAGTCTGAAAGTTCAGGTTTGAGCTGGTGAACCGTGGAATAATTTTGTATATTGGGCAGCTGAGAGGGGACTTGGCGGAGTTGAGAATTTGATTGATATTCCTGGGACTGTAGGTACGAGTGCGGTTTCAAATATCTGAGCTTATGGGCAGGAGGCGAGTAGTAGTATTTCTGAGGTTATTGGTGTAAATCTGGAGACAAAAACAATTCAAAAATTGACGAAAGAGGAGTGTCAGTTTGCCTATCGTGAAAGTATTTTTAAGCATGAGCTTCAGGATCAGTTTATTGTCACGCATATCATTTTTGAACTCAAGAAGGTTAATGATGATTATCAATTTGCTACCGAATATGCTGATATTCAGAAAGTTTTATCAGAAAAGAAATCTGACTTTGATCAGCTTTCTTCTTTTGAAAAGTTGCGTAAGATATCTGAGATTATCTCTGGTATTAGAGCGAGTAAACTGCCTGATTATCATACGATTTGAACGGCTGGAAGCTATCGAAAAAATCCAGAAATCTGACTTCCTCAGCGAGAAAAGCTTTCTACTCAGTTCTCAGAACTCAAGGCACATTTGACTGAGCAAGAGACAATGAAACTCTCAGCTGGGCAACTCATAGAACTCTGCTGATGGAAGGGGAAAGAAGAAAACTGAGTTAAAATGTATGAAAAGCATGCACTCATCTTGGTAAACGAAGGTGAGAGCTGAGCTGCAGTCTTAGATTATGCGAAGAAGGTAGAGGAGAGTGTATTCACTAGGTTTTGAATTCAGCTTGAGCCTGAGGTGAGGTATTGCTATTAAGAAAAAAATGAGAAATCTGATCTAAACGAATGAAAAAGATCAGATTTTTTTAAAAAAAGTATTGACATTTACAAGAAAATGTGTATACGTCTGATGTAATATAAAAAATATGAGAAGAATATGAAAATGAAGTAAAGTATTAAGTAATAGATATTGATGCTTCCGAAGTTTTCTAGGGTAGCTTTGTAACTCATAACTCTAGAGATGAAGAGAACGGTCTCATCTTTAAAAATCATACACTACAATACTTTCCGTTCAAAGTAGAGGCCAACTAAAATATTGAAATTATGGCACGTAGATCAAGTAAGGCAAGAGGAATAACAACAGAGAAGGATGGCGTTGTTATTTACGAAAATCCTGATGGAGTATCTGTATCTCTTAAGTTTACAACTCCGAAGAGTATTATCTCCTATTTCCAAAACGGTGAAGGAGTGAGGTCTGAACTCGGCAGAGTAGAGAAAGATTCCGTCACATTCCCTCCCGTAGTCAAGATTGAATTTAGAGATTTTGACAAGGTGTTTGGAGCAACAGTAAGAGGATACTCTAATATTGCTTCTGAACAAGGTTATGTCGATAATCTTTATATCAATCTCTCTTGCGAGGATTTTAAATCTGAAATGCTAGTCAAAAGACAAGAGCTGTCAGAATTTAATATCAACGACAAGAATTGCTGGGATGGAGACGAAGGAGAACTTACTTTGACACACCTACCAGACTAAAAGTCTGGATTAACCGACCTGGCTTAACAAGTCAGGTCATTTTTTATAAATTTTAAAATAAAAAACCTGAAATCAAATCCAGGCTTTTTCTCTTTTTATAAACTTATTCAATACTAATACTCAATGATTTAAGTGGTTGCTTAACTGCGATCTTGTTCTTTGATCTAATGAAGAGTGCGAGCTTAATGGCCTTTCTTACCGTTGTAATCTCATCCATAAGGTCGCGATCGATATATAGTTTATTTGTAAATGGCCAGAATGAGAGATGAATTGACTCAGTTTTTTGATTTTCTTCTCCTCTGAATGCTTGCAATCTCTTTCGTAAGTCCTCAGTAATGAATGGTGTAAATGGTGCCATCATTTGAAGATAAGTCGTCAATACTTCAAAAAGTGTTGAATAAGCTGAATGTTTGTCTGCTGTCATATCATGTCCTCGGAATCTTCTTCTGCTTCTTCTAAGATATCGGTTGCTGAGCTTTTCAATAAAATCGATTCCTGACTTGATAGCTCCGTCAAGATTATAATTTCTCAGTCCTTGGTCAAGGTTGTCAAGCGTTTGATGAAGTTCTGCTAGAATCCATCTATCAAGCTCATTGCAAATTGCATAGTTTGGAAGCTTGAGAACTTCTCCCTCTAGGAGATTTTCTGTAATTTGTTTAGATGATACTTGTGACCAAAGTTCTTTGATTTGAGTTTCGTCAGCAATGATCAGTGTTCTCTGGTTTTTTAAAGAAGATACCAATTCGAGGTAGTTTCCTAGGGCTTGATCTAAGATTTTGATTTCAGGTTTCTTGCTAAGGAATACTGATGCAAGCTCTGAGAGTTTTTGCTTCTGCTCACTGAGGTGAGACTCAATATAAATGATATCAGGCTGAATTCTGATCAAATTTTCTTGAAGAGTTTTTTCATCAGATGAGAGTTTATTCATCACATAGAGTTCCTTACTATTAGCCTTCCAATTATCGATTTTGGCGTAAGTCTCAAAGAACTTAAAGACATTTTCTAGTGGGATATTAAAGTCCTTAAAAAGTTGTTCAACACCTTTTTCTGAGAATCTCATAGGTTCTGATCTCACAACTGGGCTACTCAAAGTATAAAGCCTAAATGTGTCAGCGCCCCATTTTTCAAGCAATTCTTTTGGATCTGGATAGTTTTTCAGACTCTTAGACATTTTTTTACCATCTTCAGCGAGTACAAGTCCATTTACGATCACATTTTTGTAGGCGTTCTCACCTTTGATTGCATGCCCAACCACATGAAGAGAACGGAATCGACCTCTCGTCTGATCAAGTCCTTCAGCGATAAAATCTGCTGGATAACTAATATTTCTTCCCTCTTCTCCAAGGTAGTGATCCTGCCCAAACGGCATTGCTCCAGATTCAAACCAACAATCCAAAACTTCGGGTGTTCTTCTATAGGTTTTACCTTCTCTCATTCCTCGATAAGTATCTACATACGGCTTATGAAGATCAACCTCTCACTGTTTATCACTATCTCGGTAATGGACTCTGACTTCGGCATTCCCGAGTTTATAATTTTTTCTGTAGAGTCCATATTCAAACTTGCGGAAGACTCTTCTTAGCATTGCGATAGTATCATCATGAGAAACATAAACCAGAGTTTTTGTCTGATGATTACTATTCCAGTAGTGGATCGCACTTTCAGTTCTTTTTCTATAATCCTCAAGCTTTTCTCCATCAGTTCCAATGCTTCTTTCCTCATCAAATCGATTAAACATGTCACAAGAAATCTTTTCTCCTTGATCAGTATAGTTGATCAAGTCTGTAATACGAGAATCAATAAAAAGCTGATCATTGAGTTTTACAACGATTTCCTCGGTTTCTCCATTATGCACATGATCAAAGGTTTTCCTTTTTTCAAAACGATCTTTGTGGCTCTCATGATGCTCAAAATAGAGCTTTTCACATCTTGCTACTTCATCAGCTCAGAAAAAGCTGATCAAAGTTGGTTTGATAGTCTGCCAAACTCTTGGAAGAGGGGACAAAATGAAAACAACATCAGACTTTTTTTCTATATGAGGAGCAAGCTTACTAACGAGGCCTTGAGCTTGCTGTTCTCAGAGTTCATTAAGTCTTGCATCTCCTAGTGAGTCAAATTTTTTCTCTTCATTGAAATCAGTCCTTCCATGGCGGATAAAGACATTTTTGGTCAGATTTTTTGATCCTGAAGTGGTGAGATGATAGAGCTCATCAAGTGTATTGATCACAAAACGATCTTCTGGATTTTCTACATTCTGCCAGATCGGTAGAGGAGAACCTCGATATCTATTTCTAGCAACATTCCAATCTGGAGCCTGCTGTAATCCATTTACAAATCTATTTTTTACGGTTTCTGGGATAAATTTGATCTCTCCAGCTTGGCTAGCGGTTTGAGCATTCATCTCTTTTTCCTTGATGAATCGGCTCGACATAGCTTTGTAAATAAGAGGAGTTTTACACCTTCGGCAGTGAGGATATGAGTGAACAAGACTTTCAGTTTTTACAATTTTTTGGTTAGCTTTTAGATGCTCAGTGATAGGTTTATTACTTTCCATAACTTTCATTCCTTGATAATCTGGGACCTCACTCGTAAAACATCCATATTCATCAACAGGCATAAAGAGCCATTCTTTTGAGCTCTCTCCTCCTAGAAGGTTCGCAACAACATTGAAGTCGTCCTCTCCAAAGCTTGGAGCAGTATGTACAATACCTGTTCCATCCTCAGTACTTACGAATTCTCAGGTTAAAATTTGAAAAAACTGATTCTTATATTCATCTGCAATATTTGATTTTTTGATGTAATCAAAAAGTGGCTGATAGGTCAGATTTTTTAGTTCTTTTCCTTTCTGCTTGTAAATGAAAGTATAGTCTTCTGGTGATTTATAGTATTTTTTGAGTAAAGCCTCAGCGAGCACATAGTATTCTTGTGATTTTTGATCATAGACGGTTACATAGTCGATATTTTCCCCAATAGTCAAAAACATATTACTTGGGAGTGTCCAAGGTGTTGTTGTCCAAGCAAGGAAGTTGAATTTCCCTTCAATAAGTCCTTTTTCTTGTGGATCGAGAACTTTTTTGAAAAGGTAAAAATCGATGAAATCATGTAGGAGCTCCCTTTCATCATTGATGATCGTTCCATTGATATTGATTGCAAAACCAAGGCTGTTTTCATACAGTTCTTCGCTTACCCATTGGATATCTTTGTGCTTTTCTGGTTCTTGGAGTGTTGGAGTATCGTTTGACTCTACCTCAAATCGATGAACTCTTCGAGGCTTTGAGAGATGAATGATTTTAACTGCTCAGAGATACTTGCTCATAGTGAGTTCTGTTCAGATTTCTTCTTTGAGTTCTCTTTTGAGTGCTGTGATGAGGTCTTCTCCTTTTTCAACTTTCCCACCAGGGAAAAACCAGAGATTTTCCTTGGTATGATGAATCATCGCATAGCGACCTTTCTCATCACGAAGCACACCAGCTACAACATCAATAAATCCATCCTCAGAGCAAGCATACTTCTCACTTTCAGGTGCAAGGTGTGGAAATTTTACAGTAAGAGCAGTATCTTGCCTATCTTCATATCCTTCTGCAATTTCGTTGTTTGCAAGTGGCGTTGCACAGCTTGGACAGTATCCCTGTACTTTGAATCCTTTGTATACTTTATTCTGATTGTAGATATTAGAAAAGCATCGCATTACGCTTTCCATAAAATCTAGATCCATCGTAAAATAGGGATTGGTAATATCAACCCATCTTCCTGTATGATCTACGAATCGTTTCCAATCAGTATTTGTCTGATTTACATATTCGCGACACTTTTCTACAAAAGTTTGAATTCAGATTTTTTCTTCAATGTCTTTTTTTCCATCAATACCAAGTGCCTTTTCAACAGCCTTTTCTACTGGTAAACCATGGCAGTCCCAACCTCGTTTTCTTTTTACTTGGTAGCCTCTCATCGTCATATATCTTGGGATGGTATCTTTGATACTTCATGCTAAAAGATGACCATAATGTGGATTACCACTGGCAAATGGAGGACCATCAAAAAACTTATATGCCATTGCCTCATTTCTCTCTTTGATGCTTTTTTCAAAGGTGTTGTCTGATTTTCGGTATGCTAAGATGGATTCCATCATCTCAAGGTTTGACATCGTACTACAAACATAAAAGGATAAATACTGATTCTAATGTATAGATATGTCAGATACTTTTTCAATGGAAAATACAATATTTTCACTGGAAATGATGGAGTAGATGTATATAGTGGTTCGGTTAAAGACTTGAAAAGTCAGAAAAATCAGATTTTTTATTCTGTTAAACAAAGATGCTAAAACTTGAAATTGTTTTTGCTGTACTGATCGTAGTTATGTTGCTCTTAGATCTCTGAGTATTTAACAAGAAAAATCATGAGATCAAGAGTAAAGAGGCACTGGCTCGATCAATCGTGTGGATTGGACTTGCGATGCTTTTTAGTGGGTATATTTATTGGGAACTTGGATTTGAGAGATTTTCATATTTCCAGTCAGCATATTGGGTAGAGAAGCTATTATCTGTTGATAATTTGTTTGTATTCATTATGGTCTTTGGCTTTTTCAAAGTCCCAAAGAAGCTCCAGCATAAAGTACTCTTCCGAGGAATTATATGAGCATTGATTTTTAGAGCGATATTTATCTTTGCAGGAGTAAAGCTTATAGAATTGACCTATCTTCCTGAATTCTTGCTCTTTGATCACCCAGTTAAGATTAATTTGCTTCTCACGATTTTTTGAGGGTTCCTTATTTATGCTGGGATTAAGTCGTTTTTTGCTAAGCATGAACATGAAGAAAATGAAAACTTCTCTGATTCGGCTGGAGCTAGGGTAGTAAAATATTTTTTCCCAAGAGTAACTGATACCTTTGAGTGAGGGAAATTCTTTGTTTTTCAAAATGGACTAAGATATGCAACACCGCTTTTGATTGTTGTTTGAGTGATAGAATTTTCGGATTTACTCTTTGCTGTGGATAGTATTCCAGCAATCTTTGCAATCGCTCCTAATGATCCTTTTATTCTCTACTCTTCAAATATCTTTGCTATTTTAGGATTGAGGAGTTTGTATTTCCTTCTTGCAAACTTTATTGATAGATTTAAGTATCTAAGCTATGGAATTGCAGTTATATTGACCTTTATAGGAACAAAAATGCTGATTTCACCACTCTTCCATATTCCAGCAAAAATTTCGTTGATTGTGCTGCTTTCTGTGCTTGTGCTTTCAGTGATTGTGTCTCTGTGTATGACGCCTGCACATCATCAGGAGAAGCTTACAGAACCAAGAGAGAATAATTAACAAAAAAAGAAAAACCTGAATTATGCTTCAGGTTTTTTTATTTTTCTATAGATTTCACTCTATAGAAAAGTTAGACAAGAACTGATCTAGAAAAATCTTTTTCTCTTTTTTATCCCAAACAGGAATATCATTGAAATCAATACTCTCAATATCAGCTCTTTCTAATATCACTACATAGTGATATTCACCACTAGTAATATAAATTTCCACCTCATCGTGGCTGGTAGGGAGGTCTCTAAGATGGAATTCCACACCTTCTTCAGCATTATCAACATAGATTCCAGTAACCATACCGCTACGATCGAGTACCCACTTTTCTAGCCCAGATACCCAATGATAGAAATCAACTCTTTGTGAACTCTTAAACTTTAGAATCACTAAAGTCAAGTTTGAATGTTTCTCTCTTTCCATAAAAAAATAAATTTACGATTTTTTACTTTACTTATTGTTTTGTTTGAAAATACTATTCTCCCATCTTATATCAATCCTTGAGATGATACTTTTCACCTTTGAAAACTTTTACAAAAGTTCTAAGCTCAGAATTCCAGTATTCTTCTCCATTGATCTTCATCGCAACCATCAGAGACTTTGGAACCCTCACTGCGTAAGAAGTGTCCGCATGCCCAGATATATTGTTGCCATGTTCGTCTTTACCAAGGACCTTCTTCTCAATAATAATATTGAGTTCTAGTTCAGTACCTTGATTAAGTTCACTCATTTCAAGATACATTTTCTGATGATCAACCTTAAGCTCAAGCGAGGGAAGATTGCAAGAGAAAACGAGAGACCAGTGATCTGGACATACCGCCCTGCGATAAAAATTGATACATTGGGGAGTGTTAAACTTCAATATGATTGAAGTTACTTTTTTTTGTTTGTGATTTTTTGTCATAAAAACGTGCTTTTTTTGTTTACAATGCTACTATAATTATCCTAATATAAATGTCAAGGGATAAAAAAAACTGAGGCAAAAAACACTTGCAATTATTCTTTGTAATACTATATCTTGTGTTACTGATCTTCTAAGATGACTATATATAGTTATTTTGCGAAAGGTAAAAGGTGCTTAGAAAGTCAGATTTTTTATTTTATTTACACTATCAGAGAATGGTAATCAAGCAAATCAGAAAGAGAAATGGAATGATGGTAGATTTTGATATAGCAAAGATTGTTAATGCTATCAAAAAGGGTATGCTCGACTCTCAATATGAGCATCCAGAAGAGGCAGAGGCAATTGCTGAGCAGGTTCATAACGCACTTTTGGAAAAGTGGGGACAGGATCAATCTTATGTACCTAATGTTGAGGATATTCAGGATGTGGTTGAGCAAAAATTGATGGAAGCCTGACTTCATCAGGTTGCTAAGGACTATATCCTTTATAGAGAAAAAAGAACACAAGAAAGAAAGAGAGATATCTTCAAAAAAAGAATCACCTTGAAGCCTTATGAATATCCAGAATTATTGGAATATGTGGATGCGATTAGGCACTCTTATTGGATCCATACTGAGTTTAATTTTACCTCAGATGTACAGGATTTCAAAGTTAATGTGACTGATGCTGAGAGAAATGCACTCAAAAATACTATGCTTGCTATTGCGCAGATCGAAGTAAGTGTGAAAACTTTTTGGGGAGATATTTATAAAAGACTTCCAAAACCTGAAATTGGTTCTGTTGGGTATACTTTTGCAGAATCTGAGGTTCGTCATCATGATGCTTATTCTCATTTGCTTGAGATTCTTGGATTAAATAATGATTTTAATCAGATTAAATCTGTACCTTGTATCATTGATAGAGTGAATTACCTTGAGAGGTCAATCAAAACTTCTAGTAATGATGAAGAAAAGGAATATGCAATGGCGGTTCTGCTTTTTTCTCTTTTTATAGAGCATGTTTCGCTATTTTCTCAGTTCCTTATTATTATGGCGTTTAATAAATATAGGAATCTCTTTAAGGGAATGTCAAATGCTGTTGAGGCAACATCAAAAGAGGAACAGATTCATGGGCTGTTTGGTATTGATATTATCAATATCATCAAAAAGGAACATCCTGAATGGTTTGATGAAAAGTATAATGAAAGGATAAGAAAACACTGTTTAGAAGCTTTTGAAGCAGAGAGTGCAATTGTCGATTGGATCTGTGAGCAGGGAGAGCTTGATTTTTTGCCAAAGGCAGTGATCAAAGAGTTCATAAAAAATAGACTTAATAATTCCTTAAAAAGTATCGGTCTAGAGCCGTTATTTGAAATAGATGAAAGCTTAGTTCAGCAGACAGATTGGTTTGATGATGAGGTAATTGCAACTAAGCATGTGGATTTTTTCAATAAAAGATCAATCAATTATAATAAAAGAAGCCAGAGTATTACTAGTGATGATTTGTTTTAGGTTGTTCTTTTTCGGATTTCTGTAGTGCTGTATCTGATGGAAGAAAATATAGAAGAAATCTGATTTTTTATCTTTTTTACCGTATAAAGTATTGATGAAACGATTAAATGAAAATAGTAGAAAGTTCCTTGCAAATGGATATCTCCAGGAAGGAGTGAGTCCAGAAGAGAGAATCTTGGCAATTGCAAAAAATGCTGAAGAAATCCTAAAGAAGCCTGGTTTTGCCGAGAAGTTTTATGATTATATGGCGAGAGGTTTTTATTCGTTAGCTTCTCCAGTGTGGTCAAATTTTGGACTTGAAAGAGGGCTGCCAATTAGCTGTTTTGGATCATATATTGCTGATGACATGTGAGATATTCTCTATGCTCAGGCCGAGGCAGGGATGATGAGTAAATATGGAGGTGGAACCTCTGGGTATTTTTGAGCCTTGAGATCGAGGGGAACTCCTATCAAAAATAATGGAGTCAGTTCAGGAGCTGTTCATTTTATGGAGCTTTTTGAGACCATTATTGATGTGGTAAGTCAGTGAAATGTGAGGAGAGGAAGTTTTGCTCCGTATTTGCCGATCGAACATCCAGATATTTCAGAATTTTTGGATATTTGAAGTGAAGGAAATCCAATTCAGAAGCTCACACATTGAGTAACTGTTGGCGATCAGTGGCTTCAGGAGATGATTGATGGAGATCAGGAGAAAAGGGCTATTTGGGCGAAATTACTTCAGAGAAGAGGTGAAATGGGGTATCCCTACATTTTTTTCTCAGATACAGTAAATAATAATACTGTTGATGTATACAAGGATAAAAATCTGAAAATCTATGCAAGTAATCTTTGTAGTGAGATTATGTTGCCAGCAAATGAGGATTGGTCGTTTGTTTGTTGTCTTTCTTCTATCAATTTGGCTCATTATGATGAGTGGAAGGATACTGATGCAGTTGAAACACTTGTATATTTCCTTGATGCAGTAATGACTGAGTTTATTCAGAAGCTTGAGAAACTTAGAGATTCAGATCAGAGAGATGATCAGCTAGCTTTTGATTTTATGAAAAAGGCTTATGCTTTTGCAAAGTCAAATAGGGCAATTGGACTCTGAGTTCTTTGATGGCATTCTCTTTTGCAGTCAAAGATGTTTTCATTTGAAGGTTTCCAGGCAAGAAAGTTGAATAAAGAGATTTTTGAACTAATCCAAAAGAGATCTTATGCTGCTTCTGAAGCACTAGCTCAGGAATATGGAGAACCTGAAATGCTCAAAGGATATGGAAGAAGAAATACTACGCTGAATGCAATCGCTCCAACGACTTCATCTGCCTTTATCTTGGGACAAGTTTCTCAAAGTATAGAGCCGTATATGTCAAATTGTTATGTGAAAGATGTTGCGAAGCTTAAAGTGACAATCAAAAACCCTTATCTTGAAAAGCTTTTGGAAGAGAAGGGGCAAAATACTAGAGAAATCTGGCTCAGTATTAGAGATCATGATGGTTCAGTTCAGCATTTAGATTTTTTGACTCAGGAAGAGAAGGATGTCTTTAAGACTTTCTGTGAGATAGATCAGATGGCGATTATCTATCAGGCGGCTGATAGACAGCAGTTTACTGATCAATCTCAGTCACTTAATGTGATGATTAGTCCGAAAACGCCAGCAAAAGAGGTGAATTATCTTTATATTCAGGCTTGGAAACTGGGAATCAAGACACTTTATTATCAGCACAGTATGAATGCTGCACAGCAGTTTAGTAAAAAAATTATCAGCTGTTCTGGATGTGAAGCGTAATTATAATAATAAAAAAGTAAGAAAAATCAGATACCATCCTTTGATAGTATTTTGTGAAATAAGACTTGATACTTTATCAAAAATCCGTATATCAGAGGGTGAAATCTGAATTTTATCTTTTCTAAGTAGAGAACATAATGGCAAAAAAACTTAAACTTACTGATATCCAAAGGTATTTGGAGAGGACTTTCCGCAAGTTTAGCAACTATACAAAACACCAAAAGACTTTTGTGCTCTTTTTGTTTGTCTTAGTAGCGGTTTTGATTTTGCTTCCAATCGCAAAGATCACTCCGATTACTCAGTGACAATCTAGTTATTCTATCTGGTTACTTGGGAAAACTTACTTTAAGTCTGCTATTGTTATTGTGCTCTCGCTTGGATTCCTCTTTGGATGGAATATGCATACCAATTTTAAGAGATTTATTATTAAATACCTTGGATTCAGAGAGACTGAACCAGTATTAAATTTTATGTTTTTGTGGATTATTGTTGCAGCATATATGGGTATTTTGGATACTCTAGGACTGGTTTCTCAAAATACTGGTACGATCGGTATTGCTTGGGGATTGAGTGTTCAGTTGATCGTCCTTGTTATTTGATTGATTATGAGCGTTATTGAGGTTTGGAAGTCAGCAAATCAAAATTCACAAAAGACAAAAATCCTGAATATCGTGGATGATGATGCTCCAAAAAGGACTGAAAACAAGAGAGTGCTTCAGCATCTTTTTGAAGATGAAGAACTGTAATAACCAAAAAATCCAGCTGAGGAGCTGGTTTTTTCTTTGTTTTGATAATTGGAAAGTGTTTTAAGATTTAGAGATCAGTATTTTATATCTTTTGGATAAGGCAATGCTAGATAAAAACTTATTTGCTGGGAAAAAGATCGGACTTCTTTGATTTTGACTTGAGGGAAAATCGACTTTGAACTTTCTATTACATAATGGCTTTGTTTTTGAGAAATTGACCGTTTTGGATGTAAAAGATCAGCCAGAACTAGAGGAACAGGGAATTGCTTTGAGGACAGGAGAGCAGTATCTCTCGCATTTGGAAGATTTTGATATTATTTTTAAGTCAGCAGGTGTACCGTATTCAGCTGAATTAAAGCCTTATCAAGATAAGGTTTTGACGCAGATGCAGTTTTTCTTTGATCACTATAAGGGTAAGGTAATTGCAATTACTGCTAGTAAGTGAAAATCTACGATGACAAGTCTGATTTATGAGCTTTTAAAAGATGCTGGTTTCCGTGTGAAACTTGTTTGAAATATTGGGAAGCCGGTTTTGGATGAGATTGATTTTGAGGAAGAGCGAGATTATGTTGTTTGTGAGCTTTCAAGTTATATGCTTGAGAAGCTTAAAAAGCAGAATTTCATTTCGGTTTTGTGAGCGATTTTCCCTGAGCATTTAGATTGGCATGGCGGATTTGAGCATTATACTCAGGCAAAACTCAATATTTTAAAGTGATCAGAGCAGAACTTTGTTCTGGCAAGAACAGTTCAAGAGTTTCAGCTTTCTGAGGTTTATTCTAATCTTCATACTTATGGGCAATGAGGGGAGTCTACATGGGCTGATGGAGTTTTTACTTATCAAGGTGAGAAGCTCTTTTCTACAGAGGATCGCTTGCTTCTTGGAGAGCATAATCTTCAAAATATTTCGCTTGGAATTGCAGTTGCAAAGTATCTTTGAATCAATAATGCTTCAATCCATCAGACGATAGCTCATTTCCATGGACTTCCTCATAGATTACAGCTTGTTGGAACTTTTAAGGGGATAACTTTCTATGATGATGCAATTTCAACGACTCCTGATTCTACCTTAGAGGCTTTAAAAACTTTTGGAAATAAAGTTTGAACTCTGTTTCTCTGAGGAACAGATAGAGGATATGATTTCAAAATTCTTGTAGAAAAGATAAAAGAACTCTGAATTCAGAATTTGGTTTTCTTCCCTCCATCTGGTGAGAAAATCCGTGATTTGCTTTCAGGTTTTGACTGAAATATGCTTTCGACTAGAGATATGGATGAAGCTGTAAGGTTTGCTTATCAACATACTGCTCCTTGAAAAGTGTGTCTTCTTTCCACTGCATCTCCAAGCTATAGTAATTGGAAAAATTTTGAGGAGAAGGGGGAACTTTTTCAGCAAGCGATTAAAAAATATTGAGGATAGAAAGAGAGAAAAGTCTGATTTCTCGCTTACTTTCACAGAAAATAAAAGAGGAAACTGGTTTTTCTCTTTTTTTCATTTCTCAAAAAAAGATTATATCATAAAAAAATATATGTCAAGTACTGATTTTTATTTTGGCTTGCATTCAAATGCGGGATTTCTAATATCTAGGTGATTTTGGAGTTAAAAGAAAGAAAAATCAGATTTTTTATTTTTTGAAAAGAGTATAGTTATGAGTCAGGATCTTTTCCAACAGGAAGAAAAACATGAGAGAGTGCAGCAACATCCTATAGAAAAGGAGATTACGCAATCCTATATTGATTATGCGATGTCTGTTATTGTTTCTCGTGCTTTGCCTGATACAAGAGATGGATTTAAGCCGGTTTTGAGGAGAATCCTCTTTGGAATGTATCAGATGAATAATTTTTATAATCAAAAGCATAAAAAATCTGCGAGAATCGTCTGAGATGTAATGTGAAAGTATCATCCACATGGAGATTCTTCAATCTATGAGGCAATGGTAAGGCTTGCTCAGCCTTGGTCACTCAGATATCCGCTCGTTGATGGACAAGGAAACTTTGGATCTATTGATGGAGATGGAGCAGCTGCTATGAGGTATACTGAGGCAAGATTGACTAAAATTGCTGAGGAAATGCTTGAGGATATTGATCAAGATACTGTTGATTGGAGAGATAATTTTGATGGTTCTCTAAAGGAGCCTGTCATGCTACCAACAAAATTTCCAAATCATCTTTGTAATGGAACGATGGGAATTGCAGTAGGTATGGCAACGAATATGGCTCCTCATAATTTGACTGAAATTTTAGATGCTTCACTTCTTCTTCTCCATAAAGAAGGAAAGCCACAGACAATTTGATTTGATCAAGATGGGAAAGAAATCATAGAAAAAACTCAAGTAAGTATTGAAGAAATTATGCAGATCGTAAAAGGTCCAGATTTCCCAACTGGTGGTATGATTTTTGATAGTAATAATATTCTTGAAGTTTATAAAAAATGAAAGTGAGGAATCGTTGTTCGTGGAAAAACACACGATGAAGTGTATGAATGAGCACATGTAATTGTGATAGACGAAATTCCATATCTTGTGAATAAAGCGAGTCTTGTTGCAAAGATTGGAGAATTGGTCGTTGATAAAAAGGTGGAGGGAATTAATGATATCCGTGATGAATCAAATAGAGATAGGATTAGGATTGCTATTTATCTAAAAAAATGAGTAGATCCTGATGCAATTTTGATGCAAATTTATAAATTCACTGATCTTCAGACTAATTTTAATCTCAACAATGTTTCACTCGTTGAAGGAGGAAGTCAGCCTAGACTCTTGAATATTAAAGATCTTTTGATGGAATTCGTAGAATTCCGTAGAAATGTTGTCTATCGTAGGTCAGTTTTTCAACTTAATAAAGCAAAAGATAGACTTCATATCTTGGAAGGACTCAAAAAGGCTATTGATATTATTGATGAAGTAATTGATACTATCAAGAAATCTGAATCTAAAGCTGATGCGAGAACAAATTTGATGGAGAAGTTTTGATTTACAGAGAAGCAGGCTGAGTATATCCTTCTTATGAGGCTTCAATCTTTGGTTGGACTTGAGATTCAGAAGATTGCAGAAGAAATTGATGCAAAAATCAGACTTATTGAATATTTAGAAGGTATTATCTCTGATCCTCAGAAGCTTGATGAAGTTTTGGCTCAGGAATTTGAATATATGAAGGAGAAATATGGAGATGAGAGGAGGACTGAACTTTCAAATGACTTGAGCGTTTATAATATCAGTGGAAGCTTGAAAGAACTTCAAAAGGCAGCCGACAAAGTAAAAGAAGATGTGATTTGTTGGATCGGAAATGATTATTCTCTTAGAATTTTGTATCAGACAAGAATTCAGAATATCCCAGAGGAAACTTTAGATCTCATCTACACTCATAATCAGGATCAACTCGTGATTATTACTGATAGGGGAGAGCTCGTAGTGCAGAGGATTAAAGATCTTGGAAGTTTCACTATGGCGAAACCAGCTTTAAATCTGAATGAACATTTTGGTTTGAAATGAAAGATTGTCTTCGCAAAGACACTACATTTCCACTATGACTATCTAGTGTTCTTGACTAATCAAAATAGTATCAAGAAGACTAAAAAAGAGTTGGTATTGAGCTTTAAAAAGTTCCCAACTACCATTATGGGACTTCAGCCAGGAGAAAAGATTCTGAAAGTATTGCCGGTAAATGATGGAGAAAATATTGGGGTGCTTTCTCAGAAAGGTTCAATGCTGCTTTTCAAATCTGATGATATTAGACCTATGGGTAAGACCGCAGGAGGAGTAAAGGCAATTGAGCTGCAGGAAGGAGATCAAGTTGCGAATATGTTCTTGCATAATGGAGAGCCATTTATCCTTATCTACTGAGATAAGAACTGAAAGTTGCTTTCGCTTGAGGATTTGAAAATATGGAAGAGAGCTAAGAAAGGACAGATTGTCTCAACAAGTAATGATATTTTGGTAGGTGGTATTGGAATTGTTGAATGAGCGATCAGGATCAGATTTGAAGACTGAAGCTTAAAAACACTGCATTCAAATGATATTTCACTAGATGAACCAGAGACACCGCTATACAAGATGGTGGATAAAAAGATTGATATCGTCTATCGTCCTCGAGAGGAAAAAACTGAAAATATGAAGTATAAAGAAGAAAAGAAAAAGGTTGAAAAAATGGAGAGTGGTTTGTTTGAAGTGGACGAAATTGCCGAGACCGAATCTGATAAGAGTTCAGAGGAATAATTTCAATAGATTATAGTTCCCATGAGATCAAGACGAAGTAATGTTTTTCTAGCTCATGATTCTAGTTTTGTTTTTGTTTTGTATTAAATGACGAGAATCAATCTTGTTCCAGTCTCAGAATTAGCTGATCAGCATTTGATTGCTGAGTGGAGAGAACTTCCAAGAGTTTTTGGACTGGTGAAAAAAAAGCTCGATGAGGGAAAGCCTATTATTATCTCTAAAAACTATACGATGGGAACTGGACATGTACGTTTCTTTTATGATAAATTGCTCTTTCTCCAAAAAAGGCATCAAGCTCTGGTCAAAGAAGCTCAGAAAAGAGGCTTTAAGATTACTCTTACTGAAAAGATTAGTCTGACGTCTTTCCCAAAGGAATATTGTCAGGATTTTATCCCTTCAGAACAGGATCTTGAAATCTCTCAGCAGAGGATCCTAGAAAAATTACAAGCAAAGCCAGATTTTTATACTTTTTATGGGAAATAGTCGCTTGTATTATAAAAAAACTCCTAAATGGGAGTTTTTTGTTTTTGTTTTTGTTTTAATTTCGATTTCACAGAAATTGCTCTGCGGACATTAGTTTCAAATGATTTTTTGTTATAAACAGAAAAAATCTGATTTTTTTGCTTTTTTTGATGATTGTTGTTATAATTGAGTAAAGTGTTTTTTACTTATATTATCTTTTGTGTATAAATGGCGATAAGAAGAATTAGGAAGCTGAAACCTCATAGACTGACTAAACCAAAGTTTCTCTCTTTTGTAGCATATACTTTGATTCTTTTTTTGTGAGCGGTCATTATCTCTAACATCAATCCTGATGCGAATAGCGAATATCGTAAAGACTGGGAAAAAACTCATCAGCAACCAATGCAATGGGTATTTTTGGCAGATAATGGGCAAAAATATACTTTAGGGGAGAACCCTTTTTGAGAACATGGGGCCCCTGAAACGTATGAATATATGCTCCCAGGTACTGGATCTATGCTTTCTGGAAGTGAACAAAAGAATGAACAGCAAACTGATTTAGGTTTTTTGACTGGTAATAATATCGCTAAGTCCTATAAAAATGCATATACGACGCTGTTGAGTACTTTAGAAGATCGTAGTCATTTTATCAATAAGGTATTTGAGTTTTTACTGAGAGGGGATATTGTTGAGCTTCCTGAATGAAGTGTAAGATATGTGGTCGCAATGTATGAATTTTGAGATGAAGCAAGACATAAAGTGCTTGATGGTGCTTCTTGTATGACACCGTGGGGATATAGCATTGATGATTGAGCGTCGGTATTAGCTTATCAACAGAGATCAGATACGCCTTCGATTTGTAATATTCAGAGAAGAACCTGTAAAGATGGAAAGCTCTCTGGGCAGTTTACTCAGTCCTCTTGTAATGAATCTAAGCAAGGTAAAATGAAAAAAACAACTTTTTCAACCTATAATGCTGATCCAAATCCTAAAAAGGAGCTACAATGAGATATCTTAGCGCAAGAAAAGCGTAGAGAATATCTTGAAGAAAACTGATATATTCAGCCTGATGCTCCTTATTACAAAAATGCTCAATTTAATCTTAATGGAAAAAGAGCACCTAATCCAGCACCAACTACACAAGCTCTTGCTCCAAATCAACCAACTGAGGATGATGTCAGAGATGTTCCGCTTTCTCCTGATGGGAAGAAATATTGTACAGCGCCTTGGTGAGAAAAAGTTAAATC
>CAUSGX010000014.1:0-22685 GCA_963531535.1 uncultured bacterium
AGCACTCTGAGGAGTGGTTTTCTTAGCTGGTTGTAGCATAACTCCAGTTCAAGAGCCAAGTACTCCTAAAGCACCAGAACCTCTCGTGCAAAACTTTGACTGTAAAGGAAAGGAGTATTATGCCAATCTCACTTGAAGCGGGAACTTTACTCTTCAGCGAGATGAAGCCGAATCAGGCTTTTCAGCGGTTGTCCCTGAGCTTTGTGTAAAGCTAATAGCTCATATACCGGCAGGTGCTGCAGAATATTTTACAGGGGGTATTGAACAGTGGAAGAATTATTACCTTGAAAATGAGAAGAGATTTCAGCTTTTTTCTGGACATTGGATCAACAATCATATCATAATCGGTGGGAATGGGTATTCAAACTATATTTTCAAAGACAAGGAAAGCGACCTCACTATTCAAGAGGCAATCAACTATGACTATGGACTTTGAGACTTTGATGAAGCTCAGCCACCAACCTACCTCTTTGGGAAAGCTATTTGTAATGTGGTGCCAAAAACTTGAGCATATCGAGAGGAGAGAGGTTCAGTAGGAACTCCTCGTGTAGCTGGGGATGATGAAAATGTTCGCTACGCGATACTGACCCCTCAGGTGATTGCAGATCAGCACTGAGAAGTAGATCTTGATATTTATAGTCCTATTTGTTGATACTCCTATCCAGCACAAAATTTAGGTTTCTTTCAAACACGAACTTATGATATTTTGTATAGTAAGGAGCATCCAACCAAATATGTCCTCTACAACAGCTATCTCTGAGATGATGATAGTAATCCACTCTTGAATATGACGATAGCGTACTTGGATTAAATCGTATGAAAAATACCTAGGAGAAAACTCTTAGGCATTTTTTTTAATGAACTTAATCACTTTCTGTAGATACTAACCTTATCAACAATAAGTGCTCTAGCTGGAGAAGAGATTGAAACATTTGAACAGTTGTATTCGTCCTTCAATTTCAATTTCCCATGGTTATTAGCACCAACCGTCTTGTATCTGATTTGTTTGCCTGAAGCATAAGCAGAGACAATCATTGCAATATGTCTATACGCTGTACTGATGGGTTCCTCATCGTCAGTACGGAAAATGATGATATCCTTATACTTTCAGATGGGAGAAGCTTTCTCCTTGAAAAAAAGGATGAAAACACTATCAAAAGGGAAAATCTTTATTCTCAACACTCCACTATGCAAAAGATAAAATCTGATCTTGCTCACTTTTATACTGAAAATGCGAAAAAATATTATCAGACCAGGCAAAAACATTGGACTGATGGTCAGTATTTTTTGGACTATATCAAAAGTTTAAACCTTGAAAAGCCGAGGATTCTTGAACTTGGATGTGGAGGAGGGAGATTTCTTTCTTATCTTAAGGAGCATTGGAGCTGAGATTTTGAGTATCATGGAGTGGATTTATCAGAAGGCTTGCTTGCCTATGCGAGCAAGGATCATCCAGAGGCTGTTTTTAACTGTGAAGATATGAGTGTTTTTATGCAGAATGCAGGTCAGGAGCAGTATGATGTGATTGTTGCGTGTGCGAGTTTTCAGCATTTGCCGAGTGTGGAGGAGAGGAAAAACTTGCTCAAAAACTGTTATAAATCCCTCAAGTACGATGGAATTCTGTTGATGACCAATTGGTCGCTTTCAACTTGGTTTTTGAAGACCTATCGAAAGCAAGTCGCTCGTTCAATCTTAATGCGAATTTTTTCAATAGGGAAAAAGGATTGGAGAGATATTTATGTTCCTTGGAAGCAGGGAGAAAAGACTGAGTCCAGATTTTATCATCTTTTTGCCTTGGCTGAGCTTAAGGAGCTTTTGTTGACCTCTGGATTTGTGGTAGAGGAGCTTTCGTTTTTGGATAAAAAGGGAGAGAAAATTGTTGATCGAAGGAAATCAAATAATTCGTTTTTTTGCTCAAAGAAAACGGTTTTTATTGGGTAGAGGGGACGAAGATGAGAAAAGGAATAAAACTCTGACTTTTGTTGCTTTTTATTGTTAGTGTGGTTGGCTACTATGTTTATCGCCCTTATTTTTCGCATCAGATGGTAATAGTCTCTTCCTATGATGAAATGTATTCAGAGCAGCAGCTCCCTCCAAACTTCAGCTTTCTTTTTGATACCATGGTTTCTTATGTGAATAAGCCAGTATCACTCCTGTCTGGTATAGGAAATAATGCTCAAATACCTACCTTCCCTGCTGAGCAAGATGGAGATCATCCTTATTCAGATAGTTTGGGGCAGACAGGAATTAGGGGACAGTATAGGTATTCTCTGAGTTTGGAGAGGCTGAGTGCGGATTTGCTCGCTGATAGGATCGATTTTTTGAATGAAAGCTGAGTGCGTCTGGTTTCTCTTACTTCTTCGACTCCAGTTGAGCAGTACGATCCGATTTTGCTAAATAATTATCGACATCCAAAGAAAAACACTGATCAAATTCTCCAGTTTTTGAAAGCACTTTCTCATTATGATTTAGATACAGCACTTGCTTTGCTGAAAGTAAACCAAGGAGTATTGCCGTTTGAGTGAATCCTTCATGACTGCCGCAATATTTCCTATCAAAAGAGAGAAAAGTCTCTCATTATCCTTGCAAATTGTGATACTTGATGAGGACCTGAAGATATGAAGATGAAAATTTTTATCGCAGGAAAGTATTTGTATCTTTACTTTTTAGAGACTCCACAGACGACTAAGTATATTTTTGATGCTAATCATGATATTGTTTGATATGAATTTGTCACGGGAAATGTGAAATAGAAAAAATCCGTCAGGAAGCTGACGGACTTTTTAATTTCAGATGTATCTCTCCAGTGGTAGGATCGGGAATAACCTGGAAATATCCAGTATTCTTAACTTCTTCTACAAATTTGCTATAGTAAAAGAAAGCTATCACCTTGTCCATTTTTTTGTATTGTTCATAGAGAGATTTGATCGAAACGAGATTAGAGTTCGCTGATACACAATTGTATGCAGCCACAAGATCAGAGATAAATTTCTCCCTCATTGGTTCACCAAATCCTGTATTTTCCTCTGTTTTTTTCTCTGTTGGTTTTGTTGATTTTTCAGAGGACTGTTTTGGAGGAGAGGAAGGTTCAGATTTTTTCTCCTCATTTTGAGGTTGAACTGGAACTAGAGTCTGATTTTTTTGTTCTGATTGAGGTGTTTGTTTTGGAACCTCTTCAAGGGTTACCCTGTGAATAGTTTCCTTCGGTGGATTAATGATGGTCTGAGGCTTTGCTCGATCTACGATATAATACTCATCATAAGCTTTTTGAGTATTGATATTCGGATCATGTCCATAGCCAATCACAAGTTTCCTCTCATCTCTCAAGCGATGAACGAGATTGATAAAGTCGCTATCACTAGAGATTAGGACAAAGATATCGATATCCTTCTTTTGATGGAGAATATCCATAGCACCGATTGTCACACAGATGTCGGTGGAGTTTTTCCCTTTGCTCTGAGAATAGTTATCAATCCTTGTAAGACGATACTGCTTGATAGAGGGATTCCATGTGTCCAATAAAAATTTGTTAGACCAGTTCCCATAGATGTTTCTAATAACAACCTTGCCATATTCTTGATTTACTTTTTCAATAGCAAATCGCACTAGGCTCGGAGTCACATTATCCGCATCTATAAACATTGCGACATTAAATCGTTTTTTTTGAAGTGTTCTCAATGCATGAATCATCATCAGAACATTCCTAATTCCAAAAATTTTGTTTTCTAAAATGTTCATATTCCTTATGGTTTTTGTTTATACAGAATACTTATATATAAATGCTATCTTATGTCAAGATGATATTAGAAAATATATGCTATTGTTGTAAATAATGATAAAAAGGGAGATAAAATCTGATTTTTTTATTCCTTCTTTTATAGAGATTTTGCTATTATTTCTCTCTTTTTCTCTCCTCTAGCTCAAAAAAATAAAAATCACTTGATTTTTTGTTTTGATTGAGTATATATGGGGTTATCTTTGCCGAAGACAGTAGGTGCTTTTCTTTAGAAAAGATAAATCCTACCTAGGTTATTCTTATCTTGATGGGAATTTTGGGATTTCAAAAATCTCAAGATGACTAAAAAATGAGATAGCCCCGGCAACGGGTTATTTTTTATATCAAGGTTTTACTCTACTATGACAATCTCAAAAGAGAAAAAAGTTGAGTTAGTAAAACAGTATGTGCAAGATCTTACTTCTGCAAAAAATGTAGTAGTGCTTCAGCAATCTGGATTGCCTGTAACACTCTCTACTGAAATCAGAAAAGAGGTTATTGCTGCTTCTGGTAAATATAATGTTGTCAGAAAAAAGCTGTTCTTACTTGCTCTTAAGGAAGCTGGGTTTGATGCCGTAGCTGAAAGTGATCTTGATGGGTCTGTAGTTGTCCTCTATGCAAATGATGATGAGTACGCTCCTATGAAGGTTGTTAACAAGTATGCAAAACAGGTTGCTGGAACTAAGGAGCTTTCTGCTTCTATTAAGTTCTTAGGAGCTTGGTATGACAAAAAGTGGCATGATTCTGATTATGTGACAGAACTTGCAAATATCCCTTCAAGGGAAGAGCTTTTGTCAAAATTGGCATACCTTTTCAATTACCCAGTACAATCATTTGCTGCGGTGGTTGATCAAATCGCAAAAAAAGCTGAATAGGCTTTCTCCTATTCAATTACATCTAAAAACTCATTTTATTTATTATGTTTTGTAAACAATGGAGTTAACTAAAAATCAACAACAGATTATTGATCTTGTAAAAGAAATGAATGCTGTTGAACTTAACGGACTTGTAAAGGCTTTGGAAGAAGAATTTGGAGTAACTGCTGCTGCTATGGTTGTTGCAGGAGGTGCTGCTGCTGGTGGAGCTGCTGCTGATGCTGGAGCTTCAGATGCTATGAATGTTGAATTGGCTGATGCTGGTCAACAGAAGATCGCTGTAATTAAGGTTGTAAAAGAGGCTCTTGGTCTTGACCTTAAGGCTGCTAAAGAACTTGTAGAAAAGGCGCCAGTTATCATTAAGGAAAATGCTAAGGCTGATGAAGCTGAAGCTTTGAAGACTAAGCTTACCGAAGCTGGAGCAACTATTAACTTTAAATAGTTTTTCGTAAAAAAAATAACAGAAATCAGACTTTTTGATTTCGTTCTATTCTTGGGATAGTAGGTTTGTGGCGGAGTGATTACGCTTTGACCATTAGGCTTACTATTTGCAAGGATCTGTTTTATATTTCCTATTACCTATACGAATGACAGTATCTGTTAATCAAATCGTTGAGGCGCAAGCGCATATAGGTACACTTAAAAATGAAGCTCATCCAAAGACTAGCAAGTACTGGTCTGAGGTAACTAATGGAGTTGTAGTGATCAATCCTGAATCTGTTGCTCAGCAACTAGAGGATGCGAAAGCTACTATTCAAAAGGCAAAAGCTGCTGGAAAGGAAATCTTGGTAGTATGTGAAAAGAAAATGTATGCTGCTGAACTTGAGGCTTTGGCTAAAAAGACAGGAGTATCATATCTTAACTATAAGGTTTCTGGAGGGTTTTTGACAAACTTTGATACCTTCAAGAAGAGAATTGATTCTATCAATGAAATGGCGAGCTTTATGGAGAGTGAAGCTTATGAAGCCCTCACTAAAAAAGAACAACTTGTATACAAGAGAAATTTTGATAGAGCTAATAAAGTATATAAAGGAGTTACTAATCTTAAGAAAAGACCAGAACTTGTGATCGTTGTAGATGGAACTATGCTTTCTACATTGATTGATGAGGTAGAAAATCTTAAGGGAAAGTTAGAAGCAATCGTGATTGCTGGTACTAACTTCTCTAGATATTGGCCTGAAAATGAGTTAGTAGTGACAAATATTAATAGCTATACTAGTATTGATTTTGTACTTAATTACTTGTTGTCTTAATTTGTTATTTCCTCTTTGAAAAACCTATGCAAGAAAATATGTATTTGCCTAGTTCGTCTGAAAGAAAGAGAGTCATCACTGCCTACCTTTTGGTGGGGGTTCTCTTTTTTTCAGCCAAGGAGGATTTAACAGTTTATGAGTACTTCCATTTTAGGCAGGTGCTTGGTCGATATTCGCTCAATATGTTGCTGCTTCTTGTTTGGTTGATGATCTTCTGGATCCCAATTTTAGGGTGGTTGCCTTTTTTCTTTGTTTTAGGGAATTTGGTCCTTTATGTTGTGTTTGTTATGCAGGCACGAAGAGGGCAGTATCTTGCTAATCTAACTCAGGAAAATAAGTGGAAAACTCTCTATGCGGATATTGGAGGATGGATTCTTTCTCTTTTTGATATCAAAAAGAGGGTGTATTGAGATATTTCTCTTGATGCTCCTATGCAGATGCCTCAGCAACAGGCTCCAGATCAATCTCACTGAGATCAGTAACTTTATGTTAGATGTGTATTAGCTGCACTTTGCTAAAAAGGAAATCTGAACTAAGTCAGATTTTTTTCTTTTTTTAATTTTCTCGTTACTTGTTTAGAAAAAGTGTTCCGATAGGAGATAACTTATAAATCTAAGCTTGATTTTGTCAGCTAAGAATGATATACTCTCTGTATAAATGCTTAATTCAATTACCATCAATACGATTGATGGTGTTTGAATAGCTCATTTTTACTTTTTCACTAATATCTCAATGAAACAGCGAAAGTATCTATTGATAGCCATGTTTTGAATGATTGCTTTGAGCGGAGCTCAGAGTTATGCGGGCCATGTAGAGTATCTCAAGACAAATGATTACCAAGTTTTGAAAGTTCCGATGGATGGGACAAATAAAATTGTTGTTCCAGCCGTGGAGGCTCGTTGATGAACGCCTAGATCTTTGGAAGATTTGATGAAGAGTGTTTGAGGTAGTCATGCGATAAATGGGGCATTTTTCTGTCCTAAGACTTACAGTTGGTGTAAATGAGAGCTTGCAGATAGTACGGACAAAGTTAGAAAATCGAATGGGGTCTTGATGTCAAAGTGGGGAGTTGATGTTGGGCAGTATGATGCATTGTTCTGATTTGATGAGAATGGTCAGGTTGCGCCTTTGGCTACACAGAAAAGAGGCGAAGCTTACCGAAAGAACGGGGGATGGGTAAATCCAGAGGTTGATGTCATTTATAATGGAATTTCAAATCCAGTGTTGGTAAAAAATGGAGTTAATCTTGCTAAAGAAAATGTGGAACTCAATAATGATGCGAAACAGAAAAAAGCCTGAAATAAGTCTTTTATCTGTTCAAATCTAGATAATTCACTCATAACTATGGGATTTGTAAATGGACAGACATTTTCTTCAATGGCAGACTATATCATCACACATTTCCAGTGTCATAATGCGATTTTGCTTGATAATTGAGGGACAAAGGCAATGATTTATGATATGAGATATGTAGCTGGACCAGGAAGGAATATGATGGATGCTTTTGTAGTGATTGATACGAAAATAGAATCTTCTTCTCTCTGAGGTTGAGAAAAAAAAGAAGAAAGTTCAGAGGTTTTACCTAGAGATGAGAAAGGGAATAATCAGAAAGTGCAGATGATTCAGGGGATATTAAACTCAGTTTTTAGAGAAAAGGGGTATTCTCGTGATCAAATTAAAGTAACATTACTTTCTCTAGAGAAAAGTTTTGAGGCATCTTTGCAAAATACTCCTACGAGTCATCAATATTATCAGTCTTATAGGGATATTTTAGAGGCAATCAGAACTTATGCTTATTAGTGTTCGCTTGATCAAAAACTGTTGATTTCAGTCTTCTTTTCTGTATAAGTAGTTTCTGATTGCTAAATGCAAAATCATGTTTATATTTTATCTTTATACTATATAATAATGCAAATTGATATTAGCTTAGTAAAACAATTGAGAGATGCTACTTTTGCTCCACTTGGTGATTGTAAAAATGCTCTTGTAGAGGCAAATGGTGATTTGGAGCTCGCTCAGGAAATCCTTAGAAAAAAAGGAATTGCAAAGGCAGGTAAAAAGGCTGACAGAGAGACAAATGAGGGTCTTATTAAGACTCATAATGATGGAAGCAGAACTTATGTTGTAAAACTTCTTTGTGAAACAGACTTTGTTGCAAAGAATGATAGTTTCTTAGGACTTTTTGACAAGATTTTTGATGTTTTGAAGTCTGTTAGTGGTGATGTAGAGAGTCAAGATGATCTTCCTGCTGATGTTGTAGAAAAAATCAATAACCTTATTGCTGAGGGAATTGCTACTACTGGAGAAAATCTTAAGCTTGGTGGTGTTCATGTAACAGGAAGCAAAGTATATGCATATTCTCATCCAGGGGATAAGGTAGTTTCTCTTGTATATCATAACGGAGATGATAATGTAGCAAAGGAATTGGCGCTTCAGATTGCTGCGCTCAATCCTGATTATCTTAGTTTTGATGAAGTTCCAGCTGATGAAAAGGCTAAGCTTGAAGCTCAGTTTACAGAAGAACTTAAGGCTGCTGGAAAGCCAGAAAATATGATCGCTAATATTGTAAAAGGAAAAGTAGATAAGGCATTTGCTGATAATGTACTTCTTGAACAGGAATATATTAGAGATGGAGGAAAGAAGGTAAAGGAAATTTTGCCTGCTGGATTTGAAATTACTAAATTCTATAGATTCTCTGTATAATTTCTGTCAAATACAATGAAAAATCTGATTGCTCTTTGCAGTCAGATTTTTTTGATTCTCTTTTTTTAGAAAAGGTCTTGAGTTTTTATTTATAGTCTTTCATAGAAAAAAATAACACAAAAAGTCATCTGAATAGAGGAGTTGGTATTAATAAGCAGTATTCGCTGTTTAGGAGTTAGGTAGAGTTTTATTGCATCTAACTTTTTATGTTTTTATAGCTTGATTTTTTTTATGTTTTTTATAATTTGATTGAGTATTTTATCTTAGAATAATTTTTATGAAGCTCTATTTATCTACTCCATTGAGCAATTTTTCTAAATATCTTCCTCATCTAGTAGAGCATTGTGTTTGACATTCTGTACTCGACCCGAATCATTATTTTGATTTTTCATATGGTTTGGATGGCGTAGTTACGCCTGAATACACATGTTTTGAATATGATAAATGGGTTTCTTATGAAGAGGCGATTGATATGATTGTCGCTCCTCTTGATAAATCAGCTTTTATTTACGAAACAGTTGTATTAAAACAGGAATTAGAAAATTCTTCCTATGATCAGAGGATTTATGAAGCTGTTTTGAAAAAGTATTTAAAGTCGCATATTTTACTTAATAGTTTAGAAACAGTATCGTGGGCTGATGTGCAAAAATATCATGCGACTCGATATAAAAGGGAGAATATTGTTGCTGTTAATGATGATTTTCATATTCTTTACGAAGGCTTTCCCTTACTTAAGAAAAAGTCAGAAGAAACTCTAGAAAAAATTATAGATGAATTTTCTTTTGAAGATGACGATTACTTCCTTTTGTTGTATAAAAACTATAATGCTAAGATTTATCGAAAGCTTTATTTCCTTTTTTGGATGTTCTCTTTTTATTCAACTTATTGTCAAAGATGGAAGAATTGTGAATATTATTATTTAGAACCTTATTTTAATAGGTATGCTGCTCATTGTTGGATTTTGTTCCCAAAATTGGATTATCAGAAGATGTCGCTAGATTTTTTTCTTGCTGGAAAGCAGTATATTATTAGGATGATCTCTGAGGGATATTTTAAAGAAAGGTTTTTTCTGAATGAATATTTCTTTTCAATTCCTTTTGATAGAAAAGAAGTTCTTGATCTTTATAGAAATTATACTTTTGAAGATTATCTGTTAGAAATCAATGCTTTTCTTTAGTTGTATTCTTTTGGTAAAGTCTATGGTGTTGTATTGAGAAAAAAAAGAAATCTGATTGCTATTTATGGTCAGATTTTTTTAATTTTTGGGGAAAAATAGATGATTTTTGCTTATGAGAACTTTGATTTCTCATCAAAAATACGTGATTTTCTATATTTCATCTTAAAAAACTTGTAAATTCTCTTGATTTTTTTCTGTAGAAAAATATACTCGGATCTAATCGGCGCATTAAAAAGTATCTAAATCTTTTATTTGTTTATTGCACAACTTTATGCAACATTACGAATTGGTGCTTATGCTCAATGCAAACACCTCAGAGGCAGATAGAAAGGCTTTCTTGGCTGATCTAGAAGCAAAATTCACTGTGAAGGAAAAGGATGAAATCTGAATTCAAACTCTTTCTTTCAAACTTAAGGATAAAAATACTAAGGCTTACTTTGTTTCACATCTTCTAGAACTTGCTCCAGAGCAGGTAAAGGATGTTAAGGCGGCTCTTTTGTATAATCAGGCGGTAGTAAGATATGAAATCTATAAGATGACTGCTGAACAGAAGTTCTTCCACTTTGAAAAACTTCAATCAGAATTTGATAAGGCAATTGAGGATATTAAAGATAAGAGATTTGGTCAAAAGATTACCTTCTTTGCTGATGAGAGAAATGCTAAGTATATCAACTGGAAGTCAATTCCTATCTTGAAGTATTATCTTACAAGGTTTGGTGATATTAAGCCAAGGCTTTATACTGGAAACTCTGTAAAGATTCAAAAGAAACTTAGACAGGAGATCATTAGAGCGAGAACTTTAGGTTTGTTGAACTTTATCAGCAGATAGTTTATATCATTAATATCACATTCTTATGGCTAGTAAATTAAGAAGAATCAGAAAATACCAGTGGACAAAGAGAATAAGAACTCACGGATTTAGAGAGAGAATGGCATCATGGACTGGTAGAAGAGTGCTCGCAAGGAGAAGAGCAAAAGGAAGACATCAATTAACAGTTCAGAGACAGAAGTAATTTCTGTGTTTTGGAGAAAATAGATTTCCTTTGAACAATAAAGTCATTAAGGGCTTTATTGTTTTTTCGTCTTAGGAAAACATTTCTCTATGATTTCATGATATTCACTATTTTTATCTAATAAAATTTGAGGAAAACTTGGCCGCGCATTTAATCCATCACTCTTAAAGCGTGGAATGATATGAAAATGTAGGTGCGGGACAGATTGTTGAGCCCCTTCTCAGTTGGCATTGAGAATATTTAAACCAATACTTCAAAGTCAGTCTTGGTATTTTCTTGATATTTCTTGTATAAAGGAAAAAATGTTAGAAAATGTTTCATAATCTGTACCAAAAATATTTTTAGAATGCTTTTTTGGGAAAATTATGGTATGAGCCTTTGTTTCCATTTCTTTAGGAAGGATCGCCATACAGTATTCATCTTCAGCGACAATATAAGCTGGAATATCTTTAGAGATGATATCACAAAAAATACAATCAGACATGGTGTTGAAACTTAATTAAAGTAAAAGTATGTTTTTAAATAGTTTCTGTTGGATGAAATTCCTTGTGAAAATTCTTCTATAGGATAGGAGTGTCCGAGTAAAATACGATAATCTTGCTAATTATCTCTTATGTGTAGGATAATAACGTTTTAGAAAATTATGTCAAGAGGATTTGCTGGCATATATAAATAATGTAATAAAAGATAGCTTTAAAAAAATAAAATCCATAAAAAAGCCTTGACTTTGCTTAGTTAAATCAGTATTATCTCCGCAAAGATTGTTGCCCCCGAAATGTTTTAGAGACAAGTTTACTACTCGTCTCTCTCAGCATGCGTAATGGATGTGGTCTTTGTTTGCGCTTCTCCTTGATGGAGATATGATCTGTTGAGACAAATTCGGAGCCAAAATATTGCTTGTTCTATGTGGGAAGTGGGCTATAGAGGGCTTCTTTGTTTTGTTTATTTTCTATTGTCATAACTAGGATGGTAAATAAAAAACAACCTTGAACTACAAAGGCTGCCAAGACGAGTAAGCCTTCTTTTGTAGTATCAAAAAAATCGAAAACTGAGGTAAAAGAACAGCTAAAAACTGCTGTAAATGCAAAGGTAGAAAACCTATTTAAGGACTATTATCAGAGAGATGGTAGAATCTTTTTGACAATGCCAAAAACTCATGGGGAGCTACCTGATCTTTTGGAACTTCAGAAAAAAGGGTATGATGATTTCATCAATATCTACCTTAATAAGCTTTTTACTGATATTGAGAAGATTTGGGATATTGCCGGTGAAAAAATGTATATCACGATCTCTGATGTAAAAGTTTCTGAGCCAATTGAAACTGTTGATGTATGTAAGAAAAAGGAGCTTACTTATGGAGGAATTATTACTGCAAAGGTAAAGCTCGTTGAAAAGGTTGAGGAAGAAGGGGGTAAAAAGAGTGCTGAAAAAGTCCTTTTTAATAAGAGAGCAAATATCGGTATTTTACCTTTGATGACTCCATCTGCTTCATATATTATTAATGGAGTTGAGAGAGTGATCATTTCTCAGATTATTAGATCGTATGGAATCTTCTATGGAAAGAAGGATTTTTGGTATTCATTTAAGTTGATTCCTGAAAATGGACCTTGGCTTGAGGTGAGTGTTGAAAAAACAGGAAATGTTGTAGCGAGAATCAATAAGTCAAGAAAGTTCCCTATTACTTCACTTTTGAGAGTATTTGGATTGGAAACTGATGAGAGTATTAGAGCTGCATTTGATGGGCAAGCTGATGCTGAAGATGTAGACTTTATTGATATTACTTTGAAGAAGGATACTACTGTAGATGCGGTATCTGCTGCCGAGTTTATTTATGCTAAGCTTAGACCAGGGGAACTTATTGATGCTCAATCAGCTTTGGATTATATTAAGGGTCAATTTTTGCTTCCAGAGAGAATTTATATGGGAAGTATTGCTAGAAGAAAGATTAATGCAAAATTGAATCTTAAAAAGCCACTTAAGGGAGATGAAGCAAATATCTTTGATGGAGAAGATATGATTCAGGCGGTAAAATATCTTTTGGATCTTTGTAATCATAAAAAAGGATATTATGTAGATGATGCTGATCATCTTTCAAATAAAAGAGTGAGAACTATGGGAGAAATTTTGTACTCTCATATTCAGCCTGTGATGAGAAAATTTGTAAAGAGTGTAAGAGGAAAACTTTCAGTTTTGAATATGGAAAATCCATTGAAGATTACTGATTTGGTGAACTTTAAGATGATTGATAATTCGATTAAATCATTCTTTGCAACATCTCAGCTTTCTCAATTTTTGGATCAGATTAATCCACTTTCTGAAATTGAACATAAGAGAAGAATTACTGCTCTTGGACCTGGAGGACTTAAAAAGGAGACAGCCAAGTTTGAAGTGAGAGATGTACACCCATCTCACTATGGTAGAATTTGTCCGATTGAAACTCCAGAAGGACAGAATATTGGACTTGTAATCTATCAGTCACTCTATAGTAGAATCAATGATGAAGGATTTTTGGAAACGCCAGCTTTGAAGGTACTTCGTGAGGTAGATCCAACTGTTGAAGCATTGACTGGAAGAATCGCTCATCGTGATATTTTTGAGCTTGATGCAAAGGGAAATCCTACAACTAAGGTTATTATCAAGGAAAATGAGCTTATTGATACTGATACTGCAAAGAAAATTGAAAAGTTTTATGGAAAAATTAAGAAACCTGTTGCTGTAAAGCCGTTCTTGACTGGTGAAGTTGATTATATTTCTCCAGAAATGGATGAAAGAGTGATTATCGCAGATGCGACTGCTTCATTGGATGAGCATAATAATATCTTGAACAGTAGAGTTGCTGCAAGGCATTTTGGTGAGATGAGAAGTTTCCATATCAATGATGTAACACACATGGATGTGAATTTGGCTCAGATTTTTTCTCCTAATACTTCATTGATTCCATTTGTAGATCATAATGATGCGGTGCGTGCTTCTGTAGCGACAAACCAGCAGAGACAGGCGCTACCATTGTTGAAGAATGATGCTCCATTGGTGGGAACTGGACTTGAAAGTGATATTATGAAGATGTCTCATGCAGTGATTAAGGCTGAATGAGACGGAGAAGTTGTGTATGTTGATGGAGGACTTGTAAAGGTAAAATATAAGGAAGGAATTAAAGAATACAGACTTATTACTTTCGCGAGATCAAATTCAAAGAGTTGTTTGAATCAGGTTCCTTGTGTTTCTTTAGGACAAAAGGTACAAAAAGGTGATCTTTTGGCTGAGGGACCATGTTCTGTAAATGGAGAAATCGCTCTTGGTAAATCTCTTAGAGTTGCGTTCATGCCATGGAAAGGATATAACTATGAAGATGCGATCGTTGTTTCTCAAAGATTGGTGAAGGATGATGAGCTTACTTCAGTGATTATTAGTGAATACGAAATCGAGGTTGCGGAAACTAAGCTTGGACCTGAAGAGACAACAAATGATATCCCAGGTGTTGCAATGTCTAAACTTACAAACCTTGATGAGGATGGTATCATTAGAATCGGAGCTATCGTGAAAGGTGGAGATCTTTTGATTGGAAAGATTACTCCAAAGGGAGAAGGAGAACTTACTCCAGAAGAAAAGCTTATTCAGGCGATCTTTGGAGACAAGTCAAAGAATGTAAAAGATACTTCTCTTTATATGCCATCTGGTAGTGAAGGAAAAGTTGTAGAAGTGGTAATTCTTGATTCAAAGAAGGGAGATAACCTTATGGCGGGAGTTAGAAAGAAGATTAAAGTATATGTTGCTTCTACAAGAAAGATTGAAATCTGAGATAAACTCGCTGGAAAGCACGGAAATAAGGGTATTGTTGCGACTGTGGTTCCAGAAGAAAATATGCCATACTCGGCTGATGGAAAGCCAATTGATGTTGTTTTGAACTCACTTTGAGTAATTTCTCGTATGAACCTTGGTCAGCTTTTTGAGTCTCAGTTGGGACTTATTGCTAAGGAGCTTGGTGTGAAATTTGCGGTTCCAACTTTTGGTGGAATTGGGGTAGATGATATCGTTGAGCTTGCAAAAAAAGCTGGTCTTGAAGATAAGCTTAGAACTACACTTTATGATGGAGAAACTGGAGAACCTTATGCTCAGCAGGTTACTGTTGGATATATGCATATTTTGAAGCTTGTGCATATGGTTGAGGATAAGATCCATGCTAGATCTGTAGGTCCTTACTCACTTATTACTCAGCAACCACTTGGAGGAAAGTCAAGACAAGGAGGACAGAGATTTGGAGAGATGGAAGTGTGGGCTTTGGAAGCGTATTCTGCAGTATATACTCTTCAAGAAATGCTTACTGTGAAATCTGATGATGTTGTAGGTAGAAATAAACTCTATGAATCTATTATCAAGTCTCAGAAGCCAAAAATCTGAGGATTGCCTGAGTCTTTCAACTTATTGACCTATCTTTTCAAGGGACTTGGTCAGAATATCGTTTCTTTGACAAGTGATGAAATGGAAAGAATCTATGAAGAAAGAATGGACAAGATCAAGAGTCTTGGACTCTCTGGAATCATGACTGCTTCACTTGAACAGGAGCTTACTAAATCTTTAGATGAAGATGAGGATGAAGTAGAATCAAAGGGAGAAATGATTGGTAAAGTAGTTGAGGATTTAGAAGATTTTGGGCAAATAGAGTAAGAAAAATCAGATTTTTATATCCTATGCAGTAATTTCAATGAATAAAATAAAATTTGACGGATTGATGGTGACACTCGCTTCAATGGAGGAAGTTGAAAAATGGTCTCGTGGAGTAGTGGATAATCCAGATACCGTTAACTATAGGACAGGAAAACCAAAGCAAGGTGGACTTTTTTGTGAGTCTATCTTTGGTCCTGTGAAGAATTTTGAATGTAGTTGTGGAAAGTATAAGGGAGTAAGATATAAGGGAATTGTATGTGAAAGATGTGGTGTAGAAGTAGCTTCTTCAAGAGAAAGAAGAACGAGAATGGGACATATTGACCTTGCTTCTCCTGTAGTTCATGAGTGGTATAAGAAATCTCCATCTGGAGGTATCCATCAGCTTCTTCAGCTTTCAGCTAATGAAATTGATAAAATCTTAACATATGTAAAATATGTGGTAGTAAAAGATATTACTGATGAGACTAGAGAAAAGATCAAGGAGAAAATCGCAAGTGATTATGAATCAACAATGAAAGATCTTGATGAACTTTACAAAAAGGAATCATCAGCTCAGAAAGAGCCTAAGAAGCTTGCTGAGGCAAAAAAGCTTTATGAAGAGAATCAGCAATCTATTGAAGCTGAGTTTAATAGAATCAGATCAATCGTAGCTGATTTGAAGTTTGGAGCGACTATTTTGGAATCAGATTATAGAAATATTTTCTATCAATTTGGAAGCTTGATCTCATTTGCATCAGGTCCAGAAGGGATCCTCAAGATGCTTCAGTCTATTGATGTAGAAAAGGAGATTAAAAAGAGAGTAAAGGAGTTTCCAACTATTAGATCTGCTGATCAGAAAAAGAAGATGATGAGTTTGATCAAACTGTTGATTAATCTCTATGTCTCTGGAGTAAAGCCAGAAAATATGATCGTGAGAAAGCTTCCTGTGATCCCACCTGATATTAGACCAGTAGTTCAGCTTGATGGAGGAAGATTTGCTTCATCTGATGTGAATCTTTTCTATAGAAGAGTTCTGATGAGAAATATCAGACTTAAGAAAATGATCCAGGTTGGAATGCCTGATATCGTAAAAAAGAATGAAATCAGACTTCTTCAAGAATCTATCAATAATCTTTTGGTTGGAGAGAAGAATTCTGCGGGAAAGGCTGGTGCTGGAATCAAAGTTTTCAAGTCAATTTCTGATATGCTTTCAGGTAAGGAGTGAGTTTTCAGAAAGAACTTGCTTGGAAAGAGAGTTGACTATTCAGGAAGATCTATTATTACTGTAGGTCCTAGCTTGAATTTGAATGAATGTGGACTTCCAATCTATATCGCAGTAAAGATGTTTACTCCGTTTATTATTGGAAAGCTTATCGAAAAGAAGATCGTATATACTCCAAAACAGGCTGAAAAGCTGATTAAAGAGGGAAATCCTATTGCGCTTAAGTTTTTGGAAGAAGTAATTAAGGATAAGTATGTGTTGCTTAACCGTGCGCCAACACTTCATAGACTTTCTATTGAAGCCTTCAAAATCAAGTTGATGCCTGGAAAGACAATCAGACTTCATCCTCTTGTGTGTCCTGCGTTTAATGCCGACTTTGATGGAGACCAGATGGCGGTTCATTTGCCTATCTCAGATGAAGCTCAGAAAGAGGCAAGAGAATTGATCGCAGCTGATAAGAATATTATTAAACCAGGTTCTGGAGATCCAACTATTACACACTCTCAGGATATGGTACTTGGAATCTACTTTTTGACTGATGCATTTGATCCAAAATATCCAGATTACAATACTGAAGATGAATGGAAAGAAAAAATTCATCCAGTAGCGAGATATGGAAGTTTTGATGCGGTACTTGATGCGTTTAATAATAAGCAGGTAACTCTTAAGGATAAGGTAATCGTGCTTGATGGATCTGATATCGTGGAAACAACAGTTGGTAGAGTGATTTTCAACTCTATTTTGCCAGCGGATTATCCATTTGTAAATAAGAAGATGGGTAATAAGGATCTTAAGAGATTGCTTTCTGATGTATTTGATAGATATGATATGGAAACTACTGTAAAAGTAGCTGATGCTATCAAAAACTATGGATTTAAGTATTCAACTATTGCTGCGACATCAATCAATATCTTGGATATGAAGGTTCCAAAAGAAAAGGAAGAAATCTTGAGAGGAGGAGATGTTCAGAATAATGAAGTTTTGAAGTACTACTACAAAGGATTCTTCTCTGAGGAAGAAAAACACAGATTGGTTGTTAAGATTTGGACTGATGTAAAGAAGACAGTAGAATGAAATCTGAAATCAATCATTGGTGCAGGTAATAACCTCTATACGATGATTGACTCTGGAGCGAGAGGTTCTCAGACTCACTTGACTCAGATTTCAGGTATGAAGGGACTGGTAGTAAATCCAAAGGGAGAAATTATCGAGTTGCCTATTAAGTCATCATTTGTTGAAGGACTAAAACCTATTGAATACTTTATTTCTGCCCACTCTGGACGTAAAGGAAAGGCTGATACTGCGCTTAGAACTGCGGAATCTGGATACCTTACTAGAAAGCTCTGTGATGCTTCTCAGGAAGTTATCGTGAGAGAAGAAGATTGTGGATCAAGCGAATATATCATCTACTCAAAGGATGAAGCTGAGCTCAAAGGAGAGAAGTTTTCAAGCTTGATTTATGGTAGAACTGCTGCTGAAGATATCATTGATGATAATGGAGTAGTTATCCTTAAGGCTGGAGAGATGATTAATAAGTCAGCTTTGGTTCTTATTGAAACTTCAAATATCAAGATGGTTAGTGTAAGAAGTCCATTGACTTGTCACTGCGTGAGTGGTGTATGTCAGAAGTGTTATGGAATGGATCTTGCAACAAGAAATATGGTAGAAATCTGAGTTCCTGTTGGAGTGATTGCTGCGCAATCTATTGGAGAACCTTCTACTCAGTTGACCCTTGATACCTTCCATGATGGAGGAGTTGCTGGTGCATCTGAGGCGTCTGGTATTGATAGAGTTAAGCAGCTCTTTGAAGTGAGAGCTCCAAAAAATCCAGCTATTGTGAGTCCTTTTGATGGAGTGCTTTCGTTTGAAGAAACTCAGGAAGGAGGAAAGTTTGGAAAAATCAGAATTACTGCTGATGTTCAGAAAAAATCATATTTGATCAAAGATGGTTATGAAGTGATAGTAAAGAAAGGAGAGGTACTTGCTAAGGGAGCTAACTATGCCTCTAAATGAGCAAGTAAGCTTAAGACTAAGGAAGCAGGTAAGGTTCTTGAGGTTAATGAAGATTATATCACACTTGGAGTTGAGGAGGTATTCTCTAAATCACTTATCGGGCTTACTCCAAAGAAGACTAAGGTTGGAGAAAGAGTCTATAAGGGGGAAATCTTGACTACAGGAGCATTGGATATCATGGAATATAAGAATATTGTTTGAGATATTCATGCGCAGAGATATATCATTAGTGAAGCAAAGAGAGTATATGCTTCTCAAGGACAAGATCTTAATGATAAGCATATTGAAGTAGTGGTAAAACAGCTCTTCTCAAAAGTCTTTATTGAAGATGGAGGAGATTCAAGTTTTATCCCTGGTACTTATGTAAAGTATGAGGAATATATCAAGGTGAACTCTGAACTTGAAGCTCAAGGGAAAAGGCCTTCAAGCGGAAAGAGAGTTGCGCTTGGACTTACTACTGTTGCTAAGGAAACTGACTCTTGGCTCTCAGCTGCTTCATTCCAGGAAACTATTAGAGTGATGGTTGGAGCATCTCTTAGAGGAGCGATTGATAATCTTTCAGATCTTAAAGCGAATGTGATTATCGGTAGATTGCTTCCTGTTGGAGAAAACTATAGAAATATGTTTGGATACTAGAAAGTATGTGAATAAAAGAGAAAAACTGATTTCAGTGATGGAGTCAGTTTTTTTGACTTGTGAGAAGATTTTTGTAACTCTCATCGTGAGGTGAATGAATATGAGTCGCGATGATTCAGATTCGAGTGAAACCAATTTTTTTCTCTTGCAAAAGGTGAGGATTTTCGCTATACTTTGAAGACTATGGGGGTGACTTTGGATTTGATGAGAGGAATCCGTACCTAGTGATAGCCATTGCTCGATGATTGACAGAGCCTAAAACCAATCAAACCAAAAATGCTAACGCATGAAAATCTCTTCTTAAGAGAGCTGAACTTGTAAAGGCTTACGCTTAGTAATCTTTCAAGCCAGTTAAAACTAACCTTGACTACTGACTCCTGCTAGGAGCAAGGCTGATTTGAGCAGGAAACCAAAACCTTGTGTTGAAAAAATTGAAGAAATGAGTTTGTTACTTTTCTCCTTCTCCCTCTCAGCATAAGGCTAAAAAATCAGGTTAAAAAGCTGACTATAATGGTAGAGTTCAGTGGGTATGCCTTTTAGACCGGAGTTCAATTCTCCGCACCTCCAAAGACGGAGATTTTGTTCAAAAAATAGAGTTAAAAGTCGCATTTATACTAGCATCTTGAGGTGTTGTAAATGTGACTTTTTTTGAATATAAAAAAGCTGTATTTATTACAACACCAGGTATTAACTGCATTATTTCTGGATCTCTACTAGATCGCAGTTTATATGGTGTTTTTAGAATGGGTAGAACAAAATCTAACATTTCATTTATTTCGCTTTTTTGATACGAAATGTCAGAGTCTCTAGTCTTTAAAAGAAGAGCCTTTCTTTGACGTAATTCTATACCTTTTTTTTGATATATTTCTTGGAATAAAGTATCATCACTATTTGAAATACTTATTTCTAACTTTTGTATTTGATTATCAATTTCTTGTATCTCTTTCTCGTTTTCTGTGTTTTTGTATAATAGAAATCTTTTCTCAGAATTAAAAATATCTTCTAACACTATCTTAAAGCAAGTTAGGGTTCAATCTTTAATGGTTAAAGTTTTGAGAAATTCTCAAAAATCATGGTGGACTGTTTGTGCATTTAACGAGCTATTGTTGATGCATTGTGGGTTTATGCATCTGTAATAGTAATAAATATTCTTCTTTTTATTGTATGAAGGTCATCAGCTATAAGCTCTTCAGCATTCTGGGCATATTAAGTAGTGCCTTAATGGTAAATTTTCGTTAATATTTTCTTTAGAGGTTGTTTTATAGAAAATTTTCTTTCTTTTTCTATTTTGAATTTTAATAACGGTATCAATTGAAATAATTGGTTGATGTTTTCATTTAATGCTATCTATTCAGTATTTAGGGTAGGTAATCAAGCCTGCATAAAAAAGTAGTCTTTCTTTATATAGAAGTTTTTCTGCTGTTTTTATAGAAAAATGGGGCATTTTATCATTTAGGTAATATCAAAAATCTTTATCATTTTTGAAACATCCATTTGCATATAGTTCAAATGCCTCTTGAATATGTTTTGCATCTTCTGTTGGAACAAGTTTTTTTAACGCTCACTTTCATTCATATTTGTATCCACTAGGTGCTGAAAATACCCAATATCAGTCCATCATTCTTCATCTTTTTCTATCTTTTACTCTTCTAGCATTATTTTCTCTTTCATATTGTTTTACTGCCATAATAATGTTTTGATTGAATATTCATTCAGCGGAATTTGAAATAGTTTGTTTCACTGTTTGTATTCAGGCTTTTCATTCTTTTTCAATTTTATTTTTTATGTTAATCCAGCCTCATACATCTCTACTGATTCTGTCTAGATCATCAGCTAATACGAAATCAATATTGATAAAAAAATGGTTTTGAGCTATCAGAAAATCTATCATGTTATCAAGACCTTCTCTAGAATCAAATTTACCAGAGATCCCTCAATCTGAGAAATATGCTACAATTTCTACATTGTGATTTTTAGCCCATTCTCTGCAAAGTGCTTCTTGAGATTGTAGACCGTTTCCTTGTTGAATTTGTGTTTTTGAGGAAACTCTGGTATAAATTACGCATTTTTTTCAGTCAAAAGTATTCATCTTTTAAAAAATTAGATTAAATTTCATTTATTGTAAAAGAATTTTCTTACAAGAGACAGTGAAAGTATACAAATTCTATCAATTATTGTTTCTAATTGAGATTTTGTCGCTTCAGGATTCTCTTGACTAAGGACTAATAGGAGTTGTTCTTTTGTTTTTTGTTGGATTATTTGCATTTTTGTTTTTGTTTAAAAGATAAAAGAGAGGTCTTTTTATTGAATTCAATAATTAGTGGTTCTAAAAGTCCTTGTAAGATTTGTTTTCTGATTTTTTCTCTTTTGGTAAATTGATTAAGAATAACGATTAGTGGATTTAATCCTTGTAAAGCTATTTTACATGCTCTTCATCAAAAATCGTTAAAATTTCTGATTTCGTAGCTTTCTATTTTTTTATTTTCTTTATATTGATATACTTTAGCTTCTCTCTGGTCTAGACTAAGTCAATAATATCTTCTGCATTTTTCTCTTAACTCTTCTAGTGATCAGTAGGTATAAGGTAAAAGTTCTGTTTTTATTTTTGAAATTTGATTTTCATATTTATTAAATTTTGTTCTAAATTCGCCTTCTAATCTAAATACATTTGCATATTCGAAATAATCATCATAAAGCATTGTTTTGTTTTTAGCTACAGAATCTATAATTTTATCATACATTCTAAGAAATATAGATTTATTTAGTTTATTCCCAATATTCCGTCAAGTAATAATGTTTCATTTGTGGTATGTGGCGTTTGCAATGATTTTATCGTATTTTCAATTTCGTTTTTTGGGTGGTTCGATCGTATAGCATTCTCCTTTACTATCTTTTCTTATTTGGATTAGATCTATTTGTTCTGGAATTTTTGTTTTTTTATCAAAGAAGAAATCTATTTTATAATCTATTCTTGAAATAGGGAACTGGACTAGGGTCGCATACTCTTCTCCAAAAAAAAGCTTTATAAAGTTTTCTTTAAGTATCTTCTTTTCTAATAGTCTGAAATAGGTTGAGTAGATAGTAAAGCTTCATATACTCTTCAAAAATTCTTGCTTGCTCTTTTTGTATTCTAGGTATTGAAATATTGTATAAGGTATACCTCTTATGCTTATCGTGACATTAAGGAAAGTTCAGTTTCTTGAGTGATTTTTTGTATAGCTTATTTTGTATTCTCGGACAGAATCAAAGTAGGTGTTTGAGTTGTCGTCATCAAGGCATGCTAATATATTATGTAGCCATGGAAGTTCTATCTTCATATTTAGACTGAGATGATCTATTCAATCATTATAGGCTAGAGCCTCATTTAGAAGTTT
>CAUSGX010000015.1:0-22214 GCA_963531535.1 uncultured bacterium
ATTGATATACTATATCATCTTTCTCTTGAATTTCTTTTAATAACCCTTTTATCTTTTCTGATCGCTCTTTTTTTAGAGATCAATCTGGATCTTGAATATTTACTATTGGAGAACTATTTATATCTGTAAACGTTCAAAAAAAATATACAGTAGCATTAATAAATCACTTTTCTCTTTCCGTATCTTTCCAATTATGTTTTCAAAGGAGGGAGAAATATTTTCTGATAATTTGAATATAGTTGTCAGAAAAATTGCTAGAAACTCAGTGATCGTCTTTACTTCTATCGTTAGAAATATTCTGAATAATATCGTACATTATTGATGAGGTATAGGTATGTTCAAATGGAAAAAATAGTCTATTGACTATTTGCGGAAATCTATCAATATTATCGAAATTAGGCTTTTCTAATTTTCCCAAAATAGAGGTCCTCCAAGAATCAAGAATATAAATTGAAAAAGACCTAGAATCATTTTGATTACGTATTAACTTTTCTATTAAATTACATTTATCTTTTCAAGAGTTAGCTAAATTAAGATCTGTGAAAATAAAACTATGTTTATCTTTTATTTCTTTTACTTCGAGGTCTTTTGGACTCAATTCTTCAGACCAGCTAAGGTTCTTTGAATAATAAAATTTTAAATCAGATAAGATGGACGTTTCTTTTTCATACACCGATTTTATATACAAATATAATGAGAATATATCAATCCGGTTACTTCCAGAATAAAAATAGGAGTTTATACTTTCTTCTGGAATAATATCATTATATTTCTCTAAGTTTTCTTTTGCTTTATCTATATTTTGTTGAAACTTTCCTAATATCTCTTTCTTAAGAAATAATAAATCTCTTATTGTTAGTGTTATATCTTTTTCTTTAAGTGAATCGTAGAGGTTTATACATAAATGCAGTATTTCCAGAATGTCGTTGTTGTCCCTCATTTCTAGAATCGAACCTGCTAAAAAAGTTATTAAATTCTTATATGTAGCCTCATAAATATCAATTTGACTATCACGAAATTTATTGAAATACTGATAAAAATTAATGGCATTTTCTTCCTGACGATCTCAAAGATAAAAATTATTCAAATAGTTAGAATCAGCAGAATAGAAACAGATCAAATTGGGATCAGATTTATTTTTATCTTTCTCTTCCTTTTGTATACTTGTTAAATTTTTTAGTAAATTTAATATTTTCCCAATATTTAATAAATCTTTCTTTTCTACTCTATCGATATCATCAATGACAACTACTACAAAACAATCTTTATAGGTAGTTTGTAGTGAATCATTAATACTCTTAAGAATGTCTTGTACATTCTCTGATGATGGTGAGTTAAACAGTTTAAAGAACATATCAAGGTAATTACTCCCTGTTCATGCTCCAAGTATTTTTAATAGATTAGATTTATAGCCTTTAAAATTTGGATCATACTTTTCGGATAATAATCCTGAAATAAAAGTATCTAAAAAGTGGGAATAGATTGAAGTTGTTGTTTCTAAATTTCGAGGAGAAAAATCTATACGAATAAATTTTCTCTCTCATAAGTAGTCTTTAGACTCTTTTAAATGTTTTAAAGTTTCTTCTATGAAAAAAGTTTTACCAGATCCCCACAATCAAGTAATAAAATTCATTCCAGATTTTATTTTATACCTTTCTTTTTCTTGTTCTAATAATTGATACTCTATATAGTCCTTTATTATTGGAGAGAGATTTAAGCAATCATCAATTTTATTCATTATATAGTCCTTTATTATTGGAGAGAGATTTAGTCAATCATCAATTTTATTCATTCTTTGCATCTGGTAGAGAAAATAAAAAACAGATAAATCGTAACATAACAAATCTTAAAAAAAAACATCAATGAAAATTTAAGCAAAGTTTTTTCAAGAATACTGTTTCGGAAATTGTTGTCCAAGTTCATGATATAGAATACGCTAAAGATACTTGATATTGATAAGTATATATTGAGACCAAAACTGAAAAGATAAGTATAATTAATAAAAATCAGAAAAGGTTTTTCCATAAAGCAGATAAATTGTTCCAACAATATTTAAGTTTTTTCCATAACAAAATTAAGACTAAAGAAACAATCGTTCGTAATGCAATCCATTGAAAATTTGTTAAATTTGGATTAATAATGTCTATCTTAAATGATAATAGAAATAGTAATGTGGTAGAGAATAATAATGCAATAAATTCATCTCTATTATTAATGATGGAGGTTTTTAATCGTTGCATAATTAATAAAAATTTAATAAAGACTCATTTTATTCATACTTTTTTTAATTAATGTTTCAAGATATACTATCATTATTTCTTGAGTAATAAAAAATTTTATCTTTATTTTGTGTTGGTGTAATTGTGTATTTAAAAATAATTTTTATTTGTTTTTTATTAGAACTGTATTGATCCTTGTTGTTTTATTTATTCCAATTTAATTTATACAGTGTAAAAATAAAAATCTTGCTTTCCTTTATCTTTTTCTTATTATAATGGAATCGCTCACTTGCGTAAAGAGAATCTGACAAAACTTGGCTCACAGATTCTCTTGACTCGTTCGCTATTCCATTTCCCTCTGGTTTAAGAATGGAGTAAGGACTAGGAGAATGAGTAATTGTTATTTGAGGAGATTTATATAAGCAAGGATTTTATCTTTGTTTTTATGCTGTGAAATAGTATACTTTAAGACAAATTCTATTTGTTTTAATTTAGGTAACAGCGTGTTCAAATATCTCCTTTGTGTCTCCAAAATTAAAGCTTATAATTATATTAAATAAAAGTCACATTAAGATCAGATTTTTTGGGTCTATGGGAATGCGACTTTTTTGAATACTAGAAATTATCTTATTTTATATTGATCACAGATGATGAAGTTTACGGTGATTACGCTCTGATGCCAGATGAATTATGCTGATACTGCCAGGGTAAAATCAGTTTTGAAAAATTGTTGATTTACGCCAGTGGAGACAGTAGAAGAGGCAGATATTGTGATCTTTGATACTTGCTCTGTTCGCCAAAAATCTGAGGATAAAGTGACTGGAAAGCTTAAAGAAATCCCATTGGATAAGAAAGTTTGGATCACGGGATGTATGATTCAGCACAATATGAGAAATCAGAAAATTATGACTGGAAAGAAACTTCCAGAAAATCTAAAAACAGGGAATTTCTGAGGAGTTGTTCTGACAAAAGAGCCGAGGATTGTAGGATTGACCTCTGAGGAGGTAAAAAATCTAAAAAAATCTGATAAAGGTGAGCTTGTTGGGATTAATCATAGTTTTAATCCACTTTTTCATAATCTGTCTCAAAAGTGGAAGAATATTGAGCTCTTTTTCCGTATTGATGATACGGGATTTTTGCCATTGATGCTTCAGAAGCTTGGATATGAAGTTCGTTATGATAGAGAATTAACAAATGAATATTCAACGATTGTTCCAGAGGGGATAAACTCAAGTATGAATGCTCATAATAAGACTGCTTATATCCCGATTTCAACTGGATGTAATCAGTTTTGTGCTTATTGTATTGTGCCTTTTGCTAGAGGATTGGAGAGATGGTTTCCTGTTGAACAGATCGTTAAAGAGGCAAAGATTCATCTTGCTAACGGAGTTAAGGAGATCGTTCTTTTGGGGCAGATCGTGAATAAGCATCCAGATTTCTTGACTATTGTAAAGGAGGTTTTGAAATTAGAAGGTTTGGAGTGGCTCAGATACACTTCTCCGTATCCTACGTATTATTCTGATGAGCTTTTGGCTCTTCATGAGACTGAACCAAAGCTGTGTCCACATATTCATATTCCATTTCAGTCAGGATCAAATGCTGTGCTCAAAAAAATGTTCCGTGGATATTCAGCAGAGCAGTGCTATACTTTTATTGATAAGATTCGTTCGCTCAAGAGACCAATCTCTATCACAACTGATATTATTCTTTGATTCCCATGAGAGACAGAGGAGGATTTTCAAGAAACCTTAAAACTGACTGAATATGCGCGTTTTGATATGATTTATATGTGAATTTATAGTAATCGTCCTGGGACTTTTGCAGATAGAAAGTATCCAGATGAGATTCCATACAAGGTAAAACATCAGAGACGAAGCCAACTTAATGATATGTTGTATCGTATTTCTGATGAGAATAACCAACTTGAAGTCTGAGCTGAGAGAACCATGATTGTCAATGAAATTGCCGAAAACTGAGATATCTTTGGATATACGGATAATATGAAGCAGATTATTTTAAAATCAAGCCCTAAAACTTCAAATCTTGAAGTCTGAATGCTGCTCCCAGTTCGTATTACTAAGTGAATGGTCTTTAAACTCGAAGGAGAGCCTCTTTTGTAAAATATGTTTTCAGTGAAATATTCTTTTATACTTTCTATAGAATACTCTTAAAAAAAGTGAGAAATCTGATTTTTCGCTTTTTTTGTTTGCTTTCAGCAAATAAATCGCTATAGTTTGTTTGCTGAATGCAAAGTCAGATTTTATTTTTTGCTTTGAAAAAACAATGTTTAACTGGTTTCTCAGTTTGATTGGTTGAGATTATAATCAAAAACAAATTGATAAAATTTTGCCGATAATTAAAGAAATTCAATTTTTGTATGCACAATATGATAGTTTAACAGATCAAGAAATCCAAGATAAGACCAATGAATTTAAGCAGAGAATCCAAGATGGTGCAAGCTTGGATAGTTTGTTGCCTGAGGCGTTTGCTGTTGTGAAACAGGCTTGTAAAAGGCTCGTTGGAACTACATGTAAGGTAAAAGGTCAGGAGCTAACTTGGAATATGGTCCCATATGATGTTCAGTTTATTGGAGGAATTATCTTGCATCAAGGAAAGATTGCTGAGATGAAGACTGGAGAAGGAAAGACTTTGGTTGCAGTAGCTCCAGTGTATCTTAATGCTCTTTCAGGGAAGGGAGTCCATGTTGTAACTGTAAATGATTATCTCGCTTCTCGTGATGCTGAATGGATGGCTCATGTATATAACTGGCTTGGGCTCAGTGTTTGATCTGTTGTAAAATCGACTCCACTTTCAGTGAGAAGAGAGCAGTATTCTAGAGATATTACTTATGTTGAAAACTCTGAACTTGGATTTGATTACCTGAGAGATAACCTTGTAAAATCATTAGATGAAAGAAGTCTGACTTGGAGACCTTTGAATTATGCGATTGTGGATGAGATTGATAGTATTTTGATTGATGAGGCGAGAACTCCGTTAATCATTTCTCAGCCAAGAGAAGAACCAACAGAAAAGTATACTTATTATGCACAGATGGTGAACTTTCTGACTCCATGCTCTGAGAAAAAGAAGGTTTCAAAAGGATTTATTCAGGAAATCTTGACTGATAACGGAGGGAAGCCACAGGAGGAAGATGGAGATTACTATATCGATGAAAAGACCAAGACTGCTCAGCTTTCTGGAAGAGGTATTGCTAGGCTTGAGGAACTTTTGAAGGTTGAAAATATCTACAAGGATATGGGATATGAGGAAATTCATCATATTGAAAATGCTCTTAAGGCAAAGGCTGTATATATCAGAGATAAGGATTACATTATTTCCAATGGTGAGGTTTTGATCGTAGATGAGCATACTGGGCGTACTATGCCTGGTAGAAGATTCTCTGAGGGGCTTCATCAAGCGATTGAGGCGAAGGAAGGAGTGCAAATTCAAAGAGAATCTCAAACTATGGCGACTATTACTTATCAGAACTTTTTTAAGCAATACGCAAAGCTTTCTGGTATGACTGGAACTGCCTCTACTGAGGGAGAAGAGTTTAGTAAGATCTATGATCTTGAGGTCGTGATTGTCCCAACCAATAGGAAGGTGCTTAGAGTAGATATGAATGATAAGGTCTATTATAATCAGCCAACTAAGTGGAGATTTGTGAAGGATTATATTAAGTTTTATCACGATATGGGGCAGCCGATCTTGATCGGTACTGCAGATATTGCGACTTCTGAATATGTTTCTAGGATTCTTGAGCAGGAGGCAATTGTGCATTATGTTTTGAATGCTAAGTTTCATGAGCAGGAGGCAAATATCGTAGCTAATGCTGGAAAATATAAGTCTGTAGTGGTTGCTACAAATATGGCTGGTCGTGGTACAGATATTAAACTTGAGGATTGATTAAATGAGAGACTGGCTGAAAATTATGTCCGCTATTTTCTCAAGCAGGTAAAAAACTGAAATCAGATTTCTGGAAATCTTTTTTCTGAGCTTGAATATTGACTTTTCCTTGATGCTTTGAAAAAAGAGCTTGGGCTTAGTGATGCACAGATAGATGGACTTGTGCAGGGAATTGAGTTGCCTGAGATGAAAATTTCAGCAAAACTAACTTTGAAGAGAAAAGAAAATTCTCAGCCATATGCGAGAGTGAGTTTTATCCCACTCCAAACTTCTGAGAAATCTGAAAGTATTGAAAAAGATCTGTTTTTTGGACTCTTTATCCTAGGAACAGAGAAACATGAGTCAAGAAGAATTGATAATCAGCTTAGAGGAAGAGCAGGAAGACAGTGAGACCCTGGTGTTTCGATTTTCTTTGTAGCGTTGGATGATAGTTTGATGAGAAAGACAGGAGGGGAGAGGATTCAGTCTCTGGTTTCTATGATTTTTTCAAAGGCTGATAGAGAGAGTCTAGAACTTACTCAAAAACAATTTACCACTGTAAGTACGAGAGCGCAAAAGGAAATTGAAGGATGGTATTTTGGTATTAGAAAGCATCTTTTTGACTATGATAGTGTGGTAGACAAGCAGAGAAAGAGAATTTATAAGACAAGAGATGAGATTCTTGAAAGTGAGCATGATGAAAATAAGAGAATTCAATATGTGGAGAATCTTAAGGAAGCTTTTGTTAATGAAGCTAAGAATATTATTATTGCTCAGATTACAAATGCTGAGATCACAGGGCAATCTGTAGCTGATCTCTTGGTCGTATTAAATAAGGAGTTTGGACTCAACTTTACACAGGCTGAGTATTATGAATATGCTAAGCTAGACTATGAAGGATTGAAAGCAGTTTTGCTTGAAAGGTTTGATGCATATTTCACGAGAGTATTTGGTCAGCTTGAGACAAAGGTATTGTTTGATGTATTTAGAGAGGTGCATCTTCATTTCCTAGATAAACTCTGGGTAAATCACATCGATGAAATGCAGAATCTTAGAGAAAAAGTCTGACTTATGGCGTATGCTCAGTTAGATCCGCTTGTAGTCTACAAAAAGGAATCTTTTGAAAAGTTCCAAGAATTGATCTCTTCAATTATCAATAATACCGCACTTTACCTTATGAAGATTGACTTTGATTTGCTTGCGCAACAGCAACAGGTGCAGGCAACACTTGATATTACAAGTGATGAGGATCGTGCTGGTAAGGTAATGGAAATATTGGCATCAGCAACTGATGATTTGCCAGCTCAGGCTCCATCTCAACCAGTTTTTGTGCAGGAGAGTGACGAAAGAAGTCAGCTTTTCGAGTCTGATGATGATGTTGAAGTATTTGAGGCAGATGAGACTCCTCAAGTAACATATCCTGATGGAAAGGTAAGACCTAATGATCCATGCCCATGCGGAAGTGGAAAAAAATATAAAAAATGTCACGGAAAATAATCTAAGAAAGAAGAAGTCTGAGATTCGTTTGATGATTTCAGACTTTTTTCTTTGTTTTTAATTCTCTTTTTAAAAATGGGAATAGTCGGAATTCTATTCGTGCTTATCTTCATTCTATTGATGAATTTTGTTGTTTCCAATATTGTTTGGTTTTTTGGGCAGGAGCTTGATAGAATGATGTTTTTGCTGATTGCGGCAGCGATTGTGGTTTTGTGTCTTGGATACGTGATCTTTCATCAAAATGCGAAGTCGATCGTTGGTGATTACTGGGAAACTACAACAATGACTGTGCTAGGAATTTTAACGGTTGCCTTGTCAGTGATTGCGGTATTTTGGTCGATTGAAGGTGGACTCTTGGCTTGGACTCCGTATTCTATTAGAGGAGTATATTGAGGTCGGAGTTTTGTGATTGCAGTTGTTGGGCTCTCGATTTATGCTTGGTGGGCAGCGCATAGTACAGTGATTAGGACTATTCAGATTCCAGTTGATAATCTCCAGTCTCCAAGTAGGATTATCTATATGTCAGATATTCATATCGCAAAAAAATCTGATTTACCTTTCTTATATAGTATTATTGAGAAGGTTAATAAAATTGATGCCGATTTTGTAGTAATCAATTGAGATTTTATTGATGGAAGAGGATTCGATATTGGAGATTTTGATGTGCTCAATACGATCAATAAGGAAGTTGTTTTTACGTATGGAAATCATGAAGCTTATGCTGGGAATGCATATGTGAAGTCGCTTCTTTCTCCTACAAAATTGCATATGTTATCAGATCAGAAGTTGATTCTTTGATGATGGGAAATCCTCGGACTGTCTGATATGAATGGAAGTGATTCTCAGAAAAATAGGAACCTTTTGGCGCATAAACTTAAAAATATACAATGGGAAACTGAGTATCCGAAACTTTTAGTTTTGCATGAGCCGGTTGGACCTGAGGTTGCAATGAAGTATGGCGTTAATCTTCAAGTCGCTGGACATACGCATAATGGGCAACTCTTTCCGTTTACTTTATTTGTAAAAATGGCGTTCCCATATATTAAAGGGCTTTATAGTTTTGATACTTCTTCACTCTTTGTGAGTTCAGGGATCGGAACTTGGGGGCCTGCGATGAGGCTTGGTTCGCGTTCAGAGTTGATTGTCTTAGATTTGATTCCAAAGAAATAAGAAAAAAGGCTGAAGTATTTCAGCTTTTTCTTTTTTAATGAAAAATCTTGAAAATAAGGCTTATTTGAGTATGCTTGAGATCAGCTTTTTTATTTTTTTATGTTTTTTTTAATGAGAGTACCAATCGGAATTTCAAATAGGCATGTGCATTTATCTCAAGCAGATGCGAATACATTATTTGGCTCAAATTATGAGTTGACTCCTATGAAAGAGCTTTCTCAACCAGGACAATATGCGTGTGCTGAGACTTTAACGATCAAAGGACCTAAGTGAGAGCTTTCAAAAGTTAGAATACTTGGGCCTTATAGAAAGTTTTCTCAGGTAGAAATTATGATGGGAGATAATTTTAAGCTAGGAACACAAGCTCCAATTAGGGAATCTGGTGATCTTGAAGGTTCTGCTGGTATTACATTGATTGGGCCAGCTGGAGAAGTTGAACTTAAGCAAGGACTGATTGTAGCGAAAAGACATATTCATATGAGTGTTGCTGATGCTCAGGATTTTTGAGTTCATAATGGGCAAATTGTGAAAGTAAAAACCAATGGAATTAGAGCTCTTGTATTTGATGAGGTGGTAATTAGGGTAGATGATCGTTTCGCTTTGGATATGCATATTGATGTAGAGGAGGGGAATGCTGCTGGGCTTCAGCAGTGAGATTGGTGAGAATTGATTGTAGATGAGTAATCATTTTTGATTTTCTTACTTCTTCCATCGATCGTTAGAACTACGAAGTACATCCTTACAATCTAGATATTTGCGATAATTAAACAAAATATAAGGTTGAAAAGTCAGATTTTTTACTTGCTAATCAGAAAAAAAGAAATGGAAAATGCAGCACAAAGGGTTTTTGACTTGATTTCTCAGGAAGAGAGGAGACAGCAAGAAGGAATTGAGCTTATTGCGAGTGAAAACTATCAGTCAAAAGAGGTTTTGCAAGTTCAATCCTCTGTTTTTGCGAATAAGTATGCAGAGGGTTTTCCGTGAAGAAGGTACTACTGAGGGCAGGAAAATACAGATCAGCTCGAGCAGTTAGCGATTGATAGAGCAAAAGCGATTTTCAGAGCAGATCACGCAAATGTTCAGCCGCTCTCTGGAGCTGCTGCGAATCTTTGTTTCTATAGTGCGGTAATGGAGCCATGAGATCATATCTTAGGGATGGATATGAAGTATGGGGGGCATTTGACACATGGAGCTCCTGTTACTTTTATTTCAAAGGTATTTAACTTCCATGGGTATCAGACTTTAGCTGATGGGGGTATTGATTTTGATCAGATCCGTTCTCTCGCTCATGAATTTCATCCCAAGGTGATTCTAGCATGATTTAGTGCTTATCCAAGGGAGCTCGATTATGAGAGATTTGTTGAGATTGCAAATGAGGTATGAGCTATCGCTTATGCTGATATGTCTCATATTGCTGGCTTTATCGCAGCTGGACTTTTGAAAAATCCATTGGATTATGGATTTCATGCGATGATGACTACTACTCATAAATCACTTCGTGGTCCGAGATGAGCTCTTATCTTGAGTAAGGGAACGGTTTGAAATCCATTAAAAAAGCCTGAATTTAGCATTGAGAATATTCCGACATTGATTGATCGTGCAGTTTTCCCTGGAATGCAGTGAGGTCCTCATATGAATACTATCGCTGCGATCGCAGTCGCACTTTGAGAGGTTCAGACTTCTGATTTTTCTCATTATGCACAGCAGACGCTCAAAAATGCTAAAGCTATGGCTGATGAATTCCTTGCATTAGGATATGATCTTGTGACAGGAGGAACGGATAATCATATGATGCTTCTAGATTTCTCAAAGGAGGAATTTGATGGAGGAGAAGTAGAAAAAGTGCTTGATAAGGTTGGAATTTCTGTTTCAAAGTCGCTTGTTCCAAATGATCTCCGTCCAGCTTTTGCTCCGTCTGGTCTGAGAATTGGGATGCCAGCGATGACGACCAGAGGTATGAGTGAGTCTGATGCTAGGACAGTTGCTCAGTTGATTGATCGTGCAATCAATCAGAGGAATAACAGCGCTGAGCTGGCAGTTTTGAGAGAGGAGGTGAGAACTTTTGCTCAGAGGTTTCCTTTGCCAGGGTAGTCGAGTGTGTATTGATTATTTTAAGTTAGTGTTTATCTTTTGTATAGAAAAAATCCCCAATCGAGGGGATTTTTTCAGATTTTTAGAGCTTTTTTAGTTCTTTTCTTCAAAGTCAAAGTGTTCTTCTTTTTCATTGAAGCTAAGTTGGTAGGTTTTGTAAGCTTCTACCTCAATTTCTAGCTCAGTTGGTTCATAAGTAGTGTTTACGCTCTGATAAACGAGACTTGCTCTTGTTTTCTGGTACCCAACAGTTATCGTATGAGCTCCTGGTGTAAGGTAAAATCCAGTTTTAGTTCCCTCAGAGAACATCATCACCATATTTCTCGCTTCTCCATCTACTGAGTATACTCCCAATGAACCACTTCCAAGTGCTCAGATTTTATTTTTGATATATACCTTGGCAGCATTGGGATTTTGTTCAAGCCAAGCTTGTACTTTCTTCTTGTTTTTGCTTGCTAGCCAGAGAGAATATCCTCCAAACGCGATCATCAACCCCACAGCATAAAACGCTACAGCAGGAATTTGCATTCCAAAAAGTTCTACTCCATTCATTATGTTAAATATAAGAATTAAAAACCAGAATTATTTCTTTTTTGTCTCAAGTTTTACTGCCTTTTGCTTTGAGCCAGTGATTCCTAGATCATCGCGAAGCTGGTCAAACTGATTTGCTCCTAGAAGCGTGCAACAGATTTTAAGTTCGCTTCCGTCTCCAGTTCCAATCAAGAGGTATCTTTCAGTATTATCGTTTTCTGTGTGTACATATGAACCAAAGCTTGTTTTCTCAAGGTCAAAGACTTGTTCTTCTTTACCCTGTTTGATCCTCACCTCTTTCTCAGTAAGAGTGACCGTGATCTTGTCTCAGGAGATCATCCATGCATAGAGAATAAACAGCACGGCAGCAATCACTATCGGCTTGGTTAACCCATCCATAAATCTTGTGAGAATTAGCCCGATGAACGCAGCGGCTCCAGCCCCGATCGCAATATCGGTGATAAACTTGACTTTAGAGGTCTTATAGACTTTTTCCATCATTTGTGATTAAAAACTAAAGGAAACTGTCTCGTATATATATATTACTTTTATAAAGTCAAATCAAAATGTAGCTCCGATTTCTTTTTGTTTATATTTACCGATAGGATAGAAGGACAGAGGGAGGGAAAACACCAGAAAAATCTGAATAAAATCTTTTTCCCCTCACAACCAAAAAAGCTAGAAGGATAACCTCTAGCTTTTTACTATTGCCTCAACTTTTTTCTGGAGGCTTGTGTGCACATCTCCAGAGGAGTGCCAGCATTACGAGTCCCAGAACTACTCCTACGAGGAGCGATACCGCCATATTACGGGCAAAGAGAATCATAGTGATGGCCATGCCTACATACAGGGAGATAAATCTATCCTGTTGCTTCTCCTTGAGGGTCTTTGGTAAAATACTCATAAAAGCAAAGACCATCGTAGCAGAACATACTACAGATACCATGAGAAGCCCTACGGTCCTGGGATTTTCTGTAGGACCTGTGAGACTGTAAAGGATGGGTAATGCAACCGAAGGTAACACAAAGCAAAAAATAAAATTTGCAATGAGTATTATTAAGAATTCTTTTTTCATAGGACATTTATTTTTATTTGTTTACTGAGGTAGATAATACTGTTTTTATAAAGAATGTCAAGAGTTTTAGAAGTCTGACTCTCAGAGCCTATTAGTTTTGAGTCAGGAGGTAATTATTGGCTCCCTGAGAAAACTTGCTCATCCGGTAAATATATTTCTCTCTATCTATTCCTCCTCTAAAAAAGAAAAGCTAGAAGAGAGACTTCTAGCTTTTTACTGTTATCTCAGGATTTCTCCGGAGTTTTGCATGTCTGCCACACGAGGAGTGACTCCGTTAGGATTCCTAGAGCTACCCCTACGAGGATAGATCTCACTAAGTCCCCGATGACGAGGAATAGTGTCGCTGTGATACCCATATATAGGTACATAAAGAGTGGTCGCTTTGTCTTACTGAGGGAATCCTGCGTGAGACTCACAAAAACAGCGACCAAACATGAATAGCATGCCACTATTACTAGTGATAGAGCTATAAATGTGGTAGATCCCTCTGGACCTCTAAGGCCATAGAGGATAGGCATTGCAACTGCCGGTAGCACAAAGCACAAAACGAAGTTTACAATGACTTGTGTTAAGACTTCTTTTTTCATAAAAACTAATTTTTGTTGATTACTGAATTAGAATAATAATGTTTTTATATAAAATGTCAAGGATTTTTATTCCTTAAAGTTTAATTTTTTATTTCTTGCTTCTATAAATAGATTCTCCAGCCTCCGGAGAGCCTCTACTTGGCTGATAGACACATACTCTCATCCATTCTTTCTTCTAAAATAAAAAAAGCTAGAAAAGAAACTTCTAGCTTTCCTTGTTTCCTCAGGATTTCTCTGGAGGCAGCTCATAAAAACATATATCCCTATCATGCTGCCTCCTAGAAAAATACCTGTCCCCATTCCTTCATCATTCATCACAGACCTGTATAGGCGATCTACAGATTAGGTAGAGCAAAATACACCGGATGTCAAGGGAATTAATCAGACTCATCGGCATACCTCTTCAGGAGATTGCTGGTAATCGCAAAAAGCATTGCAGCAGCTGAGAGTGTTAAAGCGATAAGCACCCAAAACACAGTGCCCAAAGGTTTAATTCCTAGTTGCACCACTGATAGTACTGTGACCGATGGCATAGCCATAGCGAGCGAAAAAGACCCCAAAACGAGCTTTTTCGTGGAGATTTTTTTCATAACAACTTATTTTATTGGTTTATGAGTTTCCTATGATAGTTTTCCCGCCTTGAATGTCAAGCGATTTATATTTTCGAGTTTTCCTTTCTTTAATGAGGGATCTCCTGCTTGTGCTTTCCTCTCTAGAAACTGAAAAAAGCTAGAAGATGGACTTCCAGCTTTCTTTTCTATCAGATATTTTCTGAAGGCAGTTCACAAAAACAAACAAAAATCACCGCCATACTGCCTCCTAGAAAAATACCTGTCGCTATGGATTTCCATAGATCTTCTGCCTGAAAGGCTATGATATTAAGCATAAATAGATACCCCATAGCAAATAAGATTTTGTGAGGAATACTCAAACGCTTTGGTAAGAGCTTTATGAATAGGACGAGAAGACCTATCATAATCATTGGTCCCACGATCAGCATCAGCCAAAACAAAGGATCTTCGATGCGAACTTCTAATCCGAGAACCACCGGAATTAGAGCCGATGGAATAAGGAAGCATGTTAAAAAGCTCAATATAACTCTGCTTAAAATTTTTCTTTTCATACTTTTATTATTTTTATTTATTTACGGGATGGATAATATATTTTTTCTATAGAATGTCAAGTGGAAAAGAAAAATCCCTTGGGAAAACCAAAGGATTATATGCGAGTAATTTTACTATTGGGCATACTCATATCCCTTTCCACATCACAAGTTGTGGAATACTTTATCAATGAGATTTATTCCTTATTTAGAATGATGTCTCTGATTTTTGCTAGTTCTTCGAGACATTCCTGTCTGAGTAACGCCTCAAGTTCTGAGGAGCCTTCATTATGCATATCTTCTATTTTACCAAGAAAGGCTAGAAGATTAACATTATGACTGACTAAGAGGTCCTTTTCCTCCTTAGTAACTTCGGATAGTTTCTCTTCTGCTGTTTTACTATTATAGATAAAAGCAAACAGTTTATGAAGGATATTTAGTTTTATTTCTAAGATATCCGTATCTTCTCTTTGTTTCATAAAATAAAGATTTAAGTTAAGCAATGATTTTTCTTCTTTTGTCTTGTGATCACAAATGGAAGCAAAAGACGTATATGTAGATACCAAAGATCAATACTAAGGTAGGTTTTTTTAACTATAGTTGTTAACGATCTCATTGATATAGTGATCATACTTATTTATATTAAAAAGTCAAGAGAAAAGAAAAATCCCTTGGGAAAACCAAAGGATTATATACGAGTAATTTTATTATTGGGCATACTCATATCCCTTTCCACATCACAAGTTGTGGAGTACTTTGTCAATGAGGTTCATTCCTTATTCCGGAAGATCTCTCTAATCCTTTCAAGTTCCTCAAAACATTCATCTTGGAGCTGTGCCCTCTTTTCTGGAGTTGGCTCCATATGCATATCTTCTACTTTAACTAAAAAAGATAGGATATCAATACCATAACTACCTAGGAAGTCTCGTTCCCTCTTAGTAATTTGTATAGAGGCTTTCTCTAAGCTCTGAGAGACACGGCGTGACTTATCAAGCGTGAAAGAAAAGAGATCATGAAAGAAGTTCGGTCTCATATTCCAGATAGATGTAATTTCTCCCTGTTTCATAAAATAAAGATTTAATTAAGTTGGTGATGATTTTTCCCTCTTTTGTCTTGTGAACACAAATGGAGGCAAAAGACATATATGTAGGCACCTTAGCTCAATATGCTAAGGTAGGATTTTTAAACATAGTTGTTAACGATCTCATTGACTTGCCTATTATATTTATTTACGGTAGAATGTCAAGGGGAGGATCCGGTAGAAATATTAACTAAGTAGGAAGGGGAAAAGAAAAGGAAAGAAAAATACTGAAATCAGACTTCTTTCGTACTAATCTTTTCTGCTTGAAAAGCTTTAGACTATTCATATACTAGAGCTTGTTTTATCTCTAGGGAGTCGTATGCTCAATTCAGCTTTCTTATTTTGTTGAGAAAATACCTATACGCTCAATAAGGAACTCGAAAAACGAAAAATCTGATTTCAGGAGAAATATTGAGCAGATACGCTTTTTGAGTTTACCTCACAAAACTGGGATTTATGAGAGATTAAGCAACTACTTTATGCTGGAAGTCTTTTTGTGAGCAAAAAAATGGTAGTTCTCTATGGCGTTCCTAGGGATACTTATGAAAATAATTCGCTTATGACTGATAAAATTGATAAATTTCTTGAGGATTTTCAGCAAAATATGAGCCTGTTAACCAGTGATACGATTCTGATTTTAGTCTCTTATAAGCCAGATAAGAGGACAAAAGCTTTTAAGTGGTTTAGTGAACAGCTTCAACTCAAGGAATTTGCTCCTTATAAGGAGGCTCAGTTAAAGGGATTTATTAGAGAGCAGTTGATTGGATTTCAGATTGGAGAACCTGAGGTGGATATGCTTTTGCTCAAGGTGTGAAATGATATGTATCGTCTAGAGAATGAGATTGAAAAATTAAAAATCTGATTACAGACGAGGTGAGAGATTCAGGTTTCTATTGATGCTATTCATCAGTATTGTTTTTGATTGGTTGAATGAGATGCATTTGAAATTTTTGATCATTTGTGGAGTGATCCTAGGCTTGCTGTCAAGAGTCTAGAAAAAATGCAGGAAGATGGTAAATCTTGGAATGAAGTTTCAGGGCTTTTGACTTGGGGACTCAAGATTTATTTAACGATTTTGGATTTGTATGGGCAGGGGATTGTTTCGGCGAAAGAGATTATTGCTCAGACAAAGTTGCATCCTTTTGTTGTTAATAAAAATCTGAAATATATTACGCAGCTTCAGAAAAATCAGGGGTTTTTAGTTAGTTTTTTTCAACTGTTGATTGATCTTGAATATGCGATCAAGACAGGTAAAATGGCTGAGCAATATTTTTGGTTGCGTACCAAGCAAGAGATATTAAAAATCTGAGCTTAATTTTTACTTTTCACTGCTAGAAGATGAGAGATTTGAAAAGGATAATTCTTCCTTTGATGGCTGGAAGTCTATTGATGGGCTGGAGTTTTGCAAATGAGAATTTTTCTGAGAGGTTATATTGTCAGCTTGGCGAGACGAGTGTGAGGGTGTATTTATTGCAGGAGGAGGGAACCTTTAAGTGTACTGAGTACCGCAGGCTGTTGGATAGTTATTTGAGGAGAGAATATTCTAGCATTATGCAGGTGATTGCCAATATGAATAGGGGAGATGATGTAGAGTATCGAAGGGTTCTCTATGAGGAGAAAAAGCAGCTTTTTTTCAAACTTTTCTCTCAAATTAAGCTGATCGAAAACGCAGTTTCAGATTTTCAGTCTAATTTTTTGGCGAGAAGTCAGGAGTTTGTTACAGATGAATTGACTAAAAAGCGTCAAGAATTTGTAAGTATGAAGGAGGATTATGAGCAGCAACTCCTTCAGAGTCCGTATAGTACTTTTTTGCCCAAGAAGATTGCTCAACTCAAGGATATTGAAGGATTGATAGAGCGTTTATTGACGACAAAAGAGATAGATGTTTTCGTGTGTGATTTAGGAAGATATCTGACTTTATCTAAGCAAATAGTTTCTTAAAAGATGAAAATTGGAATCGTTAGTAGTGGTGTAGAGAGTCTTATTCTCTTTAAGATTCTAAACAAGTACGATTGTGAATATATTGTGTACTTTGATAGTTTGATGGCTTCTTATGGAGATAAGTACTTTTGAACAAGTTTAGCCGCAGTTAAGAAAGGTGTAGAGACTTTAAAAAAGCAGGGAGCTGAGATGATTATCGTGCCTCCAGTATATGAACTTGCCTTATTAAAGGAGGGAGAAAATCAGATTTTACCTCTTTTTAGGGAGTATCTTTTTGAATTTGTGTTTAAGTATTCTTTGGTTGGGAAGCTTGGGGTCTTCGGAGATGGGGAGGAACTTTCTGTGGCTCAAAAGTTGATTTCAGATTTTGCTACTCAATATGTCTTACAGTCAGCTCAATCTACGACAAAGAAATTTCATTTTCCATTTGTATTTTGGAGTGAAAAGCTTGGTGTCGCAAAGGGGCTTTTATCGCAACTTTCTTGGAAGTCGTATCTGACAAATACCCTCCTAAAACATCAACTTCTCCCTTTTAAAGATGCGATGATTGATACTTTGATTCCGTTAAATTATTGTATTTTTGCATCGGAAAAAACAGTTGCTAAGTTTTTTAATTTTAAGAAGATTAGATTTCATACTTTATCCAGTTTAGATCAGATTTTTTCTTCTTTTTTACAAGATAAAAACCTGAATAGGTATTCTGTTCGTATTTTGGCTACGGATTCAGTAGCTTCACTCTTTGCGCAGAAGAGGTTGGTTCGGCTCATGCAGAGGGGAAAGGAGATTATTTTAGAACCTGAGAGGGTTTAAATTTTGTATAAGAGAAAAATCTGAGTTTAATACTCAGATTTTTTTTGTGTTCAATTTTCCATTTTTTTGATGAGTAGTGAGAAGTATTGTTTATCTCCTTCTGCTACAGATTCAAGAAATCTGATACATGCATTGGCCTCATAGGAAAGTGTCGCATCATCTGAGGCTAATTGACAGCTAATATTGTTGAGAAACACGGGTATTGATCCGCGGTTCTCTATAATTGCTTTACAGTTTTCAATGATTTCTTGTTGTTGTTCGGTTGTGATTTTAGTAAAAAGCTCTAGGATGTCTTGTTCAGATACTTTCATAGTTGAGAGATTATCAAAGGATAAAATGTCTGCGAGGTTGTCTTCTGTGATGGTTTGGACTTCTTGAGTGATGTTTTTTTTATTTTCTTTGTTTTCTGTTAAAGTATTAGAGATTTCCATATTTTTGGGTAAAAATATAAAGTTAATTTATTTAAAGAGTTTATTCGTATTGATATATGCTACACTAATATTGTCAGTATTTTTTATAAGCTCATTTAGTTCAACTTTGTAAGGAGTTGTGGTTGACGCTCGAGGATTTCTAAATTCGACAACTTGTTTTCACCAAGCATCCGTAAAGATCCTATTTATTGGATAAGCATGTTGTGCATGAAAGTCTAATGTTTCTTTGCTGTCTCCCCCTTTAGGATTTCGAAGTTTTAATTTTCTAATCTTTCCTCAATCAATGTCTGCTCATATCGTTATTTTTATATTACCTAGATTAGCATACTGAAGTAAAAATTTTCTCTTATCTTCTCTAGTATCTTCTTCTCTAGTATCTTCTTCTCTAGTATCTTCTTCTTTTCTAGTATCTTTTTCTTTTCTAGTATCTTTTTCTTTTCTAGTATATTCTTCTTTCGAGATAACCTCTTTCCCCATCATCATCTCCATAAAATTCGCTGTTCTTCCTCCCTCAACACTAAATATGTGTTCACTCGTTAGCTTAAAGTCTCCCGTCTTCCTGTAAGACTGTTTTGCCTCTAGAGCTACATCTATTAACTTCTTTCCACTCATTCTTCATTTTAGGATGCTGACATGGGTGTCGGACAGATTGTGTCTTTTGATTGCCTCTTCGTTTATCTCAATATTGTTCAGGTCAGTCTTCCCTAGATTTTCAAGTTTTGGATTGCTAAGTATTGATTCTTTAATGAAGGCTATTTCCAAAATCTTCATTCCCACAGAGCTATCACTGTTAACACGAATAGGCTCTAGCTTCATGGGTTCTCCCTTGGGGATCAGATATATTTGGTGTAATTCACTATTTGAAACTTTAATGATATGCCCATCTTTACTTCCTAGAGGTATTCTTACTTCCCATCACTGTCCATCTGGAGTTTTTTTAAGGGAGGTTCTTATCAAGGTTTCAAAAGCTCCAGAGCGTTGCATGAGCTCAAAACCTGCATATGCATAACAATATCATAACCTCGTTTGTTTGATAGGAGTGTATCAGTATTTCCCTTTCTTTCCTATTCATTTGAATAATTTGTCAAAATCTTCCTTGCTGAGCTGCTCGTTATTTTTGAGGTATTCTTTGCTCCTAGAAATGAACTCTCTAAAATTAAATGAATTATTTTCTAAAACTAAATTATACATCCTTAAAGTTTCAGAACCTATCCATGGATCTAACTCTCCATCTTTATTTATTCCTTTATTCTTGTCTACTCGCTTGTCCTCTAACTTTATCAATTCTCTCAGCATTTTGGAGTCGGCTTCGTTTTCTATTTTCTTCATTAAATTTTCCAGCTTGCTTATCATCATTTTTTTTCCCACTATCTCTCCTACATTCAAAATTTTTTGAGCCTTTGATACTTCATTCCCATTATTTTTGCTTAGGCGCTCTATATATTCCCTTATGTTATTTATTTTTCATCATATAATTTCTCTAATTGTGTTAAGATCTTGTTCTCTCTGTTGTAATTCTGATTGCTTTCGCCTTTTTATAGTTTTGTTTGTTAGAGTGATTCTATTATGAGCTAGTAGATAGAAATTCTCTCAGAGAATTCCTGATTCAACTAAAATATTTGCGATCTTTTCGTCTCAGATATCTTTCTTAATCTTCTCCAGCCCATTTTTTGCATTTGCGATATTTTTATACTGAGTTAAGTTTTTACTTTGTCCATTTTTGTAGCCCTTAAATATTTTTTGGGCAAGTTCATCTGTGACTTTGAAATCAATAAGCCCTTCTTTATGAAGGATTCTAGAGAGTTTTACTTTTATCAAACTAGATTCAAGATCTCATAGTTTTGATTTATTTTTTAACATTGTTTGCATAAAATTTACATTTTGATTGATCTCTTTTTCGCTTCCCTCAAAAAAGGAATATTTTGCTTCCATATCTTTTCATAGGGTAGGAAACTCTTTTGCTACATCAAAATATTTCTGGATCTTTGATAGGCAATTAGGATCTTTTGTAAGTTTTAATAACTCATTTACTGTTTTCATATCTACATTATAGTTTCTCTCAGCCACTTGTGCGAATCATTCAATCTCTTCTAATTTTAGAGGGGACTTAGTTTGATTCCTTATTTCTTTTAATGTATTTATATCAAGTTTAGGATATCTATTTAGAACAATTGCTGCTTCTTGAAGATTATTCAAAAGGGGAGCCTCTCCAGAAAGTGTAAGAAGTTCTTTTATAGTATTGAGATCTGATACTGAATGCGTAGTTTTTATATAATCATACTTATAAATATTTTCTAGAGAAAGTTCTTCCCCAAAAAGTTTTACAGCATTTTTTGCGGCTTGAAGACGAGCTTGGTTATTCTCAAAAGCTTTTGCGAATCTTTCTATCTTATTGAGAGGAATAGTTGCTCCTTTAGATGTTGCATAAATTTCTTTTAGAGTGTTTATATCAAGCTTAGGATATCTATTTAGAGTGATTTTACACTCTTCTCTGTATTTTTCTCAGGAAATTTTTTGGAGTTCGTCCAGTAAATATTCTCTTATTTTTTCTGTATTATCAGTGGTATCGGTCTCTCCACTCTTTTCTCCAGTAGAGGGTTCTTTACTAGTTTTACCTTCTTCCTTGAGTTGATCTTTTAGTCTCAATTTTAGCTCTTGGATCTTGTGTTTTCTTTTTATAATTGTTTCTCTATTGAGTCTTATTAGTTCGTCAAAAGCATCTAGTTTTTCTTTCTTGATCTTTGATCTTTTGCTTTTGTATAGCTTATCTTGGATCTCAAGTTTCTCAAGCTCATTAATGGCATCATTGATCTCTGCTTTGATATTTTTTACAGATTGTGAATCATTTTCATTGATTTCTAATTTGGTTTCCTTTTCAACTTCAGTTTGCTTTTGTTCTGTCTTGTGAGCTTCAGTTTGCTTTTGTTCTGTCTTGTGAGCTTCAGTTTGCTTTTGTTCTGTTTTTGAAGTGTCAATCTTTTTTTGTTGTGTTTTACCTTTTTTATTTAAAATATCTGTTCCCTTTATTATAGCTGGAACATTTGATTCTATAACTTTTCAATTAGGATCAACTTTAACTACTTCCCCATTTTCTCATTCTATAGTTACATCTTGCAGTTTCCCAGATGCTGAGGTTCTCCAGTTTTTGATCTTCATTTTACCTCGTCCATATGCTCTTAGACCAAGTATTAGTCCCAGAGATTGAACGATACCTTCTCCAGTAATTTCTGAGAGTTTTTGATCAAATGCAAGGCTAATTCCTTGTTCTGCGAGCATTAACCCTCAGAGTTCGGCTCCGATAGAGGTAATTCATTGTAGAGCTTTTCAGAGAGTGTTAGCTGCATATTTTTCTCCAAGTATTTTTTTGACACCAGCTCCTGTAATATTTTGGAGAGGTCCACCAATTGCTTTTAATATTCACAAAAATGCTATACTATGTACGTATCCTTTCAAATCTCAGAGTCACTCAGTTAGAGTTTCTCCATTTAGAGCATTTCTGAGGACTGTACTAGTAACATGAAATCCTACACCCTCAAATACGAAATGAGTTCCCTTTGCTGCTAGTTCCGTTAGCTTTCATACTTTGCTTAGATCGTGGATATGATCTACTGTTTTTATAGCCCTCTCCGCCTCAGCTACTCTGTTACCCATACCTAGAAGTTTAACTGCATTTGATCATTTCTCTATAGCTTTTGTGGCTTTAGCCACTTTTTCAATATTTTTTACACTATTAACTGCTTTTTTAGCGAGCTTTGCAGATTGGATAGCCTTTTCTGTATTCTTTCAGATTTTCC
>CAUSGX010000016.1:0-21669 GCA_963531535.1 uncultured bacterium
ATTATTTATATTTATCATTTGTTATCTGATGGCAAGAACTGCATTAAAAGCTAAACAATGAAAAATGTTTGAAAAGAGGTTTGTTAAAGGAGAAAAACTAGAACAACCAACAAAGTATTACAATAGATGTAGGCTTTGCGGAAGATCTAAGGCTTATATTAGAGATTTTGGTATTTGTAGAGTATGTCTTAGAAGATATGCAAGAGACGGTTTGATTATGGGACTTAAGAAGGCTAGTTGGTAATAGTTTGTTTTATTTTATGAATTGTACTGATAAAAATGAGTTATGTTAATGCACCAGTTCATGATTTGTTGATAAGGATAAAGAATGCTTATATGGCTAGAAGAACTACAGTAGATGGAGTTGTTTACTCAAAGTTTAAGGCTAATATTCTTGATCTTTTGAAGCAATATGGGTTTGTTAAGGATTTTTCAATCCAGGGAACTGACTCTAAAAAGGAGATTTCTATTGAATTGAAAAAAGTGGTAAATCCTGTGAATGATATTCCTTCTGTAAAGTTCTATTCTAGGCCATCTAGACCTTGGTATGTTGGATATAAAGATCTAAAGAGTGTTGCCGGAGGAAAGGGACTTGGAATTATTTCGACAAATCAGGGACTTTTGCCAGCGCATGTGGCTAAACAGAAGAAATTAGGAGGTGAATTAATTGCTGAGATTTATTAATATATGCCTAATAGATTACTTTACTATTTAAAATTGCGATTCGATGTCAAAAATTGGTAAGAAACCTCTAAATATTCCACAAGGAGTTGAGGTTGAATTAGCTGAAGGATTAGTTAAGGTAACAGGTCCTAAAGGGACTTTGTCTTGGAACTTTCCTCACGGAGTAAAAATCGAAAAAAATGAATCAGAATTGACTTTTTCTATTCTTTCTGATGAGTATAAAAATCTTTGGGGATTGGCAAGAACTTTGACTGCTAATATGGTAGAATGAGTTTCTAATGGATATGAAAAGAAACTCCTTATTATTGGAGTAGGATATTCTGCTAAGTTAGAAGGTAGAACTTTGGTGCTTTCACTTGGATTTGCTCACAAGGTTAATTTCCCACTTCCAGAAGGAATTGATATGAAGGTTGAACAAGATCCTAAAGGAAACACTGTTATCTTTGTTTCAGGTATTAGTAAGGAACTTGTTGGTGAGGTTGCCGCTAAGCTTAGATCTCACAAGAAGCCTGAACCATATAAAGGAAAGGGAATCAGATATTTTGATGAGTATGTTAAGATTAAGCCAGGAAAATCTGCTAAGAAATAATAGCTATTGAATGTAATTTTACATTATTATATGTTTATTGTTATGAGTTATTTGAAGAATAAGCTTCAAGAGAAGATTAGAAAGTATTTGAGAAGAAAAAATAGAGTAAATACTAAGATTAAGAATCTTCATCCTGAATATAGACTTTTGGTAGAGAGATCTAATCTCTATGTGTCTGCTCAGGTACTTGATGCACAAGGAAATGTAGTTGCAGTGTCTTCAGATAAAACTGCATCAGGAGCGACTAAGACTCAAAGAGCTGAAGCTGCAGGAGCAAGTTTTGCAGAGGTTCTTAAGGGAAAAGGTGTAGAGAAGATCGCTTTTGATAGAAATGGATATTTGTACCATGGAAGAATTAAGGCGTTTGCTGATGGTTTGAGAAAAGGAGGAATTCAGTTTTAAGTTTTCTTTTGAAATACTATTTATCTATATAAATTACTATGTCTATGAGACCAGAAAGAGATACTAGAAGAGAAAAGCCAAAGAAGGAATTTGATGAATTGCTTTTGGAGGTAAGAAGAGTTACGAGAGTGACTACTGGAGGTAGAAGGCTTTCTTTTAGAGCAACAATTTTGATTGGAAACAGAAAGGGAAAAATCGGACTTGGTATTTCTAAAGGAAATGATGTGGCTAGCGCTGTTCAAAAAGCTTCTCATGAAGCTTACAAGAATATTTTTGAAGTGCCATTGACAAAGAACGATACTGTTCCGTATCCTATTTCTATGAAGTATAAGGCTTGTATTGTAAAGCTTTTGCCAGCTTCAGAGGGTACTGGACTTAAGGCTGGTTCATCTATCAGATCTGTATTGGAACTTGCTGGATATTCAAATATCCTTTCAAAGATGGTTGGTTCAAATAATAAGCTTAATAATGCACTAGCAACTATTCAGGCTTTGTCTGCATATAAGCATGCTGATTATTTTACAGCACTTAAGGGAGATAAGAAGGAGGAAGCTGTTTCTGAAGCAAAAGAGGCTCAAGTAGAAGCTTCAGCAACTGAGGAAAAGGCTCCAGCTAAGAAGGCTGCTCCAAAGAAGACAGCTGATGCTGCAAAAAAGACTCCAGCTAAGAAGGCTGCTCCAAAGAGGGCTGAAAAAGCTGAATAGTCAGGTTTTTACTCTTTATGATAATGATACACATGAAACTTCATAGTTTGGTGAGAAGTAAGGGTCTAAAAGACAAACTTAATAGAAGAGGTAGAGGTAATGCTTCTGGAAGAGGAAATTTTTCTGGAAGAGGATGTAATGGTCAAAAGGCAAGAAGTGGACATTCTATGAAGCCTTTCTTTGAAGGAGGACAGACTTCTGTAGTACAGAGAATGCCTAAGCATAGAGGATTCAAGAGATATTATAAGCTTGTTGAACTTTATGAAGTGCTTAATTTGGCTACTCTTGAAAAGGATACTAGAGTTACAGATATTGTAAGTAAGCCAGTTCTTGTTGAACTAGGATACCTTCATTCAACTGAAGATAAGGTTAAGATTCTTGGAAATGGAGAATTGACTAAGGCATTGTCTTTTGAAGGAATTGATCAATTTTCAGACTCTGCTAAGCAAAAAATTCAAAATGCTGGTGGAAATATTAAATAATTCGTAGAATAATCTATTATACACTAGAACATGAGAAGCACGAGTACTGAGTTACCGTGCTTTCTTCTTTACTGGTGGTTCTTGGTGTTTCGCTTGACATATTAGAGGAAATAATTATTACTATCAGGTATACTTTAACTTATTATTTCATGAGAATGAAGGGTGTTAAAAGTTTTTCAAAAAAACTTCGTGAAGTCTTTATGAATAAGACTATTAGAAACAAGATTCTCTTTACTTTAGCTATTTTGGCAGTATATAGACTCTTGGTGTTTATTCCTGTTCCATTTGCAGATATTGGAGCGCTCCTCTCTCATACTTTAGGAGGAACATCTGACTATGGATATTTTGTGATGTTGCTTTGAGGGGCATTAGATCAGTTTTCTTTTATTGCTATTGGTATTTCTCCATATATTACGGCTTCAATTATTATGCAGCTTGCTGGAGTGGTTATACCCGCAGTTGAGGAACTTAGTGAACAAGGAGAAGTTGGACAAGCTAAGATTAATCAATATACAAGATATTTGACTCTTCCTCTAGCATTTTTGCAGGGAATAGGATCAGTGTATTTGATCAATAGTATGCTTGGTGGAGCTGTGATTGATACTTCTCTTGTTAATGTGCTTTTGGCTGGGTTCACTATGATGGTTGGTTCTATTATGTTGATGTGGCTTGGAGAACTTATTACGAGTAGGGGAATCTCTAATGGTATTTCAATGCTAATCTTTGCTTCAATCGTAGCTGGAATTACTCAACAGTTGTATTCATCATTTGCTACTGCTCAGAGTGTTTGGGGAATGCTTATGTTTGTGTTGGTGATTGTGTTGGTACTTGTGATCCTTTCTATCTTTATTCTAAAGTCTGTGAAGGAGATTCCTATTATTTATGCTAAGCAAGGAAAAGCTCAGCAGTCTTCTTCTTTGCCAATTCCTCTTAATCCAGTAGGAATGGTGCCTATTATCTTTGGTATGGCATTTGTTTCATTCCCATACCTCTTGGCTAAGTTGGTTACTCAATTTAATCCAGCAAATGTGAAATTAGTAGCAGTTGCTCAGTGGGTAGAGACTCATTTTAATATCTACTCTGCAAACCCTGGAGTTTGGGCTATCTTTGCTTATGTGATCTTCATCGTATTGTTTACTTTCTTTTATGCGATGATTACCTTTAGTCCAGATAAGATCTCTGATAATATTCAGAAAAGAGGTGGTTTTATCCCATCTATTAGACCTGGAAAAGCTACAGCTCAATATATTAATAAAATCTTGATGCACCTTTGCCTCTGGGGAGGTTTAGGACTCGCTTTGATTGGTATCTATAGTTATATTCTAAAGTGGATTCCTTTTGTTCAGACTATTGTTGAAGCTGTTGGATCGTTGCCAACCGTAGTGACTGGTTCAGGAGTGATTATTATTGTAGGAGTTGTTCAAGAAATTGTGAATAAGATTGAAGGAGAACTTGTTATGAAGAAGTATGAAGCTTACGAATAATTTGATTTTAAAATATAGAAAAGACTGACCTTAGAGTCAGTTTTTTTTGTTATTTTTTATACTGAAATATATTATATCATAAAATATAGAAAAGGCAAGTATTAAATGTATGGGATTTTTGCAAAAAGATGACAAATATTTTTTTTGCTGTATAATTATCTATGAAGAATTTTATATCATAGTGGTTATGAAAGATGACGAAAAAGGAGTATATCATTACCTTTCTAGATAAAGTAAAAGATATCTGGGAACCGGCAAGAGGATTTGCTGTATTGATGAGGTATGATATTTTTAATGATCAGCAGATTGATACTTTCTTTGAGCTCTTTAAGAGTGTTGTACATTCGACAAATGATCAGCAGAGAAAGAGGAAACTCCAGCTTGCGATTGATAATATTGAAGCAATAAAAAGAGAGGAAAAGAAGTCAGAATCAATCCACTTTGAAAGAGATTTGGATGCGATCCTTACTGAGGCATAATTATTCCCTAAGTATATATCTATTTTTATGATTTATTGTATATTAAGATGAGTAATCCAGAAATTAAAAGAGCTGAGGATATTAAGAGAGAGCTTTATCTAGGTGCTGAGAAGGCTAAGAATATTAATGAAAAGATTAATGAAACCGTTGATCAAAAGGATGTTGAAACGCTTCTTAAGTTTAGGGAGGAGAATGCTGTAGCACTTAATTTGCTTAAGCAGAATTTTCAGAGTCCAGAATTTCAAAAGAAATTTGATGATGTCCTTAAAGGTAATCAGGTTTTACTTTTGAAAGAAGCGACAAAACAGGCAAAAACTCAGGAAGATAAAGCAGAGATGGCGGTATATCTCGATCAAAAGAATGTTTTTAGTAAATATAATACTGCATTGGCAGATATTTCTGGTTCTATAGCTCAGCTTAAGGAGGAATTGAAAAATCCAAAGGATAGAAAAGATAAGAAAGCTCTTAAAGCACAGATTGATGAATTAGAAGATTTGGAAAAACAGATTTCTAAGGAGTATGCTGATCTTAAAGCTCGTATTGGTATTGAGATTACTGAGCTTAATAGAGATATTCTTGTAGATGTTGAGTGATATAATGTGGCAGCACATAATAACTTTAAGGTATCTGGTGTAGAGACTAAAACCGATAAACAGAGACTTCATAAGACGGCAAAGGAGGTGAGAAAACTTTTTGAAAAAATGTCAGAAAATGCAGAGCAAAAGTTAAAGCTTCAACCTGCTGAGAAGAAAATTATGAGACAATTTGCTGGAATTGTTAGTGATGTGTTAAAACATTCAGAAAAATCTGTGACTTCTAGTGGTGTGCCTGTTGAAAAGTTTATTTTGGATTTGGCTCATAATGATAATGTAGCATTTTACACTCCAGAGGATCTTATTAAGAAATTTGAAGATAATGGTTTGGTTATCAAAAAAGAGAGCTGGTGGCAAAGGAGATGGTGAGAAAGAGGAATTACTTATTTAAAGGATATTTCTAATTTTTATAGAGCAAGTCACGATATTAAGGATACTGATGCTTATGACTCAGGGGCAAATTTGAGGAAGTATTTTGATTTAATTAGGCAAACTGGTTCATTTCAATCAGCTTTGGATACCTTTAATCCAGAGGTGGAAAAGGCCCTAGATTTACGTAAATTGCCTAGAAATGAGAGATTTGCTAAGTTAAAAGAAAGTAAAAATGTGACTAAGGATGATATTGATAAAGTGATGGATCTTTGTCTAGATTTTAACCTGGATGGTATGATCGCTTATGGCGATACTGGTATCAAGGGAGGAAATCAGATTAAGGAAATGTTTAGTAAATTTGTTACTCTAGAAGAGAAAAAGCAAGCTTTTGAAAATATTTTAAATGCTGTTTCTAAGGCTAATAAGTCTCAATTTCAAGGAAAAAAACTGACTGTAGATGATGTTATTCAGGATTTTGTAACTTTTACTGAAGTTCAGAATTTTCTTAAGAATCCTCCAATGGATATGAATTATATCCTAAAATATGGAGAGAATGCTTTTGATGAATATAAGAAAGCAATGGCGGCTGATCTTCCTTTAACTTTGGAGGAAAGAAATATGAGAGATCAAGTGGTTGAAGAAGGTGCTAGAGAGATTATCAAAGAAGTGTCAGATAAAGTAACGGAAATTGAGGCCAAATCTGCAAAGGCTAAGGCCGAAGGAAGAGATAAAGATGCGGAAAATTACCAGAAGGCAGCTGAAAAGCTTAAAAAACTTAGAGATATGGATGCAAAGCTTCTTAGAGAAGGACTTAGAGAGGTGTTGGAAGGACAGGCAGCTGCAATTAGGCAGTCTGGGCTTGGTGCTGGAGTAGATATTCCGCTTACTAGGATTTTGAAGGGACTTTCATTTAATTTTGGAGCTAGATATAGTGAAGATGGATCTATCAATGCTGGAGTGAATCTGGCATGGAATGGTAGTGTAGATCTTTCTGCAAATGGTAGATTTAAGGGGTTTGCTGGAGTTTCTGCTGGAACTAATCTTTTATCTATTCCAATTTTGGGAGGAAGTGCTGGACTTGGGTATACTTTTGAAAATTCTAAGCAAGATAAATCGCTTGATGATAGAAGTCAAAAGACCTTTACATTTGGAGTTGGAGGTTTAATTGCTCCAGGCATAATTGGATGGAATATTAATCTTGGAGTAGATAGAGATCTTGATGCTGGTAGATTGCAGATGCAGGAAAAGATTAAATCAAGTGTTGGTACTTTAGTTGTCGATTTGATGAGTTCTTCTGATGAAAAAAAATCTGAAAAAAAGTTTACTTGAGAAAAGTATAAATTTGATGAGAAGATTCTTAAGGAGAAATTAGAGGCTAGATATCCGAAAACTAAGAAAGAAACGCTTGAGGCTGCTGTTAAAAATCTTGGTCAGATCTTGCAATATTATGATTGAGTTGAAATGAATGAGGCTAATGTTTCCTTAATTGCTGAGGAAATTTCGACCGCATATTCTCAGGCTTGGTCAAATATGCAGGCGCTTAAACTTGCCGATAAGGGATGGTATATTTCTGGAGCTGGGCTTTCAGTTAGCTTTTTCCAAGGAGTGATCCCAGTAGTTGGAATTTTGAAGTTTGCAAAGCATAGATTTCATGGGTCTTCTGATACAAAAGAATCAACTCAGAATTTTATTGCTATGAGAGAGACATGAAAGTGAAATAGAGAGCTTGTGGATGAGAACTTGAGCAATAATTTGATCGCTCTTGAGCAACAACTTGGAGTTGAGAAAGGAACACTTTTGCTTGTAGCTGATCAAGAGGGAGCTGCCGTTGAAGAGTGAAAAGATGCTGATTATATTCAGATTTCTTTGGATAAGTTGCTTGCAAAATCAAATATTGCTTTGAATCCAGCGATTAAGCAGAATATAAAAATTGATAAAGAAAAAAGGACGATTGTTGTCCATAAAAATACTCTTTTGAGAGCTTCAAGTGGATATTTGGCTGATTCAAAAGCTATGACCTTGGATGTTGGGGCTCATAGGACAGATAAGTCAGCACAGATTATTACAAAGGATTCAGTGAATGATTTTTTGAATAATCAAGTGAATGAATGGAATCTTAACCCAGAAGCTAAAATTGCTCCAGAAAAGTTGCCAAAATTGGCTGCTAGTTTGGATGAACAGAAGTTTGCTAGAGCATTTAAAGAATTGAAGACACAAGTTGTTAAGGCTGGTTATGAATTTCCTTCCGAATATGCAAATTTGGCTATAGAATCTACAGAAGATGGCAAGGGATGGTTTCTTTATGATACTGAAAAAAATTATAGAATTCCATGAGCTACATGAAATCCTCTTATAATTCCTGAAGGAAAACATCTTGTGATTGATATGACAACTGGAAGATCTCAGTTGAAGTTTGAAGAAATCAAGACGGGAACAGAAAACTTTAAAGTAAAGATTGAAGGACTTTCTAGAAAGCCTCAGTGACATGCTGAGATTCTCAAAATGGATTCGAATGTGCAAGCTAATATTGAGGAGCTTTATAAGAATTTGAGCCTTTTGAAGTCAAATGCGGTCAGAAATGTTGGGCATAGGCTTACAGGTAGACCCTCTTTGACAAAATCTTATAATGACTGGAGAAATGTTTTGAAGACTATTTGTTGTGGTGTAGATGTGGATGAAGCTAATGTAAATAATGCTGCTAATATTATGGATGATCTCCTTCAAAAAATGAATAGTTATGTAGCAAGTATAGAGTGATGAAACAAGAAAGGAGATCCTTGAGTATTTACTCAAGCTCTTGAATATCTTAGAGAATTAAAAGAATCAAAAAAGCCTGAAGATAAGATCAGTCTCCAACAATTTTTGTTGGCTCTGGATGGTATGTTTAGTAGAACAACAAATGTAAGGGGGACTGATGAAGGTAATACTTATAAACTTGAATATGGTGCTAAGTCAGATGATAGTACTTTTAATAAGATTACTACACATATTACCGCTAAGATTGTTGATAGGATGAAAGAATTACATAAAAATAAGTCAGAATTTAATTGCTTTCAGGATTATGCGAAGTTATTCCAATCTATGAATGAGGGGACGAAGGATATTAAGTCTCAAGTTACATCTGTGTTGAAGGAGTGAGTAATTGCCTATAATTATGGGAATCCAGATGATATGATGAGACCTATTATCAATCCTCATATTATTGAGTGAACAGAAAATAAGAATAAAGAGCCAATTCCTGATGCAGTAAAAATACATGTTCTTAAGCAACTTTTCAATGAAGATTCTATTTTGGTTCGCGATATTGTTCAAAATATTAAGAATCAGGTTTGACCTGATGATACTTCCCTCACGCTTGAGTCTATTAGGCAAGCAATTTATAATGGACTTGCGATTTGAGAAGATGGTAAGTTTAAGTCTATTGACATTTGAAAGAAAAAGGTTAATATTTTGGCAAACTTTTCTACCGCATTCTTTGCTCAGTGTGTGAACCATATGGTAATGATTGGAGATCTGCAGTTTAATGTTGAAGGAACTCCAGGTAATCCTGATGGAGGTAAGAATAGGTTTGAAGCAGAGATCTCTAGTTCTGCTCAGGCTGTAGCAAGTATGGAGAGTGATATTCAGAATAATAATACTACGAGAAGATTCGCCGTGGCTGCTGAGGTTGCACGTTTCCATACAGATAAACCTGGGACTCCGACTACGAAAGGGGGCGATTGAGGGAAGACTAAAGGAGGAGATGAGTGAGGCTCTCCTAATAAGCCTGGATGAACAAAAGATACTGGTGATGAGGGTAAGGGAGAAGTTCCGGTAAAAAACCCAAAGGACACATCTAATACAAATCCTGCAGGTGCTCCAAATGTTCCTCCTACTTCACCAGCTCCAAATACTCCTCCTCCTACTTCACCAGCTCCAAATACTCCTCCTACTTCACCAGCTCCAAATACTCCTCCTCCGTCGATAACTAAGGAAAATCCTTTAGGTGTATAGATATAGATATTTATAAATAGTTTCGAGGTTTTATAATTATATTTTAAAAAGATGAGAAGCTTTAAATTCCTGCTATTTGCATTGCCTTTGTTGATTTTGTGAGTCGGTAATACATTTGCTGCTCCATATCAGGAAGTCTCTTGTAGTAATCTACCTTCAAATAATAGTTGTTCTCAGTGTTTCAATGCTTGAAGTATCTATGAATGATGGTCTAGACTGGGTATTTATGACGAATTTGTGAATTCTTCGGATAATACTTACTTGTATTATGATAAGGAGAATAAATATCCTTATTCTTGGAAGAAACTTCAGTCAACGACAAATTGGGATATGTCTGATCCACTATTTAACTATGTAAACAATAGTAGGCGACCTGAGTTTTGGTATACCTCAAAGGCTGGAGATTTATATCATATCTTTGACCCTAATTTTACAGATAAGTATCTTCAGGCAGATAGTAATAGAGGAATTCAGTTAAGGTCGGTTGCTCCTGGTACAAATAAGGATGCTCCAGCATTTTTATTGAGAATTCATACAAATTATCGTCAATTCTTAGGTGCCGGTAAGGTTTGAGATTTGCGTAAGCATACGGAATGTTTCTACTTCTATGCTAATTGGTGTTGAGATGGAGTTTTGCAAGCTGATAACTGAGAAAAATGTGATCCAAATGATCCAAATAAAGTTGGTTGGGGAAATGGCGGATGTAATGCATCTTGTCAACCGATCAATAATGAACCTCCAGTATGTAAGAGTGATTATAACGGGAAAGTCCTTGATAATTTAACAGAAGGAAATCATCTCTGTGAAAAGGGAACAGTCTCAGAATTCAAGTTCGCTAATAATAAATGGACTTGGAAATGTAATGGTCAAGCTGGAACTACTCCAGTAGACTGTAGTGCAACCAAGAATGATAAAGTTTATGATTTGGCATTGACGAAAGTGATTAGTACTGAGACTCCTGGTCCTTATCAGACAGGAGGTACAGTGAAGTTTTCGATTACTGTGATCAATCAGGGAAATTATGTTGCAAAAAATATCGAGGTAACTGATTATTTGCTAGATGGACTTGAACTTGATGATGCAGGTTGGACTAATGCAGGAGCTGGGAAAGTTGTTAAAACACTGACTCAGGAGATCGCACCTGGGCAGTCAGTTGCTATAACTTTGCAGACTAAGATTTCGGCAAATTTTACAGGTAGGCAGATTAGAAATCTGGCAGAAATTAGTAAGGATAATGCTGGAGATTATAATACTACAGATGTAGATAGTACTCCAGATTCTGATGTGAATAATGACTGTTTTAGAGCTGGACATTTGGTGACAGGGAATGGAAAGCTTGCTCAGGCGCAGGGATGTTCAGATGCAACAGATGAGGATGACCATGATGGTGTAGACTTTACAGTTACTCCTAAGACTCCAGAGGCAAAGTATGATCTTGCTTTGACAAAAAAGATTTTTAACCCAAAGGCGACTTATCTTACTGGAGAACGTTTGAGTTTTGAAATTACCTTGTATAACCAGGGGAATAAAGAGGCAAAGAATATTGAAGTTACTGATTATTTGCCTGCTGGACTTGAGCTTGATGATCCGACTTGGACGAATGTTGGAGGTGGAAAAATTACACAAACACTGACTCAGACAATTCTTCCTAATAAAGATTATACCCTTATTCTTAAGGTAAAGATTTCAGAGAACTTTACAGGAACTGAGATTACCAATTATGCAGAAATTAGTAAAGATAACTCTGGAGATTATAATACGACAGATGTAGATAGTACTCCAGATAATAATCCAACGAATGATTGTTTTAGAGAATCACATTTGGTGACTGGAAATGGAAAGCTTGCTCAGGCACAGGGATGTTCTGATGCAACGGATGAGGATGATCATGATGGAGTAAAGATTCTTCTTACAACTCCAAAAAATCCAAATATTAAGAAGGAACTTACGGGACCTGCTGGACATAGATATGCGGTAGGAGAACTCGTTGGATTTAAGATGCCATTTAAGAATCCTCATAATGTTCAGATCAATAATGTGAGCGTAAGAGATTACTTGCCTCAAAACCTAGAATATGTAAGTAGTGAAATTCATGGAGTTACTCCATATGTAAGTGGACACTTTATGAGTGGAGCAGTTCAAGTTGTAGAATATTCAGGTTTTAATCTTGCTCCATTGCAAGAGGGATATTTGCTTTTAACAGGTAAGGTAAAGGCTAATTATCTTGATCAGAGGATTAATCTTGTTCAGATTCTTGTGAATAACATTGTAGTAGATCACGATACTAAGTGATATCCCCTTAAGGATAGAGCACTTACTATAGAAAAAGTTGTTGATAAGAGAGTTTTGGCAACTGGAGAAGTAGCGACCTTTACAATTAAGGTTTCAGTGACAACTGGAAGTTATACAGGGTTGACTGTTGTGGATACCTTGCCTGCTGGACTTGTCTATGATAATGCTTGGCAGCTCACTGGAGCAAGACCTAATATGGAAACAATCAGTTTTGCGACTGGTAAAAATAATCAAAATCTGGATACTTTGACATGGAAGTTTAAGTTTCCTGATACTATTAAAACGGGAGAAAGTTTCCAAATTGAAATGAAGACTAAACTTACTGAGAGTTCAAAAACGGTTTATACTAATAAAGCTTGTGTAGAAAATCCGGATGGAAATCCTCCTGAGTATTGTGATACAGAAGATGTTACTCCAAAGGGACTTGATGTAAAGCTTTTCATTAAAAAATATGTAAGTAGTGCTCAAACTGGCGCTGCTTGGGATGATAACTCTATGCAATTTAGTAATGGATCGACTGCTTTCTTTAAGCTTGAAATTAAAGATGCAAGTAAACCATTGTCTGGATTTATTGTTAAGGATAGAATAGAGGGAAATCTTCAGTATTTGGATTCTACTGATTTGCCAGATAATGCTTTTACTGGAGTGATTACTTTTGGTCCTAATAATCCAACGCATCCAGCATATACTATTGTGCCTACGGTTTCTGGAACTCATCCAACTGATATTCAGTGGAATGTGAATATGGGAACTGGTGCTTTTATGCCTGGTGATGTCTTGAATATTATTCTTAAGGCTAAAAAGAATGGAGATCAGGTAAATACTGGACGTGTAGAATATCCACTTCCATGAGGTGGTACTGATCATAGCGAAGATCCTGCTAGGGTGACTACCCCAACTCCTCCACCTCCTCCAGGTGGAGGTACTTGAGGAGGATGAGGTGGTTGATGGTATAACTACTCTTGTGGAAATGGTCTTAAAGACTGAAATGAAATTTGTGATTGGGGAGGATCAAGTCATAGGATTGAAAATGGTTATCTTTTTAGAGATAATAAGAGTATTCAAGATAGAAGCTATGATGGATATACTTGTACTCCTAACTGTACCCTTCAGAAGGATGGAATTACTGTAGCTCCAAAGTGTTTTGATCTTGAGAATGGATCAATCTCTATTATGAAGTGAGAAGTGCTTCCTTTCTACTGGAATATGGAATCTCAATTGGGATTCACAGGAACCCCAGAAGAAAAGAGACAAAAGAATGCTAATTATTTGAGGAAATATTTTACTGAAGGATGTTCTGATGCTAAAGATCAAGATAAGATTCCATTAGGCGAAGATGGAGCTTTTCAATGTTTCTTTAAGGTTTATGGTCCGTCAGAGAAGTCAAGTCCAAATTCAAATGTGGTGTATGAATTTAATGTTCCGTGTGTAAGTCTGAATGGTTGGATGATACCGAATTCGACTAATGTTTATTCTCGTCTTAACTCTTTTGTTGGTCAGAATAAAGAAGGTTTCTTTGGTGGTAGTAAATTATGGGAAGCAGGAGTAGTAAAGAATGTTTTTAAAACTCTTGATAATTGGGAATATCCAACTCTCTTGCCTTTATCATCAAAACTGGTGATTTCAAATTTTGGAACTTTGGATGTTGACTTCCTTAATAGAAATGTTCTTCGTTTACCAAATCAGCTTTCTTCTCAAAAAAAGGAGATTACTCAATTTGGGGAATATAAGATTGCTCTCGAAAAAGTTGAATATAAGACATGTAATATTTCAAATAATAAAGATTGAAAAGTAGTTCTTGGTTCGAAGGATCATGTTGTAGATGAGAGAGTTTGTGAGGTAGACTTTGCTGTAACAGATCCGTATCTTATTCAAAAGAGTCCGTATGGAATTTGAAATAAGGCATCAACTCCTCTTAATAATTATAAATTAAAAAATGGAGAGAGTTTTATGGGACCAATTTTCCCTACGTCTTCTATTTCTGCAGCTGCTTATGCTGTGCCAGCTGATACTAAAAAGCTGTTTACAACCTTTAAGAATAAATACTCAAAGATTGCAAAGTCTGTGAATGTTAAGAAGTGACTTAGTAAAGTTCCTTGAAAGTCAATCTATCTTGTATCAGGAAAACAGATTAATCTTGACGGTCTGATTTCTAATGTTAGTAAGCCTTTCACTTTAATTGCTACAGATCCAGATGCAAATATTTCTATAAACGGAGATGTTAGTGTGAATGCTATGATTATGACACAATGAACTATTACTTTTGATGCTTCTAATTCTTGTAATGGAGGTGCTAGACAGTGAGGTCACGCTGGTCAAATTGTGAGATGAATTTACTATGCAGGAGATTGATTTAAGTCTTCATGAGATGGTGCTCTCAAAAACACAAACGAGAACTTAAATAACTGACAGTGGTGTAACTACGGAAATCTTCATATCAAATGAGTTGCGATTTGAGATCTTTCAAAGGTAGTAGCTGCTAGAAGATCTGAACTCTATACTTGGTTTAAATGAGTCGATTGAGGAAAGAGTTGAGGAGAGAAGAAGGATATCGTTATTAATGGTGCTTCGGTACTTGTAGAATACAATCCAGATCTTTGGGGAAATTTGCCTCCAGGAGCTAATGAATTCAATAAGGTACTTGAAGTCTATAGAAAATAATATACCCCTTAGAATACCAGAGAAAAGTGAGCTGATTAGCTTGCTTTTTTCTGATTTTTTATTTTTTTGATAGAAAAATCAGAGGAAATCCTCTAGATTTTATGATCATAATCACTACAAACAGTTTTGGGAATATAAAGAGAAAAATCTGGTTTTAAATCTTTTTATCATGAAGATGGAGTATTTTCTGTTTGGGCTGATTATGATCCTTGTTTCTGTAGGTGGGCTTTTGCTTTTTAAGAAGTTGCACGTACTTGATAAGCCATGAAGTGATCTAAAAAATACAAGAAAGCCTGTGCCTACCTTACAAGGTGTGTTTGTAATTTTGGGTTTGATAATTGGTGTTGGAGTGCTGTATCCAGAATATTTCTCTTCTAGATTATTCTTATGATTATTGATTCCGGGGCTCTTGATAGGAGTGGTAGAACTCATTGAGGAGCTTAGTTATTTGGGGAGATTTTCTAAGATACCGCCGTTTGTTAGGTTGATCGTGCATTTTGTTTCAGCTTTTTTGGCTGTTTGGATCGGTGGAATTGGTAATCAGGAATTGATTTTGTGAGCTGAGGTTTATCAGATCCCAAACTGGATTTTCACGATTGGGTTTATGATTTGGACGATGTTTTGTATCAATGCTATCAATCGATTTGATGGGATTTATGCACAGGGGAGTTGAGTTTCAGCGATTGGGTTTTTGACAGTTTTTCTTTTGATAAAGTATATTGTATTTCAGAGTTATACAGAATTTCCAAATCTAGAGGTACTGACTATGGTTCAAAATCTGGCTTTTTTCTTGTTTGTAACTAGCATGATTTATGCAGTGATTGAGTTTAAGCCTTTAGGGCTGGTAAGAGATGTTGGGATTATGTTTTTTGGTTTTTCGCTTGCTTATTTGGCTGTGGCTGGAGGTGCCAAGATTTGAACGCTAATTGTTGCGCTTTCTCTTCCGATTTTTGATGCGATATGGGTTGGATTGTATAGGATTTTTATCCTGAGGAAAAATCCACTGAAAGGAGACTATACGCATTTCCATCATAGACTTCTTGGACTTGGAATGACAAGAGGTGAGACAAGGGCATTTATTCGAATCTGGTCCCTTATGATGATGGTGCTAATGTTGCTCCAGTGAGCGAATAGATTTTCAAAGGTTGTGATTTTTGTGATGATGGCGATGTTGTTTTTTGGAGTGAATTGGTATTTATTTATTTATAAAAAACTCCCCTGTGGACTTGCGATCCAAAAGGAGAGATAAAAGTCTGAATATTCAGACTTTTTTAGTTCGTTTGATTTATATATTCTTGTAGTCCATAATTATAGCATTGTTCTTTGTTATAATCAAGATAGACTTTATATCATCCCTTTTTTTTATCGATTTCTACTTCAATACTTTTAAGTAAAGTATTGAAATTTTCGTAATTTTTTGATTTTTTTTCATTTTCAATAACTTCATTCACTCATTTTGTGAACTCAGGTATATTCTTTACTTCTCCCTGGTTCTCGTATTTATCAATAGTTACTCGATATTTTAGAACCTTTGTTGCATAATCGGTCCAATTACGTCCAGAATATCTGTTAAGAGCTAATATTCGTGCGTCTTTTCAGTCTTTAGGATTGTATTTACTTTTTAAAAATCTTGCTGCACAATCTACTGCAAGTATAGGGTGCCATCTTTCATCATACTTATAAAGTATTTTTAGGTCTGTTGTTTTTTTGTATTGTTCTATAATTTTGGCTCCTAATAATGTGTCTTGCATTTTTTTGCTATTTTTTTCTCCTGGAGTTGTTTGGAGAACTTTTAGTCCAAAATCTTCGGCATTTGCACCTTGGATATGGATTAATCCAAGACCTCAATCTGATTTTGAAATTTCGATATTTCCTGTTTCTGGATTGGCTTTTCGATTTAATATATTTGGTAAAGTTGGGTCTCCCGCTCATTCTTGTGCCATCATTGCCATCAGAAGTCAACTTGGTATATCATACTTTTTTTCTACGGCATCTGTGATGGGTTTTCGTCTTAGGCATCTTAGAATCTTTTCTTCTGGAGATATTTTTCACTGTATTAAATTTTCTTGCGACAGCTTTGGAAATCTTATGAGATTGGGTTTATACTCTTTATTCATTTCTTCGTATCCAAGATCTATTGGTTTCTTTTTGAGTTCTGCTTTTGAAAGTTCTTTTTTTGGAGTTACTTGCTCAATTTTCTCTTTGGTGGTGTCCGTACTTCTATTTTCACAGCTAGAGAGACCTCAAGTAAGACTTAGTCCAATTAATGCCGCAGTTACTCCTTTTCTTGCTTTTGTTTGGATATTTTCTATTCGCTCTTTTATTTTTCATGGTTTCTTTGCCTGTGATTCTTTATTCTCATTTAATTTATTGCTTGTGTTCATTATAGTATAATCATAGTAAATAAAGCTCCTTATAAGTATATTCTAAATCTCGATAAAAGCAAAAAAATCAGACTTTTCTTTTGTTTATTTACATAATATTTAATCTATTGTTAAAAACTTGACAGAAAATATTAAATATATTTTATTGGCTTTGCGACTGGAATTTCTGATAGGAACTGAGTTTTATGAGGTATGAAAAAGTTTGATTTTCACTTGAAATGTTAAAAAACTGCTAACTACCTGTTATCATATATCAAAAAAAAAATCAGACTTTTCTCTTGATTTTTTCTCTAAATACAATATCTTGTATTTACTAAAAGTTTTTACTACAAGATATTGTAGTAAAAACTTTCTATCTTGAAGTTCTATTTTTTTTATTTCCTAATTTTTGAGGTGGGATGAGTATTCAGAAAGTAATTAAGAGAAGTGGGGAAGAAGTTGCATTTCAGCCAGAAAAGATCCGTATTGCTCTTCAAAAGGCAAATAAGGAAGTTTCTGAACCGATGCAAGCTGATGAAGTACTAATTAGTCAGATTCTTGAGCATTTACAGCAGGGAAAGGCTGGAACAATCGGTATTGAAGAGATTCAGGATTTTATTGAATCTGAGCTTATTCATGCTGATAAGTCTGAGTTAGCTAAGAAGTATATTATTTATCGTTATCAGAGAGCTTTGATTAGAAAAGCGAATACTACTGATGATTCGATTTTGTCATTGATTAGAAATAATAATGTTGAGGTAGGAAAAGAAAATTCAAACAAAGATTCTGCTTTAGCTTCAACTCAGAGAGATTTGATTGCTGGTGAGGTGTCAAAAGATATTTCTCGTAGATTGCTTTTGCCAGAAGAAATTAGGGCGGCTCATGATCAAGGAATTTTGCATTTTCACGATATGGATTATTTTATCCAGCCGATGTTTAATTGTTGTTTGGTGAATATCAAGGATATGTTTGAAAATGGGACTGTGATGAATGGGAAATTGATTGAAACGCCAAAGAGTTTTCAGGTCGCATGTACAGTTATGACGCAGATTATTGCTTCTGTTGCTAGTGGGCAGTTTGGTGGACAGTCTGTAAATATTAAGCATCTCGGGAAATATCTTGCAGTAACGAGAAAAAAATATCAGAAAAAATATCAGGAACAATTCTGATCTCAGCTTTCTGATGAACAGATTGCTCAGCTCGTTGCCATGAGAATCAAAGATGAACTTGCATCTGGAGTGCAGACTATTCAATATCAGATCAATACTTTGATGACAACGAATGGGCAGTCTCCGTTTGTTACTTTGTTTCTTGAGCTAGATGAGAAGGATGAATATTTGGAGGAAACAGCTCAGATTATTGAGGAAATTTTGACTCAGAGGCTTCAGGGGATCAAAAATGAATCAGGAGTATATATCACTCCAGCTTTCCCAAAACTTGTTTATGTATTGGATGAGTGTAATGCACTCAAGTGAGGAAAATATGACTATTTGACTAAATTAGCTGTGAAATGTTCAGCAAAGAGAATGTATCCTGACTATATTTCTGCTAAAAAGATGAGAGAGCTTCATGATGGGAATGTCTTTGCTCCGATGGGATGCCGTTCATTCCTCTCTGATTGGAAAGATGAGAATGGAAACTATAAATATGAATGAAGGTTTAATCAAGGAGTGGTTACACTCAATATTCCACAGATTGCGATTTTGACGAAAGGAGATGAAGTCTGATTTTTTAATCTTTTAGATGAGAGGTTGGAACTTTGTCGTAAAGCATTGATGTGTAGGCATGAGAACTTAAAAGGGACACTTTCAGATATTAGTCCTATTCACTGGCAGTATGGAGCAATTGCGAGACTAAAAAAGGGAGAAAAGATTGATCGTTATTTGATGAATGGTTATTCGACTATTAGTCTTGGATATATTGGACTTTATGAGGCTTCAATGTTGATTACTGGTGCTTCTCACACTCAGCCTAAGGGAGAGGCGTTTGCTCGTAAGGTGCTTCAGAGGATGACGGATGCATGCGCTAAATGGAGAGAGGAAAGTGGAATCTGATTTTCACTTTATGGGACTCCTGCGGAATCTCTTTGCTATAGATTTGCAAGAATTGATAAAAAGCAGTTTTGAGAGATTGAAAATGTAACTGACAAAGGGTATTATACCAACTCCTATCATGTAGATGTTAGAGAGCATATTGATGCGATTGCGAAATTGGCTTTTGAGTCTCAGTTTCAGTCAATTTCTACTGGAGGAGCGATTTCGTATGTTGAAATCCCAAATATTCAGAAAAATCTGACAGCTCTTGAGACTTTAGTCAGGTTTATTTATGATAATATTCAGTATGCTGAATTTAATACGAAATCTGATTATTGTCAGGTATGTGGATTTGAGTGAGAGATCGTAGTTAATCAAGATATGCAGTGGGAATGTCCTCAGTGTAAGAATACTGATCAGAAAAAGATGAATGTAACGAGAAGAACCTGTGGATATCTAGGGGAAAATTTCTGGAATCTTGGAAAGACGAAAGAGATTTCGAAGAGAGTTTTGCATATTAATTAGGAGGTTTATATATTTATATGGTAGAATCTGAGTTTTATGTATTATGGGACTATTAAAAAGCTTGATTCTGCAAATGGGCCTGGGCTAAGGGTTTCGCTCTTTGTAAGCGGATGCCGTCACGCGTGTCCTGGGTGCTTCAATGCACTCTCATGGAATTTTAAGTTTGGGAGAGTGTTTGATCAGGAGGTGATTGACGATATTTTACAGGAATTAGGCAAGGAATATGTCTCAGGTTTAAGTATTTTATGATGAGAGCCGCTCGTTCCTGAAAATCAGCCAGAAGTTCGAAATCTGATTTCTCAGGTGAGGAAGCATTATCCAGAGACTTCAATTTTGTGTTATTCTGGATATACGTATGAATTTATTAGAGAATATATGTGTCAGTATTTGCCTTATACTCAGCAGATTTTGCAGAATATTGATATTCTGATCGATGGGAGATTTGTGCAGGATCTGCTTGATCTGAAGTTGAAATTTAGGGGATCAAAAAATCAGAGGGTGATTGATGTTCCTCGTAGTTTAGGGCAAAATGAGGTAGTCTGGAGTAGTATTGTTGATGATCAGGCGAGTTATGTTTTTAGAGAGAGTCCTGAGATTGAGATGTTTGCTGAGGAGATAAGAACATTTGCAGAAAAATAGAAAAAAGTCTGAAGAAATTCAGGCTTTTTTTAATTATTGTATATAAGGGAAGGCTCAAAACTCTGTTGAAATCATAAAATGCGGTAAAATAGTGAGTTCTTTCCCAAAAATTTCTGTTTTTTTTGCGGTGAGGGGAGTGGTTTTGATGTATTTTCTGACTTGGTGGCCGTAGCGTTCTTCAAAACTTTTGAAGACCTTGGGGGCTTTATCGCTGCTACTTTCTGAAATTACTATAGGAATTAGCATTCCTTCTGCATCACGAATAATAAAATCAATTGCTGAGTTATTGATTTTCTGGTAGGTAAAACATTTGTAGTTTTCTGGCAGGTTTTTGATGATCTCATTGTAGACAAAGTTTTTTATAGCCGTAATGTTGTTAGTTTTTGAGCCGAAATTTTCTGTCATATAACTCAGAAGTCCCATGTCTTCTATAGCGATCATTTTTTGGTGGGAAAGTTCCTTGGCTTTGTCTGTGAAAAAGTGAGGTATTGTTCTGATGATATAGGTGTCTTTGAGTAGGAGAATGTATTTTTTGAGAAGTGGGATAGAAAGATCGAGTTCTTCTGCTGCAGACTTGTATTTAAAGCCTTGCATATTTCTTTTACAGAGATATTCTACTACTTCTTGAAACATCAAAATTTCTTCTCTATGAAATGAAAATCCAACATCTTTGTCATATACTTTTTGCAAAATTGCTCTTAGATGCTGTATTTTCTTTTCTTTTGTTGTTGCTTTGATAACCTCTGGATATCCTCATCGGGTAAGATATTCCTCGAGGAGATCTTGAAGTTCCCTGAACATAATTGGGCTTGGATTGTCTATAGTAAGGTAGGTTGTGTGGATTCCTCTATAGTAGAGAAAATCAAAAAATGACAAAGGATGAATGCTGATAGTTTGTGTGAGTTCAGATTTTTGGAGATTTTGATATTCTTCACTTTGGGTTTGTGCAATACCTGTTACGATGATTATTGTTTTGACCGTATTATCTTGGATGAGCTCGTCGAGCACGCTGATAATGTTTTTGCTGTACTGGATTTCATTAAGAAGAAGGAGGCTTGGCTCTTGAAAGTCGATTCCATACTTGATCTGCATGTAGCCTCTAAAATCATCCGCATTGAGAAATTTTTTGGCAACAATGTCGTCTTCAAAAGAGAAATAGTATTTTTTGACTGAGATATCAGTGTCTAGTTGAAGTGTTTTGAGGAGGGTTGTTTTCCCAACTCCTCTGCTTCCGTGGAGAAAAATGAGCTTTTTCTCTCCTTTTTTGAGGATGTCTTTGATTTTTTGCAGATAATAAGGGCGAAAGATGAGCATTGTTTTTTCTGAGAATAAATAATTGATTTATATTATTTTTCTTTTGTTTAGCAATATTTT
>CAUSGX010000017.1:0-16339 GCA_963531535.1 uncultured bacterium
CTTTATAGGAATCCTCTTTTTAGCAGCAAGTATCCTCGCCTCACTCACAACAGCCAAAACTGTGCTAAATGGAATCTCTACAACAGCTCTGGTTATAGAAGTGAAAACCAATGTTAACTACACAAGTCAAAGCACTAAAAATTCATTAAAACTAGAATATCAATGCTGAGACTGAAGCACAAGAACTTCTTGGACAAAACCATCAAGTACTTATCATGAAGAAGGATCAGAGCTCCGAGCGTTTTGCAATCCAAATGATCCTGAAGACATCGCAATCATTGATGGAACAGTATATGGATTCGCCGCCTTTCTCATCTTTAGTATTCTAATCGTGATTTGAGGGATCTTACTGCTTAAAAAAGCTATTAAAATCAGTGCTAAAAAGAAAAAATTAAAAGAAATCTGAACTCCGATTTTGCTTGAGATCGACTCTCTAAAAGCAACCTGAGCAGTGATCAACAACAGAAGAGAATATCTTATCAAAGTGAACTACAAAGGAGAAATCCTAACAAGCGATGAACCGATCTATTATCAACCTAATAACTGAAAAATCACAGTCTATATCAATACTATCGACCCAAGCGAATACTGGATTGATACTAAAAGCATTATTGAAGAAGAATAAATCCTCCATTTTTTGCTAAGATCTAAAAAATGATTATACTTAACATCAGATTTTTATTTCTATAAGTAAAAAACGATGTATACAAAAGCTTTTATTCCCCTTTTAGTAGGTTTAATATTTGCAGGAATTGGGATCTATATTTGCTGGACACCAACGGAACTCATGCTAAATGGACTTAACTCAACAGCAAAAGTTATAGAAATCGAGGAAAGTATTGACTCAGAAGGAGATACGATGTATAAGCCTAAATTTCAATATCAATGCGGTAGTGAGGAGTTACACGAAACATGGTCTAATGTTAAGTCAAATACCTCTTATAGTATTGATGAGATCGTAAACATCAAATGTGATCCTCAAAATCCAGAGAAAATGACAGTGATGGAGCTATCTACATTCTTATTGTTTCTCTCACCTGTAATCGGAATAGCTACAAGCATTTCTGGGATTATCTTGCTAAAAAAAGCTATTAAAATCAGTGCTAAAAAGAAAAGATTAAAAGAAATTTGAATTCAATTAACTCTGAATATAACAGGGATTCACGAAAGTTGAGTTATTATTAATGAAAGGAAGGAATATCTCATTGATGTAGAACACAAAGGAGAAATACTAACAAGTGATGAGGGAATCTTTTCCCCAATAAACAGCTGAAAAATCACCGTATATATAAACCCAACAGATCCGAGCGAATACTGGATCGATACAGAGAGCATTATTGAAGAATAATAATAGAAAAAACTGATCAAAAGTCAGGTTTTTTCTAATGTATCTTAAAAAATTTACTTTACTTTTTCTATCAACTTTCATCTCAATTCCTCAAAGCCTTTCCCCTCCTTAACTGAGATAAATACGCAGTTAAAATCTGAATACTTTTCTCTTAATTGTGCAATTCTCTCCTCGTCAGCTTTATCTATTTTATTAAACACAAGAATCTTATCCTGATGCGCTCAAATATCGCTCAAAACCTTATGAACAACTTCTATTCTCTCATCAACAAAAGGATCACTCGCATCAATAACATGGAGCAAAAAATCTGACTCAATACTATCTTCTAGAGTTGAAGAAAAAGATTTTACCAACTTTGGAGGCAAATCTCTGATGAAACCAATCGTATCATTAAGCAAAACCTCCTTACCAAGTCAGGTTTCTGGATTTGTGATCAAATAACACTTTCCAACATTCGTCCCAAGCGTCGCAAAAAGCTTATTCTCAGCCAAAACGCCCTTATTGGTCAAAGCATTGAGCAATGAGGACTTCCCAGCATTAGTATATCAAACGATCCCAATCGTTGGCATTCACTTCTTTTTACGAGCATCACGCTGGAGTTTTCTCATTTGTTCGTATTCAACAAGCTTCTTCTCTATTTTCAAAACTTTCTCCTTCAAATGTCTCTTCATTTTTTCAGTATTCGTCTCTCAGGCTCCCCTCGTTGCTCAGCTTCCACTTCCAGAAGAACCTCCTTGCCTACTGAGCTCCATACCCATTCCATAAATCCTAGGTCCCATATGCTTAATCGCAGCAAGCTCAATCTGAAGTCTAGCTTCACCTCACTCTGCATGTTTCTCAAAAATCTTCAAAATCAGATCAACCCTATCTCGAGCGACCATCTTTTCTTTGAGATTTTGTTCCTCACTGACCAAACGCAACTTTTCATTGATCGCATAAATCTGAGCAGGCTTTAAAGCATTTCCGATCACAAGCAGATTTGCCTCCAAGCGAAGCATATCCTCCACAATTTCCTCAAGCTTCCCTTTTCAAACATAAGTTCTCAAGTCTGGTTGATCTTTTTTCTGATACTTTTGCAAGACTACAACTCCTCCATAAGTATTCACTAGATTTTCAAGTTCCCTCATTCTATCTTCTAGAATTTCCCTTGAAGTCTGTTTGTCGACAAGATCTACTAAAAAGACACGAAGAATTGGCTGTTGTTCTATTTGCATTTCATCTCCTTATTCAAATAAAAACTCCCATTTCCACTGATAAATATAAACAATCTCTATCCAAATGCAAATACAAATCTGATCATAACTAGAGATCCCTGATGCTTTCTGACAATAGGAAGTCCAAAAGGTATCAAAAATCTCAATAAAATCTTGTGAAAAAAGAAAAAGTCCTTATACTTGAATTAATACCCTTTACCACTATCAAAACAAAACCTATGAAACGACTTGCAAAACTATTCCTTTGGATCATTAGACTTCGCTATACTGTTCAGATCACCTGACTTCCAAAGAAAGCAAAAAATCAGACTTTTCTTATATTACCAAACCATATCTCTTTCCTAGAGCCTATGCTTATTTGGAGTATTTTCCGTCCATATACCAAAATTAGACCAGTAGTTACAAGTCTCTTTACTCAAAATCGTATTTTGGCTCCTATTTTCCGCCTCATCGGTGCAATTAGTGTTGAGGAAAATTCATCTAATCAGAAAAAAGATTTCTCTGAAAGCATTAACTCAAGCCTCTCAGAACTCAAAAACGCACTCAAAAAATCTGACTCAGTTCTTTTATTCCCATCGGGACAGCTTGCAGGACAAGGACTAGAATATCTCTGAGGGAAAAAGTCAGCCCTTCTCGCAGTAAATGCAGCTCCTGAAAATACAAAAATTCTTACAGTTCGCATCCAAGGACTATGGTGATCTATGCGGTCCAAAGCTCGAACAGGAGAAAGTCCAAACCTCTTCCGAAGCTTTGCTAAAGCAATACGATATCTCCTTGCAAACCTCATATTCTTCCTCCCAAAGAGAAAGATCACAATTGAGATCGTAGAACAGACTGACTTTCTCAAGGAGCAAGCAACTACTTCCCTTGAAGCATTCAATCATAATTTAGAAAATTTTTATAATAAAAAAGGAGAAGAAAAAGTCAGTTTTCTCCCCCATTATTTTTACTATAACGATGTAAAAAATAGGGCATTACCGAATTTTATCCAAGACTCAATCAAAAGCCTAAAAACAACCAAAACCTACAATACACAAAATTTTAATCCTGAAATCATCGAAACGATCTTTTCAGAACTCAAAACACTCAAACAAATCCCTACAGAAACAACACTTTCTCTTGAACAAAACCTTATTCTTGATCTGTATTTAGATTCATTGGATATGGCAGAAATCAAAAACATCATCCTTGCAAAATACCCATCAGCTTCAAATACACCAGTACTTGAGCTCAAAACAGTAGCTGATTTGGTCGCAATGGCGATGGGACTTACCCAAAGTGAAGATTCTGATTTCAAGCCTTGTGATTGGAGAATCAGCTCAAAAAAACAAGAGCGATTATTAGATGAAAAGCTGAATATCCTTGAACATTTCAAGCTCCAGCGAAAAACAGATAAACAAGCAACTCAAATCTACGACCAACTTTTTGGACTACAAACAAGGAGCGATATAGTATTAAAATCGCTTCTCATCAGTGATTATCTGAAAAACATTCCATGAAAACATATCTGAATTATGCTCCCATCTCTCGGAAGCACAAGTATTCTCCTACTTTCAACCTACCTTGCAGAGAAAATTCCAGTAATGATGAACCGAACTCATCCACAAGGCGCTTTTGATCATTGTGTACAGTTTTCAAAAACACAAAAAATCCTGACTTCCAAAAAGTTTTTTGACAAGATTAATATCGAACGATTAAAGGACTATGACTTTATTTTCCTTGAAGATCTCCTCAAAAATATCTCCATCTTCCGCAAAATTAAAGCTCTCATCAAAAGTAAGTTTTTTCCTCTCCCAAAAAAATTAGATCCAACAGCAGTTGTCCTCTATACTTCAGGAAGCGAAAACCTCCCAAAAGCAGTTGAACTTACTCACAAAAACCTTATTACCAATCTTCAAGGAGCTTTAGATATCATGCATATCAAACATGATGAAAGACTCTTCTGCTACCTTCCACCATTTCATAGCTTTGGATTTACAGTCAATACGGTGCTTCCACTCGTTGCCGGACTCAGATCTATAAATACGCCAGACCCCAACGACTCTCTCACTGTTGCCAAGTTGATCGATCATACAAAACCAACACTCTTAGCAACAACGCCGACTTTTTTGAGAAACCTATTACATATTGCCTCACCAGATCAGCTAACTTCATTAAGATATGTGATCACTGGAGGAGAAAAGTGTAGTGAAGCTGTTTTTGAAAAGTTCAAAAAATCTGTTCCTCACTGAGTGATTCTCGAAGGATACTGAATCACTGAATGTAGTCCGATCATCGCTATCAATCCAATTGAAAAACAAAAAGCTCAATCTGTGGGAATTAGCATTTGAACTGGTAAAATCAAAATTGTAAATATTGATACAAACCAAGAGATGGCTTCTAATCAAGAATGAATGATTCTCTTCTCAGCGCCAAGTGTATTCAATGGTTATCTAGATAGTAGTATTGAAAGCCCATTTCTAGAGATCGACTGAGAAAGATGGTATAAAACCTGAGATCTAGGATATCTTGATAAAAATGGCTATCTTTATATCACAGGAAGAAAAAAGAGATTTCTAAAACTCTGATGAGAGATGATTTCCTTACCATTTATTGAAAGTTTATTACTTGAAAAGTATGGTAGTGAGACATGAGCAAATCTCGCTGTTGAATGAAAGGAAACTGAAGACAATGTTGAAATTACCCTTTTCTGCGTTGATTTCACCCCATCGCTCAAAGAAGTCAATCTCTACCTCAAATCTAAATGAGTCAATAATCTTATCAAAATTGACCATATAAAACCAATTTGAGAACTCCCTCTCCTCGGAAGCGGGAAAATAGACTACAAAATTCTGAAATCAATGTGTTAAACCTTTATTTTGTTTTATACTTATGCATTTTCTCGTTTGTTGTGCCACTTCTTGAGAGCTTAAGACTGTTAAAACTCAAATCAAAGCACTAAACCTCAAATCAAACCTAAAAATCTCCTATCTCTGCACAGGAATAGGAAACTATGAAAGCATCTACACTCTAACAAAATTCTTGACCGAACACGCTGAATCAGATTTTTTCCTAATAAATATCGGAATCTGCTGACATACTTGCCTACAAACACCACCAAAAGCAATTCAAATCTGAAGAATAAAAAATCTGACTACTCAAAAGGAACTCCTACCTCCACTGCCTATACTGTTTGAGCAAATCGCTAGTATCCGGTCTTCTGAAACCGTTATGACCGAACAGATCATCGAAGAAAACTCTTTTGTAGATATGGAAAGCCGAGGAATCGAGCTCATATGTGATAAATTCAGAATTCCTCGTCTATTTCTCAAAGTCCCTTTCGATAAAATCTGAATCGAAACGCAAAATTTTGATAAAGAAAAAGCCCTTGAGATGCTCGCAAATCATATCGATTACGAAAGACTTATCAAAAGCCTGACCTCTCAAGAGCTTATACACTAATTCAATTTTTTCAGAGGATTATCAAACAATTAAAAATCTGATTATTTTGTAGAAAAGTTCAACTTTCCTCACTTTTCATCTACAACAACTTTAGACTGTGCTGGGATTTTTCACTCAATAATCTCAAGCGCCAACTCATCCAAAAGGTAGGTCTGCAAAGCTCTCTTGAGTGGTCTTGCTCCAAACTGAGGATCTCGTCCTTTTTGTGCAAGGAAGCTTTTCGCCTTTTCAGTAAGCTCAACTTCAAGTTCCTTTCCCTCAAAGATCTGCTTGAGATAACCATTGAGCTGCACATCAACAATATCACGAATCTCACGCTCTCAAAGAGCATTGAAAAGTACGATATCATCAAGCCTATTCAAAAATTCAGGACGGAAATGCTGCTGAAGCAATGGCATCATCTTAGATAAAAGATCCGAAAAATCTGATTTTTTATTTTTTTCTCCTTGCTCTAGCAAGAGCTCAGAACCAATATTTGAGGTCAAGATAATAATAGTATTCTTGAAATCTACAGTCTTTCCAGTGCTATCGGTCAATCTTCCATCATCTAATACCTGTAAAAGCAGATGAAAGACCTCAGGATGCGCTTTTTCAACTTCATCAAAAAGCACTACAGCATACGGCTTTCTCCTAACCTCCTCTGTTAACTGTCCTCTCTCCTCATAACCAATATATCCTGGAGGAGACCCAATCAATCTGGATACAGAATGCTTCTCCATATACTCTGACATATCAATTCTAATCAAAGCATTCTCATCATCAAACAAGGTATTTGCAAGCGCTTTTGCGAGCTGGGTCTTTCCTACCCCAGTAGGTCAAAGGAAAAGGAAGGATCCAATTGGTCTATTCGGATCTTTAAGTCCAGCCCTTGCACGACGAATAGCATTCGCTACAAGATGAACAGCCTTTTCTTGTCCAACGACAGACTTTTTCAAAATTTCCTCAAGATCTGCTAGTTTTTGCATCTCAGTAGAAACAAGCTTAGCAACGGGGATTCCTGTCCACTTAGCAATAACTTGAGCAACATCCTCACTATCTACAATATCCTGAGAGGCATTTTGCTGTGCTTTGGTTTCTAGCTCCTCAAGCTGCTTTTGAGCCTGAGGCAATTCTCCATAGCGGATCTGAGCAACTCTATTGTAATCTGTTTGCTTTTCAGCAACTTCTGCCTGATGCTCAAGATTCTTGATAGTCTCCTTCAAAGTCTTGAGCTGCTGAGTTTGCGCCTTTTGCCTCTCCCATTCAGCTTTTTTGATCGTATATTTTTCCTTGAGCTCCACAAGCTCTTTTTCTATCTGTGCAAGACGGTCTTGCTTTGGTATTTTTGCCATTTGTTTTCTGTGATAATAATATAAAAATATAGCACCAATATTTAACAAGTGCTATAATAGAGAAAAAAATCAGATTTTCAAGAGATTTTTTAGAAAAAATATTCTCCTGTTTCTATCTTAGAAAATCAATACTCTAAAAGAATCTCTAGTAATTGATCAGGATTTTACTATAGTTATTTATAACTTCAAGGCTGTGGTAGAAAAATCTCTGAATCTTAACAAAAAACGGTGATTTCTTGGCCAGATTTGGCTTTGGGTTACCGTTTTTAGATTTTCAAAATCGTAGATTATGACAACATTTAAGCAACTCGGACTTACCGAGAAGACTTTAGTAGCACTTGAAAAAAAAGGTTATAAAACGCCTTCTCCTATTCAGGAAAAAGTGATTCCACTGCTCTTAGCTGGGGAGGAGAATATTATCGGTCAGGCTGCTACAGGAACAGGGAAAACCGCGGCTTTTTGACTACCATTGATCGAAAAGCTTCAGGGGACTCATCGTCCTCAGGCATTGATCCTTGCGCCGACTAGAGAGCTTGCAAACCAAGTGGCAGAGGAAATTGAATCCTTTCAAACAGGAAAAGAGCTCAGAGTCCTTTCAATTTATGGAGGACAGTCTTATACTATTCAGATTTCAGCTTTGAAAAAGGGAGTAGATATTATTGTTGGAACGCCAGGTAGGGTGATTGATCATTTGGATCGTGGAAGTTTGAAGCTTGATAGTTTGGACTATTTCATTCTGGATGAAGCAGATGAGATGCTGAATATGGGATTTATTGATGATATTGAGACAATTTTCAAAAAAGCGAATCCTGATAAAAAGGTCCTCTTGTTTTCTGCGACAATGCCTAAAGAAATTCTCTCAGTTGCTAAAAAATATATGGGGAACTATCAACTCGTTTCTGTGAAAAATGATCAGATGACGACAACTCAGACTTCTCAGATTTATTTTGAGGTGCAAGAGGAGGATAAGTTGAATGCGCTTTGTAGAATCATTGATGTAGAACCAGATTTTTATGGGATTGTTTTTTGTAAGACAAAGTTAGATGTCGACTTTGTAACTGGGAAATTGATGGAGAGAGGGTATCAAGCTCATGGTTTGCATGGAGATATTTTGCAAAAGCAGAGAGAAACGATCCTAGATCAGTTTAAAAATAAGACTGCAAAAATCCTTGTTGCGACTGATGTGGCCGCTAGAGGAATTGATGTGAACGATATTACCCATGTGATCAATTATGCTCTGCCTCAGGAGATTGAAAGGTATGTGCATAGAGTTGGGAGAACAGGAAGAGCCTGAAAAACCTGAATTGCTATTAGTTTTGTCACTCCACAGGAATATAGAAAACTCATTTCTCTCCAAAAGATTACTAAGACTGATATTCAAAAGTGAGTAATCCCTTCAGCAGAGGAGATTATTGCAAAAAAGAAAGAGCAGCTCTCTAGGGATGTTGATGCAGTGCTTGATGGGCAAAAATATATGGACTATCTCCCTATTGTCAAAGAACTTACAAAAACTCACGCTCCAGAAGAAGTGATTGCTGCGCTCTTGAGGCTTAACTATGATGATAGTTTTAATCCGCAGATGTATAAGGAAATCAGTGAAGTAAAGATTGATACGACTGGAAAATCCAGACTTTTTATTGCTTTATGAAAGAAAGCTGGATATAGTCCTCGTAGCTTAGTAGATATGTTGGTAACTGAAACTGGGATAAAGGCGAGGATGATTGATGATGTGAGAGTGATGGAGGATTTCTCTTTTGTGACTGTGCCGTATCTAGAGGCTGAACATATCCTTCATGCTTTCAAATCTCGTAAGGTGAAAGGAAAATCACTGATTTCTAAGGCAAAAATGGATCGTGGTTCATCTTCTGCTCAAGGAAAGAGGGGATTTCCTAGGAAGAAGAGGTAGGTTTGATTTCTAAAGTCCTCAGTCTTGTTTACGCAAGCTAGCTCCCTAGCAGGGAGCGAAAGTAGAAATTATGTTGTTCTGGATTGCTTCACTTCGTTCGCAATGACGGAGTAAAGAACTATTAGTTTCTAACTTAGATTGACTTGATTTAAAAAAACTTGCAATTCTTCATTTATTTTGATTTATCTAATATGCACTTCTCCTATTTTTACTATTCTTTAGTTCTTGTAGTCTTTGTCAGTGGAATTTATTTTTTTAGTTCTTTCGAATTCCTTGCATCCCATTCTCAGTCTTTTGTTTATACTGGTAGTGTTCACTGTGCTTTAGTCGCTTCATGAGATAAGATACTCGCTCCCTATCTCTCTGGAGCGGTCTATTTACAGCAGAATGCTCAAGCAGTGAGGGATTTTTCTGATAGTCATAGCGTAAACCCTGAGCAAATAGATCGGTCAACTTTTCAAGAACTGTTTTATGATGAGTCGCGTCAGTCAGAATTTTCTTGTTATTACAAAGATAAAAATGCGATCTATTGATATTCTGACCAGCTGGTGTTCCTTTTTTCTGGGTTTGATTATTCGACGATTCGTGTATTGAGTCAGGATTTTTGGGATGAGAAATCAAAAAAATATTCGCTCTCAACTTTTCTTTGATGATGCTTTATAGATAAGGAATATCTTTACTTTTTGCAGTCGATATATGATACTCAGCAGCCAATTACTTTGAAACAACTTCCGAGATATCAAGAAGAAACACAGGAGATAATACATATGCTACTTACCTTTTAGTTTGAAAAATCTCTTCTATTTATCAGAATCGTATAAAATAATTTTACTTTATTACTACTATTAGATATGAAAAGATTAGGATTTGCTAGTATAGCTCTTTCAATGCTGCTTTTAGCTGGGTGTGGAATGCAATCAGCACCTGAGGTGCAACCAACGCTTCAGGATCAGATTTCTTTGTATTGTTTGGATCATGAGGGGAATCTAGAGATGAGAGAGGAGAGCTGAAGACTCCAGGGCTACTGCGTTTTTGCTGATGGAAGTGAATGTACTGAGGCAGATTTCTTTAATGGAGTGTGCAAGGCGGGAGAGATTTTTGGTGAGGCAAGCAAAAGATGAGAAATCTGAGCTTTGTCGTCTGATGAGGCGGCAGAAGTCGAGGTGAACTCTGGTAGTGCTGAGGCGGATTCTGGGGCTGATGAGATTGGGTTAGAGTAGAGAGTTTTCTAAAAAACTCCTTGCAAAGAAAAAGCTGATTCCTATAAAAAAGGTCAGCTTTTTAGTTTTTTTGTAATTTAAGATATGAATCATAGAAAAGTTATTATTATCGGGTCAGGTCCAGCAGGACATACTGCAGCAATTTATACAGGGAAGGCATTACTTGAGCCGTTGATGTTTGAGGGATTTATGGCTGGTGGGATCGCTGCTGGAGGTCAGCTTACGACTACAACTGTTGTAGAGAATTTCCCAGGGTTTCCAGAGGGGATTGATGGTAGTCAATTGATGAGCCAGATGAGGAAGCAATCACTCAATTCTGGAGCAGAAATTCAGACGAAGACTGTTGAAAGTGTTGATTTGAGCAAAAGACCATTTGAAGTCAGAGTTTGATCTGATGTATTTACAGCTGATAGCTTGATTATCGCGACTGGAGCTACAGCAAAGAGAATGCATATCGCAGGAGAGGAGCTGTTTTGGCAGAAGGGGATCTCTGCTTGTGCGATTTGTGATGGAGGGCTTCCAATCTTTAGAAATAAGAAGATTTTAGTAGTTGGAGGAGGAGATGCAGCGATGGAAGAGGCGATTCATCTCACACATTTTGCAAGTGAAGTGGTTGTGCTTGTGAGAAGAGAACAGCTCAGGGCTTCTAAAGTGATGCAGGAAAGAGCGCTCAATAACCCAAAAATCACTTTCCTCTGGAATACCGAAGCAGTTGAGGCCGTAGGAAATCAGCTCTTGGAAGGAGTTCGAGTAGTTAATAATCAAACTCAAGAAAAAAAGCTGATTGAATGTTCAGGTTTATTTTATGCGATTGGTCACAAGCCAAATACTGATTTCCTCGATGGTCAGCTTGAATTGGATGAAGCTGGGTATATTCAGACGCAACCTGGTAGCACTCAGACGAGTGTTGCTGGAGTCTTTGCAGCTGGAGATGTACAGGATAAAAAGTATAGGCAGGCGATCACCTCTGCTGGGACTGGATGTATGGCGGCACTTGAGGCAGAGAAATATTTGCAAGAAAAGAATTAATAAAAGAGAAATGCCTTGACTTTGGAGCTCCTTAGGATAGTATTCTGAGGAGTTTCTTTTATCTTTAATATTCTTCGGATGAAAAAATGGATCTGAGTTTTGATCTTTTGCTTGTGATTAGTTCTATTTTATTCCTATCCACAGCTGTTCAATACGGGAAATACTAAACAATTTTCTCAGTCAAACTTTCCTCCTTTTAAGGATGAAAACTCTGAAAATCCCCAACCAACGGCTCCTGATGACGGACTCTCCACAGGAAATCTAGCCGAGCTTAAGTATGCTTTTGATGCTTTAGCAGAGGATGAGTATGCTGATCACCTTGTCTTGACGAGTACTGAAAATCTCTCAGGAGAGCTTCCGCTCAGGGTTTCTCAGGGGCGGGAATATAAGATCCTTGATGAGCGATTGCAGCCAGACGAAGATACGCTCCAACCAATCAATAATCGCTATTCACAGAGCTTCTATGAGGATAAGAATAACTACTACCTTGAGACATATCTGTTGGAGATGGCATTAAACGATAAGACTCCGCTTGCTTATTATCCGGCAATCAGAAAATCCAAGTATCCAAATCTCCAGCTTTTAGGATTTATGGGAGAGCAAGCTGCTGATATTCCACTCTGATATAGTAATGGGTATTTGCTTGCTCCACCTTATGCTTTTCCAGTGGATAAAAATAGTTTCTCTTTTTCAGCTGAAAGAGTATGGGATTCTTCTCTTCCAGAATCCTGACCTCAGCGAGATGAATATATTAGAACTCATGGTCGTCGCTTTTTTAGAAATTGAGGTAAGCAGTATAGAAACTATATTGGAGAGGATAAGGATTGGGTTTATAGGTGGAGTAATCCTGATGACAACTATCACTATGCACTCTTGAGAGAAAAAAAACAATCTGATTTCAAACTTCTTTCTTTTGCAGAGATCAAAACCTATGAAACGACAGGTCAGCCACGAGATCTAAAGATTTATAAAGGCAAAATTGATACGCAGAATCGAAAGCTCTTATTAGAAGATACTTTTTGAAATCCAGAACTTGCCTATTATGACAATCATATATATGCACTTTCTAGCTTTTGAACCGCGATCTTCCCAATAGATGGAGCAAGCATGTATCGAGATATCAAAAAAGTTCGTGAGAGATGAAAAGATTATGATACGAGCTATGGACTTCTTATGGATAAAGACTACTATTATCAAATGCTGTATCACTCTGATGGAGATTACTATACTCTCAATAGAATCAAAAAATAACTTTCACCTTGTTTGCGTTTCATATTGACTTGACTTTGGAACTCCTTAGAATAGTATTCTAAGGAGTTTCTTTTATATGTCTTTGCATTTAGGCATGATTATACTACTTCTTAGTCTAACCTTTTTCTCTCTTCTTAATGTTCACTATTTTCAGGAGGATGGGCAAACTTTTAGAGAAGCTTCAGAGACCTCTACCTGAGCGGCTCAACATACTTCTTGAAGTGATAAAAAGATGGAAAGGACTCCTACCATAGACTATTCATTTCAGCCCTTCACACCTACCTCATGAAAAAATTTTACTTTCCTCAATGCACAGTATTTTGTAAATGGTCAAGAGATCAAGTATACGCGTGAATTTGACGGAATATCTGTAAATTCAGATTGGGAATATATGCCGGTTAATTTTGAGCCACAGGTGAGAGTCGATAAAAAAAGCTTCAAAAAGCATGGAGGGGAATATCCTTCTTTTACTGAGGATAGGAGCCATTACTATTTTCCTTATTTAGATTGGTCAGATTGGAATGCCCCAGTGCAGACAGGAGTAAAGAAGTCAGAACTTCCTCATCTACAGTTTATTGCAGGTATTGGAGAGCAGGCTTTGTCGGCTGTTGCACTCTATTCTGATGGCTATCTTGTATTACCTCCATATAAATTCCCAGTAGATCATCAGACTTTTTCATTTATTCCTAGAGATGAAACAGGGTATTCCTTAACCTGATCAGCTGAAACTGAATATAGAAGGACTAAATGACGAGTCTTTTATCAGAACTGATGAAGGCAATATACTCGTTATCTAGGAAATGATAAAAATTGGATCTATAGATGGGGAGAGTATACTCTGATCAGAGAGAAGAAGAAAGCTGACTTTAGATTGCTTTCATTTCCAGAGATTAAGACCTATGTGAGTTCAGGGCAACCTCGAGATATCAAAGCCTACACTGGAACTATAGATGAGAAGAATCGAAAACTCATTGATAAAGATTTCTCTGACGAGCCAAACCTCTATTATCATGACAATAAAATGTATTTCTTGCATTACTACTGAAACGCAGTCTTTCCAATAGACTGAGCGAGTATGAAATACGAAGTCGTTCCGTATACAACGGAGGAGTGATACAAAAGCGAGTATACCTTACTCTCCGACAAGGACTATTACTATCAGTTGATTTGACATTATGATGGAGATTACTATACTCTCAATAGAATCAAAAAATAAATTTGACCTTGTTTGCATTAGGATTTACTTTGTGAAAAAGACTTGACTTTGAAGCTCCTTAGGATAGTATTCTAAGGAGCTTTTTATATCTTCCCAATCTAAGTTATGCTAACACTTTTCCTTAGTCTTGTGTTTCTTCTTGGATTTCAGTATCAGTTAGAAGTATCTCAGATACAAGGGGACTCTCAGCAGGTTGCTCCTTGAATCTCAAAGACTCATACCTGAAATGATAAGCACTCAGACATCACGCCCAATGAAAGTTACGCATTTATGAATACAACAGGATTTCCTGATATAAGACATATGAAGCTTTTACCGTGAAGGTATTATATTAACTGAAAAGTTGCAGAATATGAGAGTGATGTTTACGATTTCTTTGTCGATCCAGGTCGAAAATATAAAATTCTTAATGCTGAGATCGTTGCGACAGGAACACATCAGCAATGGCATGATACTTGAGGATATCTCTACCTTGAGGATGATAAGTATTATTATTTTTATCATTTTAGTGGATTTGATTTTAGTGCTTGATCAAATTTGGGATTTAGAAAGTCAGATATTCCTAATATGAAGGTTATAGGTTCGCCATGAGAGCAGTATTACTTTAATATAGCACTCTATTCTGATGGCTACCTTGTATTGCCTCCGTATAAGTTCCCAGTAGATCCTCAGACATTTTCGTTTATTCCTAGAGATGAGTCAGATAAGGTTTTAACCTGAGAGGAAGAAGAGAGATTTATCAGAAAAAAAGGTCGAGAGTTCTATCGAAATTGAGGCAGACAATATACCAACTATCTTGGAAGTGATAAAGATCGAGTATATAGACGAGGATATTCAAAGGACTGATATGCCTTGATCAGAGAGAAGAAGAAAGCTGACTTTAGATTGCTTTCATTCCCAGAGATAAAGACCTATGCGAGTTCTGGTGAACCTCGAGATATCAAAGCTTACACAGGAACTATAGATGAGAAGAATCGAAAACTCATTGATAAAGATCCCTTTGACCAGCCAAACCTCTATTATCATGACAATAAAATGTATTTCTTGCACTACTACTGAAATGCAGTCTTTCCAATAGACTGAGCAAGTATGAAATACAAAGTTGTTCCGTATACAACGGAGGAGTGATCTAAGAGGGAGTATGCCTTACTCTCGGACAAGGACTATTACTATCAGTTGATTAACCATTATGACGGAAGCTATTATACTCTCAATAGAATCAAGAAATAACTTTCATCTCGTTTATATTCTAATTTACTTTGTGACATTGGCTTGACTTTGAAACTCCTTAGGATAGTATTCTAAGGAGTTTCTTTTATCTTTAATATTCTTCGGATGGAAAAAATCCGACTTTGGTCATTGGTCGCTGGTGTAGTTTTTTTGAGTGGTTGTGGAGTCTTACCGCAGGAGGAGAAGGTATTGAGTGGAGATATTTCACAAACGGGAAACGAAACAGAGCTCTCGCCAGCAGAAGCTTTAAGCTGAAAAGAGGCGAAACTTACCCTTGCAGAAGTGCAGGCAGAGACAGGAGATACCACTCCGATTGTTGTAATCACGGAAGCGAATAGCGGAGCGATTGTGACACAGACGGGAGATTCACTCATCTATAGAAATGAGGTCTATGGTTTTCAGGTAAAGCTTGGGAAAGAAACTAAAGGAGTAAAAATATATGCAGAGACACCTAGAGCAATACGGCTCTATGGTACCTACTGAAAAGGGCCAGTTCCTTGAGACTCAATAATGGATAAAATGGGATATGAGATCGTAGTTGGAGTGTTTGTTAGCACACATAAAGAATACTGGGAAGGCTATAACAACTCAGAAACGGATATGGGAGGGAAGACAGGTTTTTTAATTGATACCTTGTGATTTAATAACAAATATTTTTTTCAGAAAATGAGAACCAATGTTCCTCCTACTATTGTAAACCATCTCCTCCCAGACTTACAATGTACTCCTATTGTAGTACAATGATTGGGAGAAAAAGAGTGCTGAGACTGGAGTAATAGAATATTCTTTGATAATTTATCAATTTTAGAACTTTAAAAAAGTCTCTAGGAAGCCCTAGAGGCTTTTTTCATTCGCTTGACTTTTGCTGTAGAATCTTTATCTTCAAGTTCGCTTTTATTCTTAGGTACAAGAAGATGAGGAAAATCTGACTTTGGTCTTTGGTCGTTGGAGTAGTAGTTTTAAGTGGCTGTGGAGTTTTACCGCAGGAGGAGGCGGTATTGAGTGGAGATGCCTTACAAACGGGGAGCGAAACAGAGCTCTCTCCAGCAGAAGCTTTGAGTTGAAAAGAGGCGAAGCTCACTCTTGCAGAAGTGCAGGCACAGACAGGAGATACTACTCCGATTGTTGTAATCACGGAAGCGAATAGCGGAGC
>CAUSGX010000018.1:0-14740 GCA_963531535.1 uncultured bacterium
GAGAAGAAATAACAAAGTTTTTCTTAAAAAACTACGGTACTAAAATTGAAATCACGAAAGAGAATGAAAAAGACTACACCTTTCCAGAAGAAGAGAGTAATGGACTCAACAAATTCACAGGGGGAAAGAATGAACAGCTCTATATCTTCACAGAGGGCGAGGAAAGGAATATCTATACCTTCACAGAAGAAGATAAGGAGAAGCTCGTTATGATGGAAGCAAGGGAAAGGAGAGAACTCAAAATTACCGTCTGAGGAGAATCTCAAGGATTACAAGCAACAGCTAGAATTTTCTGACTCAAAGAAGGAAACCCCAAAAGCATCCAAAAAGACCGAGAAAAGTTACTCTCTGAAATCATTGAAGGAGGAATTAAATCTAAAGAAGAGATCTTCAAAACAAAGTTCATAGAACGTCTCGAAAGTAAGTTCGGAAAGAATATAGAATCCTTCACAGATGAAGACAAAGAAAAACTCGTTATAATGACAATAGAGGAAAGAAATAAAGCATTTGAAATTACCGTCTGAGGGGAGCCTCAAAGTCTAAACAAAATAGCTACAGCTTGTTGACTCGGGAAGGAAAACCCTATCGGCATCCAAAAAGACCGAGAAAAACTACTCTCTAAAATCATCTGAGAAAAGATTAAATCTAAAGAAGAGATCTTCAAAACAAAGTTCATAGAATGTCTCGAAAATAAATTTGGAAAGAATATAGAATCCTTCACAGATGAAGATAAGGAAGAGCTCGTTATAATGACAAAAGAAGAAAGAAATAAAGCATTTGTAATCACCGTCTGAAGAGAACCTCAAGGATTATCTACAATAGCTACAGCTTGCTGGACTGAGAAGGGAAGTCCCGCCGACAACCAAAAAGACCGAGTAAAACTGCTCTCTGAAATCATCTGAGAAAAGATTAAATCTAAAGAAGAGATCTTCAAAGCAAAATTCATAGAATGTCTCGAAAGTAAATTTGGAAAGAATATAGAATCCTTCACAGATGAAGACTTAGAAAAACTCGTTATGATGACAGTAGAAGAAAGGAATAAAGCATTTGAAATTACTGTCTGAGGGGAATCTCAAAGGCTAGACAAAATAGCTACGGCTTTATGACTTGAGAAGAAACAGCCCGCCAAAATCCAAGAAGATCGAGAAAAACTGCTCTCTGAAATCATCTGAGAAAAGATTAAATCCAAAAAGGAACTCATCAAAAAATACTTCACAAAAGACTTTCCTACCGCTGAAGAAGCCAAAGAAAAGTTAGCAACTATGACAGAACGGGGAAGAACTGACTACAAAATCTCAATCCAAGGAAGGAAGATAGGACTAAGAGGAATGACGAAGGACTTTTGAATCGAAGGAGATCCTGCCAAAGATCTAGAAGTCCTAAAAAAACTCATCAATACGATCTGGACCTATGAACCTCCAAAAGAAAAATCTCTCTCATTAGCAAAGGATAGCCTTCAAGCTCATCACTGTGAACTCAATGAAGAAACTCTCCTAGAAGAAGTCAACAGCACAAATACCGATGGAGTAGCTAAAGTTTTACAATAGAATATGCTCTATCTATTATCGGAGAACACTGCAAAGCAATCCAGATAAGCTTTGGTTAGTTTCGCAATCTTCACCTCTAATTCAACGACAAGCTAAACTAACTCAATCAAAAAAAGCTGACCATAGGATCAGCTTTCTTTTTTTCTTTCTTTATTTTTCTATCTTACTGACTCACCAGACTTCAGTTGCACTCTCCTCATAGAGTTTGCTCGCTGGGAGCTGAAACTGTCCAGCAAATGACTTAATAGCAGGAATACTAAACGTACAGAGTTGACCAGCCCTCATCGTTCCATAGCGAAGAACCACGCGATCAAATCTAAATTCATAACTATCTGGATAACACTCCCAGTCCTGAGTAAATTGCATACTTGGACCATCTTCTCCCTGGACCGAAGCCGCCAACTTCAAATAAGAAGGAATACTGAACTCAACTACCATATTTTGAGCTTCTTTCAAAGCCTTAAACTGACCTTTGAGTTCGAGCTTTTGCCCGATTTCTCCCTCCTGAGGTACAGCGAAACTAAATCTCTCCAACTGGTGAAGTTCAGCTTTCTTTTTACTGATATCCTTGAGCAAATAATCAACCTGCATATCAAGGAATGCAGCTCACTCACACTTCCATTCCACTGGCAAATCTTTACGCGCCTCAAACTGCAAACTCGCCTCAGTACAAGCCTTCTGTGTCTGAATATTCAAATCCTGATCTCAAACCTTGAGTACACACTTGGTAGCTTGAGATTGATGAATATAATACTGATCTAAAGCATGATTCAATGCCTCAAGTACCAAATAGTTCGTTGTCTCTGACCAGCTCCACAGTCCATATGCAGACCTTGACTTAAGCAAAGACACAATCTGAGCTACAATCAGCTTTTCAACTTCCTTTTTATCAGCTGTATTTCTCGTATAGAGCGACAAAAATCCCTGCAAATAATAAGCCTGAAGTCCTTTGAGATCAATCAACTTATAATCAAAATACTTTCCCTGAGCAAAGGCCTGATCAAAAAGCTCCTGGAGACTCTGTGCCTGAGCAAAGACTTCATCAGCCTTTCCACTCTTAGCCAAGAGAGCAAAACTCATCGCCTGAACAGCTATATTATTTGGATGCTCAGCCTGAATTTGCCTTACCAACTGCAAATTCACAGGATATGCCTTTGTCTTTTTCTGCATTTGATAGTACAAATAGAACTCTAACTGATCCGCTCCAAGCGTATTCAAATACCCATCCAATCTCTTAGCAAAAGTTGGAGAAATCAGATTTCCATATCCTTGTTGTCTCATCTCCTCAAGCAACCCAAATGCTGCCACTGCAAGCGGGCGACCATCAAATTTATCATTAAAAGTATCACGCACTGCAAACGATCCAATTTTTCCATTTGCTGGAGCCTGTCTAAATACCAAGGTCTGAACAACATCCTGAAGGAGCCCAGTCATACTCATGATTCTTCCATCTGAGAGCTTAATCTCTCAGTTCTCTAGTACATTTCCAGTCAGAGCCCCCATCTTCTGGAGCTTCTGAGCCTGCAAGGCAGCCTGTGCAGTACGAATCAATCATTCACTACTTCCCTTTGGATAATAATAGAGCAAATACTCAAGAGGTTCCGCAAAGACTACCGTCGGGAATGGCGCCAAACGAGCCGTAAATTTCACGCGATCAGCCTCATCTTCAAAGGTAAATACTTTCTTTCCTTCTCTTTTTTGTTCAAGTGCAAACGCTTTACTCACAAGTCCCTCAGTTCTAACAGGGATTTTCCATTGCACTGCATCTACATAGTCTCCAGCTTTCGCCTCAACCTCTATCATTACTTCCTTCTGATCAAAAAGTTCACTACCAAAAGAAAGCTGACTAAGAATCTTTGAATTTACAACCCCACTTTCTGCAAAACTTTGAATCACGGTTCCATCAAGTTTCTTTACCTGTCCATTAAGCGTAACCTTTGTTCCTGCTGAGATCTTTGAGCTATCAGCAATCACCTTAAATGGGAAAGAAATCTGATCTCCAACCGTTACAAAAGTCGGCAAATTCGCTTCCAATAAGAACGGCTGATTCACTCTAAATTCAGCTCTCTGAGCACCAAGCTGTGCTGTTTGTGAAACAGCAACTGCATCGATCATCCAAGTCGTCAAATTATCTGGCAGACTAAACTTAACCTCTGCTTCTCATCATTCGGTTATGACTGCAGCATTTCGGAATGCCAGATCATAAAACTTCTTTCTCAGATTTTTCAAACTTCCATCAGCTCCACCTCATCACTTCTCCCCATTGGCAAAGAATGTTCTGAGCGCATAATACAAATTCTTCCAGTTTGAATAATTCACAACCGCACTTCCAATTCTATTAAAGAAATAAGGAATCGGTTTTTTAATCTCATCATACAAATCCACAAGTGCCTTATCTACAACGCTAAGAGAAACCCTAGCTCTTACAGGATTTCCAGCATGATCAGTTGCCTGAATCTTTACTTTCACCTGTTCTCATGGACGATAGTCTGTCTTATCAGGTGTGAGCTTAAGATATACCGTCTTCAAATCTTCCTGAATCATTGCCTCAGCATATCAGGCAAAAAAAGCTGGCTCAGATCTCTTTTGATCTCAGCTTCCTCCAAGCTGACGGTTCACCTCTTCTCCGACAAACTCAATTACACTAATCTGTACATTTGGATAAAAATCCTCCCTTACCTTAACAGAAAGCGGACTTCCATCCAGAGTTACTATCTTTTTTTCTAAAATTTCTTTTCCTCTCTCTGCTGTAATCAATGCAGTAGCACCCTTAATATACGGATCTATTGTGATCGGGATCTCAGCACCAAGAGTATAATTTTCTCTAGGGATATTCACATGCAAAGTATAGTTATTCTCCATATTTCACTGAAATCCCTTATCAAATGAGTCATCATAGTAATAGATTGATTTATCCACTTCCCCATTAACCACAGCATTCTTATCTTTTGTAATCACTTTCAAAAAGTAGCTTCCACCACCATATTTAGCAAAGAAAACAGGAATACTGAATGTTTTCGCTGGGTGAATTGATCAGCTTTCAACTAATTTCATCTCCTCACCATTAACATAGTAGTAAGTACCTTGCGTATCAACCTGTTGCGTAAACCCATAGGGCTTAAAGTACCACTCATATCTAAGCTCCTTCACTTTATCCAAACCATCAGCAATCTCAGATTTCACCTGATAATTTTTTACAAGCTTAGTATTAATCCAATCATTCGCATAACCATCAAGCCCAATCTTTACCTCTGGATCAATATCGAGATATTCATAGTTAACACGGGTCTCATCTGAGAGATTATCCTTTACCGTGATCTCAAGTTTGAGTTGAAGTTTATCTCCCTTATATCCAAGCTTGCTCAAATCTCAAATCTGATATACAATATCATTTCCTGAGAGATTCTTCTGAACATATTCTCCTCCTAGAGAAAACGAACCATTCACCACATGATTATAGTAATAGTCTCAACTCTCTCTCCATCGACAATCCTCACAACTCTCAGCCCTACTGAGCGAATAATTTAGCTTAAGATCATAGTCTTTAAGCAGATCTCACATATAGTATGTAGGCGTTAACTGCAAATAAAGCTGATTATTTTCAACAGTTTTCTTTACCTTAGTAGTAAAAGTCAGCTTTTGAAACTCCTCCACATGAATGACTGTCCAGTATCTACTAATTGGATGCGTCTCCCTATACTTCTCCCATGCAGAATAATCACCCTCAAAATCCTCAACAGAAACCTTATTCTGATCTAAAGCATAAATAAACTCCAATCCAATTCCTCCTAAACTCTCATTTTCTGAAAGCTGAAAACTTCCCTCAAATCCTCAAAATTCATCAAGTTTCGTAATAGCAATCCTATTCTCATCACCATATTTTACCACAACAACTCCTGTCTGTACTCAGCTTGCTTCCTTGCTCATCTTACTCAAATCTTGGACAAAACCAGCAAAATGAACAGTATCTCCAGGTCTATACAGCACTCTATCAGTATATCCATAAACCTTGATAGAATCAAACCTATCACTTCCCCATGCAGAATTTTGATTGGTCTGTTCCGAGTTAACAAGAGAACGAATTCTCGCATTTTTATCACCGAGCCAGCCATCTTCCTGAATTCATACCAAGATAAAAGTCTGACCTTCTTCACTCTGATACTTAACTTGGACATACTTTCCATCTACCCCCTGAAGATCCAACTTTAATTCATCTTTTCAAACACTAAACTTTTTGAGTAACTTTCCATTTTCATCCAAAACTTGAATTTCTCAGGTAGTAGTAGGCTTTCCTGTCACATAATCAAAAGCCCACAAATGAACTTCTTTATACGGAATCGCCTTACTATAGAGTCAAACTGGACTTCTCATATAGTATTTAGCATCTTTCATCGTTTTATCAAAGCTCAAGCGGAAATACGGCACATCTCTAACCTCCTGAGGCAACTGCCAGTCACGATCTATTCTCTTTCGATATTGAAAATTCTCAACTGGAACACTATGCTCCTGAATCTTCGCATCTCCACAGTCAAAAAACGCCAATTCAGCAGTCATCACTCTATAGTCATCATACCAATCATATGCCTTACGAGGACCGAAAATCTCTTCTCTCTTCTTGTCTGAAAAATCTCCAATATCTAGCCTCTTACACACCTGAGAGTAGATTTTAAGCTCCTTAGCATTTTTAGATCAAATTCTGATCTTATCCGCCCAATATCCCTTTGCTGGCAAGACATTTACCTCCTGAGAAAACAAATCACGAGAAACTCTCGCCTCAGGGATCTCCTCAGCCATAATATCAATAGGATACATATTACTTCTACCATCAATGTCTACAACCTCCAAGTCACCAGTATAACGTACCTTTGGCATTACAAAATAGTTAATAAGCAAGGTCTTACCGATTCAATCATTAGAATACACCTCATTAGCTTCCTCCTGATTATTTGCAAGAATCGGATCCTCCTGATTCCAATTCTGCCTGATAAAATACGCATAATTTCCAGTTCCAAAAATCTTATCAAGCTGTCCGCTAAGTCCAGCACCAGTTAGAAACGAATCCTGAACAATCTTAATCCTCATCTTATCTTGCTGATAAGTAAGCTTTCCATCCACCTTATCTTGCACTACAAATTTCCAAGTATATACCTGATTAAGTTCATCAGTCACAAAAATCTGATAATCTCCAGTACTTAATCCAGAAAGTTTCACTGAGGGGATCTTCCCATCAGTAATTTGCAAAGGAGCTTCTCTATACAAAGCATCCTTACTCTCATCAATCCATTCATTCCGCTCAAAATTAAGAGTTGAATCTCCAAATCCGAATGCCTTTCTAAGCTCAAAAAGAGGTTTTAGTTGATTATCAGTTGATTCCTGTTTACCATAAAAAAACTTTATGAGTTTCGCATCTTTGAGCTGTGCACCAGAAAACAATGGATAAAAATCAAGCTGATATTCTTTTCCAGTTCTCAAAAGCTTGGAAGATAGCTGATCTTTTTTATATTCTCCTTCCTCAAATGCTGGAGAACAACTACTACGATTTGAATGCATAGACGGAAAATCATAGACCTTTTCCCCTAGTTCATACTTTACCCCTATCTGCGCAAAGATATTCCCTCTCTGTACAAGCTCTACCAAAAGGTAGTCTGAATTATAGATGAATGTAGGACCTGAATCATCAAAACGAGAAGACTCCGAAGGAAGTTTCTGCGTCTGCAAAGTATTTTCGAGTCCTAGTGAAAAATTCTCATCCTGATACATTGCTAGATAGCTCGGTTTTGTTGGATCCTTTTTCCCAGTAATAACTGTAGTATTTCCAGAGGCAACCGTATTCAGATTTACAAAACTAATCTTTCCAGAAAAGAGCCCATCATCTTTGAATGTTAAAGGAAAATCAAGAAAAGAAAGCTGAACTTTATCAAATCTCACCCCTCTTTCTCCAGTTCCTAACTTAGAAATCTCGTATTCATGATATTGATCTCAACCTTCTGAAATGTGGTTCTGAAGCTTAGCAATATTTTCCTCCCAGCTCTTATTTTCAGAAAGGACAAAATGCCCCCTCTCACAGTGCCCAACCCAAGGAGCGATAAACTTCCCTTCCAAATATGCACGCACATCATCAGGCACATAACCGTCAAAACTTCCTCTCTTCTCAGAGAAAGCATCCAGCTTCACAACCTGTTTCCCAGCGAGATCAAGTTTTGAGTTTTCATCAGAAGAAACTCCAGACTTCTGCTGACATCCAGCAAAAAAAGCCAAACTTAATACTCATAAAATCAAAAGAAACCTGATTTTTTTCATCTTTTTTTCTATATAAAGAGATAAAAAATACACCTACTCTCCTAAAAAAGAAATGAAGCCTGATTTTTTTTCAGACTCCATCAAAAATAAAGAATTATTTCTTTTCTTTCTCATAGCTAGCAATCACCTCATCAATTCCAGCCTTGTAAAGGAAGTGATGCTCTGGAATATGATCACACTCTCCATTAAGAATCATATTCACTCCTTCGATTGTTTGCTCAAGTTTTACATATTGTCATGCTGTTCCTGTAAACTGCTCAGCTACATGGAGATTCTGAGAAAAGAATCTCTCAATTTTTCTAGCTCTATATACCGTCAGCTTATCATCCTCAGACAACTCCTCCATACCAAGAATCGCAATAATATCAATCAATTCCTTGTGTCTCTGAAGAATTTTCTGCACCTTTTCAGCAGTCTGCACATGCAATTCTCCTACCGCATCAGCCGTCAAGATCAGTGAAGTACTATCAAGAGGATCTACTGCTGGATAAATTCCCTTTTCAGCAATCGCTCTATTCAATACCACCTTTCCATCTAGATGCGCAAACGTATTTGCCGGAGCAGGATCTGTTAGATCATCAGCCGGAACATACACTGCTTGAAATGAAGTAATTGAACCATTCTTAGTTGAAGTAATTCTTTCCTGAAGTGTTCCCATCTCTGTTGCCAAAGTTGGCTGATATCCAGCTTGAGAAGGCACTCTTCCAAGCAAAGCTGAAATTTCAGCTCCAGCCTGTGTAAAACGGAAAATATTATCAATAAATACAAGTACATCTTTATTCTCCTTATCACGGAAATACTCTGCCATGGTAAGTCCTGTCATCGCAACTCTAGCTCTTGGACCTGGAGTTTCATTCATCTGTCCAAAGACCATCGCTGTCTTATCCATTACTCCTGCATCAGTCATTTCGTGGAAAAGGTCATTTCCTTCTCTTGTTCTCTCTCATACTCCACAAAAAACTGACACTCCACTATGGAACTTCGCAATATTATTGATCAATTCCTGAATAATAACTGTTTTTCCTACACCAGCTCCACCAAAAAGTCAGACTTTACCTCCTTTTAGAATTGGAGCCATCAAATCCACAACCTTAATACCCGTCTCTAATCTCTCAATACCAGTCGCCAATTCATGAAATGCAGGTGGTTTACGATAAATTGACCATTGCTGCTTTGTTTTAATCTCACCAGCATTATCAATCGGCTCTCAAAGCACATTCATAATACGTCCCAAAACCTCAGGTCCTACTGGAACAGAGATTGGAGCTCCAGTATCAGAAACTTCACATCCTCTCTTAAGTCCATCAGTTGTCTGCATAGCAATTCCTCTAACGGCACCTCAGTCCAAATGTTGCAAAACCTCAATAACAACCTCTTCTCCTGCTCCATTTTTCTGCGCAGTTACAACTGCATTACTCAGTGCAGGCATACTCTGTGCATCAAACTGCATATCTACGACGATTCCTCTAATCGCGATAATTTTTCCTTTCATAATCCTCAAACATAAAGTAAAAATTTAATCTCTATCAGTCAAAAGACAAAATTCTGACTACTTTTTCTTTGCAGCGATCTCATCACTTGTCTCTTCAATCAGAGTCTTCATCTGTTGTTCAATCGCTTCTGTCAGTTTTTTCTCTTTTAAGATCTGCTCTACCAACCCTTTATGTGTTGTTTCAAGCTTATCGTAGAGCATCGCTTCAAACGTAGAAATCTGATTCAACGCAAGTCCATCTAAATATCACTTAATACCTGCATACAAAAGCACTGCTTGCTTGTAAAATGGCAAAGGACTATTCTCCTTTTGTTTGAGCATTTCTACAAGTCTCTGTCCTCTCGCTAATTTCGCCTGAGTTGATTTATCAAGATCAGAACCAAATTTTGCAAAGGTTTCAAGCTCTCTAAATGCCGCCAACTCAAGTTTGAGCGTTCCAGCAACCTTTTTCATAATTCCCGTCTGTGCAGATCCTCCCACACGAGATACAGAAAGTCCAACGTTAATTGCAGGCTTGATACCAGCATTAAAGAGATCTGACTCAAGATAAATCTGTCCATCAGTAATAGAAATTACATTGGTTGGAATATACGCTGCTACATCACCCGCCTGTGTTTCAATAATTGGCAACGCAGTAAGTGATCCTCCACCATAATCTTTATTAAGTCTACAAGCTCTTTCAAGCAATCTTGAATGCAAGTAAAACACATCTCCTGGATATGCTTCTCTTCCTGGAGGTCTTCTAAGCAAAAGCGACATCTCTCTATAAGCGGCAGCATGCTTTGTCAAATCATCATAGATAATCAAAGCATCTTTCCCCTTACTCATAATATACTCTCCAAAAGTAGCTCCCACATATGGTGCGATATACTGCATCACAGCCGGAGTATTAATCGGAGCATTAATCACGATAGTATAGTCCATGGCTCCAGCTTTTTTCAAAGCTTCTACAATACGAACCACCTTGGATTCCTTCTGTCCAATAGCAACATAAATACAGATCACATCTTCTCATTTTTGATTGATGATAGTATCAATCGCAACAGCAGTTTTACCAGTCTGTCTATCTCCAATAATCAATTCTCTCTGTCCTCTTCCAATTGGCACCAACGCATCAACTGCCTTAATACCAGTCTGCAAAGGCTGATCAACTGATTTTCTCGTAATCACTCCAGGAGCAACCTTCTCCACTGGGAAAAATTGCTGAGCTTTCAGTTCCTTTCCTCCATCAACTGGATCTCCAAGAGCATTCAATACTCTACCAATATATTCATCTCCTACACCAACAGAAAAAAGCTGACCGGTAGTCTTTACAGTTTCTCACTGAGAAAGTCCCATATATTCTCCCAAAACAAGCACTCCAACATAATCCTCCATCAAATCCAGCACAAGCCCCTTTTGACCTCACTGAAATACAACAATTTCGGAATACTGAGCATTATGGAGACCTGACACGGTAGCCACTCCATCTTTAATATCAATGATCGTTCCTTGCTCAGTAAAGGCCTCAGCAAGATTCACTTCATTGATCTGTTGTTCTATCTTTTGAATAAGTGTAAGAGCAGACATAATCTAAAGAAATAAGAATAAAAAACTGATTTTTTCTCCTTTTGACTTCCAAATTCAGAGATCTCAAAAGGATTATTATAAACTAACTATGAAATATTTTATGAAGATCATCATTGAGCGATCTTTTATACACCTTTAAAGGTGATTTAATCATCAAGGCAGGACTTGACTCATCCCCTCCATCAACAATCACCAAATCCTTCTGACCAAGCTCTTTTTCAAGCAAAACATCATCAGTAGTCAAAGCAACTAAGGCATCTTCACCAAGCTGTTCGTACAAATTCTGCTGAAGTGTTAAACAGTCCTTGATACCCAAGCGAATTCCTCAGAGCAACTGATACAAGGCATACTCTTGAGGATAATGCTCCTGTGCAAAAGTGCTTACAGGTTGCTGAGAAAGCTGCTTTCCAAATTTTCTAAGCAAAACTAAAAGCGACTGTAAAATCTCCAAAGCCTGCTTAACAGCTCATGGATCTCATAAAGAAGCAATAATTTTTTTACGAAGAGATGGTGTCATTATTTTTTATATGATTCACTAAATTCATCTACAAGAGTAGATAAATACTGCTCTTGAACATCTTTTTTTGAAGCAAAAAGCTTTCTAACAATAGAAAGAGCAACAGTTTTAACTCACTGCTCAAACTGTTCATCCAAATCACGCCCCTTAAGATCAGCATCTTGATTTGCTCTATCCAAAACCATTTGTGCCTCACGATGAGCCTTTTCAAGAATTTTCTGATATTCCTGATCAGCCAAAGCCTTTCCTTCAGCAACAATCTGATTTTTATGAGCCAATGCTTCATCCAAAAGAGCTCTCTTTTGCTCATGAGCATCTGCAATCAATCTCTCATATTCAACATCCGCATTTGCCAAAAGCTTCTCCTTCTCTATCTTTGACTGAATTGCTTTAGTGAGAGCATTTCCAGCAAACTTAATGAAAAAAAAGAAAAAGATTCCAACATTCAAAAGCTGAACGAGTACATTGATTAGAATATCACTAGATGATACTTCATGTCCCATAATATAGTTTTCACAAAATACTAAAGTACAAATTAACAATTTTATTTTCGCGATCAAACAAACTACTTAATAAGTGCGATCACAAATGAGAGCAACGCTACGAATTCTGCCAACGCTAGTGCAATAATTCCAGGCGTAAACATCTCCTTTGATGCTTCTGGATTTCTTGATATTCCTGTCAACCATGAATATCCAATCACTGCCATTGCTAATGCTGCAAATGATCCAGCTGTTACTAATGCTAATACTCAACTCATTTTTTCTATATTTTTAAAGATTAAAAACTTTTTTGATAATAATTACTTAATAAGTGCGATCACAAATGAGAGCAACGCTACGAATTCTGCCAGCGCTAGTGCAATAATTCCAGGTGTAAACATCTCTTTTGATGCTTCTGGATTTCTTGATATTCCTGTCAACCATGAATACCCAATCACTGCCATTGCTAATGCTGCAAATGATCCAGCTGTTACTAATGCTAATACTCAACTCATTTTTTCTATATTTTTAAAGATTAAAAACTTTTTTGATAACCAATAACAATAAACAATGTTAAAGGTTTAAATTCTGATTTTTATATTTCTTTTTTCACTAATGACTATCTGCCGCCAACTTAAAGTAAATTGTCGTCAACAAAGCAAAGATAAATGCCTGCAAAAGCGAAACCGCAAACTCATAGGCGAAAATCGCAAGTGGACCCACTATTGGATAATGGAGCAGAAGCTGTGTCGCATAGAGTAAAAGCGTCAAGAGAATCATTCAGACAAACATGTTTCCAAAAAGTCTGAGCGCAAGAGAAAGCATTCTTCCAAATTCTCCAAGCAATTCAATAATTCCAATCAACAATCCAAGCACAATATCTAAGAACTTTGTAATATAGTCATACCAATGGTTAACTTCCTTCACGATCCCCATTCAATTAACAGGAAGATACTTCTTGATAAAGCCAAACCCATGCGAAGCAAATCCATAAGCAAGACTCGCAACGATAGAAATAACCGCAAGCGTTCCATTCGAGACAATATCAGTAGTCAAAGGCCTAAACACATGATGAGCAGCAGGCCATACTAACACAATCATATCTCCTATCAAGCCAAATAAGTTATGCCACACCACAAAGAGAAACAACGTTGTAGTAAACAAAATCGCCTTACGTCCAACATGTTCACCACCGATCTGCGCAAGCATACTATACACTCCCTCTACAATCAGATCAACCCCTTGAACAAAACGATTATACGGATTTCTCTTTTTGAGATGCGAATAGACTAAAACCAGAATTACAAACACGGACGTTCCCAAAAGCCCAGCGATCAGCGACTGAAAGAGCGACACCGCACCAACAGCAACCTGATGTGGAAATATATCTGGTATAAGTGTAGATAAATCCATCCAATATAAAACAAATATAAACCTGAATATCACAAATATTTCAGTATTTTTTCTTTTAATTTTCAATTACAGCTTTCGCACTCACAATTTCAAGAACCTCCTTAGTAATTGCATCCTGACGAGCCTTATTATAAGCAAGCGTCAAGTCATCTATGATTGTCGTCGCATTATCCTTTGCTCACTTCATAGCAAGCATACGAGCAGCAAATTCACCTGTTTTATTATGAAGCACCGCACCATAGACGATTACATTCATCATAATATCATACGCCTTTTTAACAATTGCCTGCTTCGTCGGCTCAAGCTTCATATAATTGGTGTGCCTCGCTTTTTCCGGCTTAGGAATTTTGATTTCCAATGTCTTCATAAACTGAGCAAACTTTTCTGAAGATAATGGGAAGAGCTGGAATCCCGCCGGAATCTGCTTCATCGTATTCTTAAAAAAGTTATACCAAACTCTGATCTCCATATACTTTCCACCTTTCTGAGCCTGACTCAAAAAAGCATAAAGCTCACCTAAATCCTTCGCTCAAAAGATATCCGACAAAGAATGAGTCGCCACTACTGAATACCCGCGACGAGCACAAAATTCTCTACCCTTCTTACCGATCACATAAACATCCAATTCCTCTTTATGATCAGCATATTCATTTTCAAACTGCTTGAAAAGAGAAGTATTTAGCGAACCACAAAGCCCCTTTTCAGAAGAAATTAGAATCGCCAACTTCCTCTTTGCCTGATCTGATGGCTGAGGGAAAATATCTGTATATGCATTTACACTTGATAACATACCAAGAAAGGTATTCATATAATCTCTCAAATGCTCAGCACTTTTTTTAACTTTTTGAAGCTTTATCGTAGAGATCACCTCCATCGCACTAGTAATTTTTTTAATATTTTTTGTCGAGGTAATCTTTATTTTCAGCTGTTTAATATCTGCCATAGGTATAAAAACAAAGATTATGCAAGTAAAGAGAAAAAACTGAAACTATTCCGCTGCAATCGTAACGACATTATCTTCAATAAGAGCAAGCCCTCACTTAATGTCTATCTTTTTCGACTTTTCCGTAAACTCCTCTAGTGAGGTCATTTCTCAAGCCTCCGGTAAATAAGCAATTCTCCCAGCACTGAGCAATGTCATCAAATTGATATGTCCAGGCAAAACTCCGACCAATCACTGAGGAGTTGGGAAAACAACTTTCCTCACCTTTCCAGAATAGAGCTCTCCATCAATACTCACAATACGAAGCAACATCGGAAACTACGAATAAATTAAAATATCACCTTCTCCAAATAAACACCTAGAAGATATAAATTTCCCATATACAATCAAGAGAAAGAAGTCAGATTTTCCACTTTTTTGTAAATATTTTATCATATAAATACTATTTTTACCAGTAAAAAATAATATTAATAATAA
>CAUSGX010000019.1:0-12797 GCA_963531535.1 uncultured bacterium
GGAGTAGTAGTAGGATTATCCGGAGTAGTAGTAGGATTATCCGGAGTAGTAGGATTATCCGGAGTAGTAGTAGGATTATCCGGAGTAGTAGTAGGATTATCCGGAGTAGTAGGATAATTCTCCCCCCACTCTCTATAATGTCCTCATAGGATAACTACATTCCCATTTCCATTAACCTGAATTCAATTCCCTTCCTGAGTGGCTTTATTATTCCCGGTATTGTTTTCATTCCCTATAACTTGATTAGTTTTTTTATTAGTCTCTTTCCTTAACTTTTCTTTTAATTTCCTCTTCAATTTTTTCTCAGTCTTCTTCTTTTTTCTCTTTTTCTTTTCGATTTTTTCTTGGTCTCTAAGCTCCTCATGCTTTTTTATCTGATCCAAAGCCATCTTAAAATTAAGCTCTTTTGCTAGGTGTACATAGAGTTTATATTGTCTAAGAAGCTGTTTTCTTTCTTCTTTCTCAAGTCATTCATCATGAAGTTCCTTAAAGAGTTCCTCCAAATAGACAAGTAGTTCTCCTTCCATGAGTTTTCTCTCTCTTGCACTCGCATTTTTGAGTTGATTAGAAAAGGCCGAAACAAGATCATCTTTCACTTTTTCAGTTGTAGTATCCAGCTTATTTGTTGCTGTTTTTACAAGCTCATTAATGTTTTTAGTGCTATTATTTCTGCTATTCATGATTGTAGTCAAAAAAGGTTTAAAAATCTGAACTTAACTCAAATATTCCGCTAAAAATTCAGCGGTTGCTTCTTGTAAGAGTGTTACATAGTTTGGAATACGATGAAAGAGATAACTCTCTAATTCTTCATCATTTTTTGCCTGAGCTTGTGCAAATTCCTCTTCAGAGACAAGTGATTCGATCTTGGAGAAAAACTTCTCCTCAACTCCTGTTTCAATAATTACTTCCTCATCTGGGAAGAGTCCATCTTCCGAGAATTTCTTTACTTGCTCAATAGCATATCTTTTTGCCTCACTAAGTGTTGTAATCATTAGTATATAGCTAAATAGAGATAAAAAATCAGATTTCTTTTTTGTTATATTATTGAACTCCAGCTCCTTTACCGACTTTATCAACATAGGCTTTCTTTGCTTCCGCTAATTCTGTTCTCAAGAGGTGCTTAAGTGCAAGTTTCCATTGGCTATCTCAGTTCTCATCTTTTGTCCATTCATCAAAGAGTTCGAACTGATCATTTAGATTCTCAGCTCTTTGGTTCCAAGTACTTTTGACCCAAACCCTTTTCATGCTCTTCCTTATTCAAAAAATCTTTAATTTCATCAGAGTCATGAGATATACGAGGACATTCTTTGGATATTCATCAGTATTTTCTTTGAGCTTTTTGATATTCGTATGGATATTTAGAAGTCTTCTCCTAGAGAGTGAGAAATATTCCTTGAGAGTAGGTCCTCATTCAGTAACAATATCTGTAAGTTGTCCTTTTAGTTTATCGATTTCGTTATCTTTCTCTTTTTTCGTTTGCTCAAGAGAATTCTGAATATCTCACATATAACTTTGAATATCAGCATTAAAAAAGTCTTTGAGCATATCGCTCCTCGCCTTTTCGTGGTCCGCTTCTAATTTTGCTCTATCTGCATCACTGAGTCCAGGTTTTGCAAGTTCAGCTTCTTGAGTAGCTTTCATGGTATCAAGTTTCTTCTTCCAGTCAAGGTAGGATTTCTCTCACTTCTCATGCTGGCTAGGTGTGTTTTGTCTTTTGAGAAAATCTTCAAGCCATTGAGCGTTTTTGAGTGAGTCTGCTGTATTTTGTTTATAATAATCGGAAAGCTCCTGATAGAGTCAGGCTTTTGTCATACCATTTCGCCTACTCTCAAGCAATGTGATTAGGCTGTCTTGTGGTGTATTAACCATTTTTTCCTAGCTAAGAATATAAAATATACTTCATATCAAGTATACTGTTAAATTTTCAATTTGTCAATTTTTTCTCCACTATTTTTACAGAAAATAAAAATCAGACTTTTTCTTTCTCTTGATTTTCTCAAATAAAATTATATAAATATATAGCACTTATGTTGTATAGGTGACAATAAATCAAAAAAATATTTTATCTTACTATGTGAAAATGTAATGACAAAGCTTATCCCTTTAGAAGATCATATTGTGGTAAAACCTCTAGCCCAGGAAACTACTACAAAATCTGGAATTATTCTTCCAGAAAGTAAAGAAAAACCGAGTAAATGAGAAGTGATCGCAGTTGGGGCAGGAAAGATCCTAGAAAATGGGACAAGAGCTCCTATTGATGTGCAGGTTGGAGATGTTGTATACTTCGCAAAATATGCACTTGATGAGCTCGAACTCGAAGAGGACGGGAAAACTGAAAAGTATCTTGTTATGAAGCAAAGTTATATTATGGCAAAGCAGGGATAATTTACCTTTTAAGAGCACAAAAAGATGAAAAAACTGATCACGACCTGAATTCTCAGTCTTTTTATGGTTACGAATGCGACTTTTGCTGCAGTAACTAGCACGGATACCTTCAAATGGGCATATGATAATTGAGGTATTGACCTTAAAGCGGGTATCTATGGTGAGTCGAAGCTTGAGAGACAACAATTTGCACCGACCTTGCTCCGATTTATCGAAAAAATCGCAAAAAAAGACTATCAAGCTCGCGGTTGTACAGCTAGAGACGTAAACAATGCAGATACCCAGTACCAGTCAGCGGTGGAAAAACTTTGCTCGTATCATATTCTCAATGGGGAAAAGGGGAGTCTCTATCCGCTCTGGAAACTTACCAATGGACAGGCAGTTGCATTGATTATGAGAGTCTTAGACGGCACTCAAGATGAGAGTATCCTCTGAGGTAGGCATTGGGCTCAATGATATTATGATAGAGCAAGTCAACTTTGATACTATGTTGGACCACTTTCATACAAGAAAAACGACCCTATAACCTATGAAAATCTGATTAATTTTCTCTATTCTACTCAGTATCCGAGCGAGACAATCAGACCAATAGAAAATCAAATGTCATCTGAAGAGTTTCGCTCAGCAGAAGATGCTCTAAAAAAACTTGCGGAAATCATGACTAAATAATCAAAAGGAAAATCCCAAAAGTATAAAAATCTGAAAAGATCTATTTACTATTAGTGATAAATATGACACTAGATAATCTACTAAATTATCGCCGTGCAGTGCGTAGATATTCAAAAACAAACCTGATCGATACAGAAAAAGTAAAAAAATGTATTGAGTTAGCTCAGCTCGCACCAACAAGTTCAAATCTTCAGCTCTGGGAAGCTTACCATATTACAGATCCCAAAGTTCTTAAAGAAATTGGACATGCTTGTTTGGATCAGTGATCAGCAACCACGGCGCAGGAAATCGTTATCTTCGTTACTCGCCAAGATCTTTACAAAAAAAGAGCAAAGCAAGTCTTTGATAACAACGTAGCAGATATCAAAAAAAATGCTCCAAAGGAGAAAATTGAATCAAGAATCAAAAAAGTTGATCAATATTATAATAAATCAGTTCCTTTCCTATATTCCAAGTTCTTTTGAATCCGAGGATGCTTAAGAGTTGTGTTTTCTCGAATCACTGGACTGTTTAGACCAACCGTTCGCGATGTTTCAGAGTCTGATATGAATACTGTAGTACACAAAAGTTGTGCTCTGGTTGCTCAGACTTTTATGCTTGCAATGGCAGAGGAAAAATATGATACTTGTCCTCTTGAGGGATTTGATGCTTGGAAAATTAAGAAACTATTGAATCTTCCGAGATGAGCAAAGATTTCTATAGTTATAACATGTGGAATCCGCGAAGAATGAGGTATACACGCTCCTCGTTTCCGTATTCCACTAGAGAAACAGTACAAAAGAATTTAAAACGAGACTTTATTTACTTTTTATAATCAAAACTATGGCAAAAACATTATACTATGCAGATGATGCAAGAAAAGGACTTTTCGCAGGAATTGAAGCAATCGCAAATGCAGTTAAAGTCACTATGGGACCAAAGGGTAGAAATGTAATTCTAGAGAGAAGTTATTGAGGACCTATCGTTACCAATGATGGAGTAACTGTCGCAAAGGAAATCGAACTCGAGGGAAAAATTGAAAATATTGGGGCATCTATGCTAAGAGAAGCTGCTGAAAAAACTAATAAAGAGGCAGGAGACGGAACTACTTCAACTGTTGTACTCTCTCACGCTATGGCAAAGGAAGGACTCAGATATATTAGATCTGGAGTAAATCCTTTCTCTCTTGGAAAGGGGCTTCATAAAACTGTTGAGCTGTTGACGCATCATATTGCTCAAAATGCACAGCAGATCTGAGATAGCAAGGAAAAAATTAAGCAAGTAGCAACTATTTCAGCACAAGATGAAGAAGTTGGAAATCTGATTGCAGATATCTTTGAAGAAATCGGGAAAGACTGAACAATCACTGTAGAAGAATGAAAATCTATCGGTCTAACCAAGGAAATTAAAACAGGTATGCAATTTGATCAAGGATATTCTAGTCCTTATCTCGTAACTGATCCTCAGAGAATGGAAGCAGTTATCGAAAAACCATATATTCTCGTTACTGACAAAAAGATCTCTTCTATCAAGGAAATTCTGACGACTCTAGAAGCTATTGCTGCGAGTGGGAAAAAAGATATCGTAATTATCGCTGATGATGTAGATGGGGAAGCGTTAGCCTCTCTTGTGCTTAATAAGATCAGAGGTATGCTCAATATTCTTACTATTAAGGCTCCAGGATTCTGAGATAGAAAAAAAGAAATGCTTAGAGATATCGCAGTTGTTACCTGAGCGACATTGATTACTGAGGAGCTTGGTCTAAAACTTGAAGATACTACAGTTGATATGCTTGGAAAAGCTGATAAAGTTATTTCAACTAAAGATACAACTGTGATTGTAGATGGAAAATGAAATCCTGATGAAATTAATGCAAGGGCAGACCAGATCAAAGCGCAGCTTGCCCATACGACTTCAGATTATGATAGAGAAAAGCTTGCTGAGAGGCTTGCAAAACTCGTTGGTGGGGTAGCAGTAATCCAGGTGTGAGCTGCAACCGAGATGGAGATGAAAAACAAGAAATACAAAATCGAAGATGCTCTCAATGCAACTAGAGCTGCGATTGAAGAAGGAATCGTTGCTGGAGGTGGTAGCGTGCTTCTTCAGCTTTCTAAAATGCTTGATACTGTGAAGTTTGAAGATGCAGATGAGCAGGTTGCTATTGAAATCGTAAAAAATGCTATTCAATATCCAGTAAAACAAATCGCTGACAATGCAGGATTTAAGGGAGATCGAGTAGTAGAAAAGGTAAAAGAATCTGATGAAATTAACTACGGTTTTGATGCTAAAGAATGAACATTCAAAGATCTCTTTCATGCAGGGATTATTGATCCAGCAAAGGTGCTTAGAGTAGCTTTAGAAAATGCAGTTTCAACTGCTGCAATGTTCCTTACAACTGAGACAGTAATTACCGAAAATCCAGCCAAAGAGGAGCCTTCTGCACATCATCATCCTGATATGTGAGGTATGGGAATGTATTAATACTCTTCTAAAAAATCTAGATAAAGAAAAAACCGACTTTAAATGTTGGTTTTTTTATTATTTTCTCTATTATGAACGAAGAAACGGAGAAGCTTTAGAGGAGATTTTTTAATTCTCAACTGAGATCAGCTTCCACTCTCATTTTTCTAACCCATCAAGCGTCCATGCTCAGATCCTGAGCCTCTTGAGGTAAATCACCTCATTCCCAACAGCTTGGAGCATCCTTTTCACCTGATGATATTTCCCCTCAGTAATTGTCAAAAGAATTTTTTTCTCCTCGATGTGTTCAACTTTTGCTGGTTTTGTCAGGTAGCCATCATCAAGTTTCACTCCTTGTCTGAGGTACTCACACTCCTCAGGAGAAATTGGAGATTTTAGCCAGACTTCATACTCTTTTTCTTTTTCTCGTTTTGGACTGATGGTCTGATGAATAAACTGTCCATCATTGGAAAGGAGCAGAAGTCCCTCGGTATCTGTATCGAGCCTCCCCGCCACATGCAATAAATTTACATAAGGGCAGTCAAGCATTTGCTTTTTGTAGCTCAGATATCAAAATTCATCCTCATCAGAAGAAATGTAGCCTGCAGATTTGTAGAGAATAGCATATACCTTCTCCAGAACCTCAATCTCTTGATCATAAACTGTTAGTATTTCATTGCCAAAAAGTCTGAAGTCAGATTTTTTGATCACTTCTCCATTTACGAGGATCGCTCCAGATTTGCAGGCTTCAGATGCCTCTCTTCTACTGACCAGTCCGAGATTCGCCAAATATTTATCCAGTCTAATCATCTTTTTTCTCCTCAGCTGATAAAAGTTTCTCGGAAACCTCCTCAAGTCAAACGTCTTTGAAAAATATAGTTCTCAGCTCTCCTTTGATATTCCCCTGAGCAAACTGATCCTGCGATATATCAGAAATCTGAATCTTTTCAATTGCTGTCCTTTCTAGTTGAATCAAGCTTCCTCAAACTCAGAGTTCTCTTCCTAGTCGATACCCGATACTCCTAATATAGGTCCCAGATCATACATGAAGCTCTAGCTTGAGAAGTGGAAAATTATACTCAAGTATCTTGTAGCTATAGATTTTCATTGGTTTTTCTTGTATTTCAGCCTTCCCTTTTCTTGCATCTTTATAGAGTCTCTTCCCATTTTGCTTTTTCGCACTAAAAGTCGGTAATGGTAGGAGAGGGCAGTTCCCACCAGTATAGATGATTCAATCCAAAAGAGCAGAAATCTGATCTAATCCTGGTGCCGGAACTAGTTTTTCATCTTTTTTGAGAAAACTTGTTCCTCTCGCTTGATCGGTGATAACATCAAATCTTTCTTCCTTTTCTCGGTAGCTAGCATCTCGCGTATCAGTGAGCAGTGAAAAATCTATCGTGGTTTCATAGCTCTTATCCAATCCAATCAGCGAAGTCAGTTTTTTAGTTCCCTTCCCAACTCATAAAAGCATAAGCCCACTCGCCATTGGGTCTAGAGTTCCACTATGTCAGACCTTCTCTTGGAAGTGTGTTCTAATAATCTTCACAACATCAAAACTAGAAATTCAGCAAGGTTTTTTGCAGGCAAGGAGCATGGTCTCTCATAGGGATAAAATTCCCTTGAGTATAGGAAATCTCCCACAGTTTGCAAGTCTAAGCTTGGTATCTAAGAGTTCTAAATAGGCTACAATATCAAAAAAATCGTCATCATGAAGTTTCTTCATTAGAATGACGATCTTTTTTTAAATTTTGCTAATAAAGTATCTAGTCGAGAACTGTGATTTTCTTCAATAGTTCTTCTTTGATTTTCATATTTTGAGCATACGTTGCTCTATACTCCTTGATACCAAAATACTCAGCAAGAGCTTTTTTTTCTTTCTCAAAGTTGATTCCAAAATGTTGTGCCACAACAAGTAGCGGTTGATTTTTAAGAGCAAGAAAATCTTTTTTCTTCATTTGAGAGCTAAGATTTCGAGACATTGTCTCTCTTGGAAGTTCTGATGAAGTAATTACTTGATCAGAATTTTTAATCTTTTCAACTGAGAATTCCAATCCCTGATTTGTAGCTTCATTCTCAACATTTTTTACGCTAGGAGTTTCTGAGGGAGTAGTCTCTACATTTTTCCCATACTCCTTAATGATTTTTTCGATAGTTGCTTCTGGATTTTTAAGAGCATTAAGAAGTGTCTCTGTAAAGATTTTTGTCTCTTTCTCATTATCAAGGCTGTTAAGCTCTCTAGTATAAGCGTGGAATACTGATGAGAGAATATAGTTTACATTTTCTGGATTTTTCTTTCCCTGTTCTATAAACTGTGCGAGAAGATCAAAGAATTGCTTTTGTTCCTTACCAGTTCCGAGGTTATCAAGACTCACCTCATAAGAATCCACAAAAAACTCTTTTGCTGATTCAATAATCTCTGGGGTCTTATCAACCTCTAGAAATTTACAACTTTTCATAGTTGATGACTGAGTAAATGAAGTTTCTGTCTCATTTTCCCAATCTCCCTGCACGAGCTGATAAAACTTTTTTGTACTTGGGTCAAAAAAGTTTGGAATCTGATTTCCTTCATCATCAGCTCCTCCAACTGGAAGGAGTTTCTCTTCTCCCTCTTTAGTTTGCAACATATAGTAAACATCAGAACTATCTTCTGCTCCTTCAGAAACATAGAGATTTAGCTTAAGATCTCAAAGCTGGAAAGGATACACACCTCCACTGATTTCTCACTGAGCAGAGAGTTTTTCGATAAACTCATCAATTTTAGCATTTACAGAAAACATCTTGCTAAAGTCGAAATTATTCAGTTTTTGTCCTGTTGCGAACTGTATGCTTTTTGCCCAAGCATTAGGAGTATTATTTGCATAAGACTTAAAACCTGAGATGAAGTCGTCTCCCTCCTGATATCCCACTGGATATCGGACATCACCTTGTTTAGTATAAGGGATCTGAAAGCTAAAAGCATCATCAGCACAACGAAATTGATAGTCAGCGCTAGCCGTATTAAGGAGTGCAAGGCTCGTAATCCCAGCTCCCATGAGGAGAAGAAGTTTTTTATTCATCACAAAATCCATAAAAGATAAAATAGCTACTTGTATAGCCTAGTGTTTTTTTTAAGAAAATCAAGTTTTTCTCTTAGAGGTTGAAAACTGAGAGCAATTCTCTATAGTAGGGAGTAAGCTTTTATTTTCTATTGTGATGATGCTCCGTCATATCCCAGTTTTAGCATCTGAAATCTACCAGCACATACCTGAGGGATTTTCCTTGAGTTTTGATGGGACATTTTGACATTGAGGACATGCGGAATATTTTCTTTCAAAAGAACAAGGAAAAAGAGATATCAGTCAGATTAAGATCATTTGAACTGATGTTGATGAAGCAATGATACAGAAAGCTCAATCATTAACTAAAGCTTACGAAAAGAATATTCAGATTTTTCATTCCTCTTATGCAAGAATTGATGAAATCAGTAAAGAAGTCTGACCTTTTGACTTTGAGTTATTGGATCTATGAGTTAATCTAGAGCATTTTAAGGATGGGAGTCGCGGATTCTCTATCAAGACTGATGCGCCATTAGACATGAGGTTTGACCAATGAAAAACGATTCAGACAGCATCTGAGCGACTTCAAAAAGTGAAACCTGAAATCTTGGAGAAAGCATTGATCCAATATGGAGATTTCTCAGAAAAAACAGCCGAATACCTAACAAAACTCTTGATAGAACAGAGAAAAAAGTCAGCATTCTCTACAACCTTTGAGCTCAAGGATTTTCTAATGAATGCACATTTTAATCAGAAAAAGATTGCCGTAATCTTTCAAGTGATCAGAATCATGGTTAATCAGGAACTTGAACAGTTAGAATACTTTTTGGAGAGATTTCCACAGACGCTGAAATCTGGCTGAAGATGCGCGATCATCACCTATCACAGTATTGAGGATAGAATGGTGAAAACGATATTTAAAAACCTCGCTGAACAATGAGGATTTCACCTTGTGAATAAGAAAGTGATTGTTCCTCACTATACCGAGGTTATGAGAAACAAAGCTGCTAGAAGTGCAAAGCTCAGAGTCATTGAAAAAAATTAAAAAAAACCAGATCAGTATTTTACTTTTTGAAAGTATGATGCCAGAATCAGCTTTTCAAACAACGCAAAAGAGAATCAAAACATTCGCCTATCAATCCCTCCAATCTTTTCATAAATCCTATAAATGATGGCTTACTACCTATAGAGATAAAAAGGATCTTTGGGATATCGTAAAAATCGGAATTCTTTCCTCAGTATTCCTCTTCTTTTTGATGATTTACCTTTACTTTATCAATCTCTCTTCTACAAGGGGATTCTTTATGAAGATGGCTCAGGAGGAACTTAATACGGCAAATGCTCAGAGTGATATTGTTAAGCTTGAAATCGTGAAAGAGAAGAGAGAAAACTGGAATGCCCTTTCTGCTCCTAGAGATCCTAGTCTCAAAAAGAACGTCTATACCTTGGAAATTGACGAACTAACTTTACAATAAAACTGAAAAACTATTCATCTTCTCAGCCGATATGCAAGGAATAGATAAGTATTTATAATACTCAACTCATTTCTCTCTCTAAAAGTGCATCCAATGGATCGCCCTTTTTTGTTTCTCATTCTGGTGGAAGATCGAAACTCCTAATCACTCAGAGTGCATAATATGAAATTGTCCCTTGAACTCCAAGATAAAAGAAAATCAAAGAGAATACCAGCTGTCCAGAGATCTCTAATCTTAGTAAGAGTACAATATTTAAAAGCATCGCAACAAGAGTTGTTAAAAGCCAGAAGATAAGGTCAGCTTTTTTTAGATATCTTTTGATACTTGGACTGGTAGTGTAGAGAATCAGTAGTCCACAGAAGATATTTCGTGCTATTAATCGTGATATCATACTTTCTGCCCCATTTGTGGCAAGCATCAGTGAAATATAGAGAGAAAAGTTGATAATCAAAACTGCTGCAAATCTGGAAACAAGAGTAAAAATCAGATTTTTTTTCAGGAGAAACGCGTTAAATAGGAATAGGAGGATTCCAGTCCGGTATCGGAGTTGACCGACAAGTTGCCCCTGAAAGAGCGGAATCAAATAGCTCGCTAAAAGTCAAATAAGGAGGATTACATTGAGATACTCTAGTCCGTAGGGAAGATATTCGGGGAGTTTCGCAAATCATTGAAAAAAAGATTTTATTCCAGCTAGTGAGTCAGTTTTTCCGCGGACCAGAATCTTTTCTCCTGCTAAAACCCTTCTAAGGGAAAGTTGTTTTTGTCAGGTAGGAGTAGTAGCTACGAATATAGGAATGTACGTCGTTAGAGCTAATATTCAGGAATAGAGGAGAAGATCTACATTGAACATTAAAAGTAGACTCTCACTAGTATTGAGCACGATAAAGAGCCCAAAGAGAATCGCAAGGTAGAGAAAATGATAGTAATGCTTCTTTTCTACTTCAGTAAAGTATCAGAGTCCATAATAGACTATTCAAAATCATATAGTCCAAAAGGCTATTGTTTCTCCAATTAGTCTAAAGATTCCACTCCCTCCCAGGGTTAAAAGGTGATTTGCTCGCGAAGCAACTCCTAAAAACAGAAAGCTGTGCATAAAGAGTGTCTTCCCATCTTCATATGGGATAAAATAAGATATTCATCGTAGAAAAAGCGAAAACACGGTTAACAAGAAAAAGCTTGAATTGCTGTCATATCACAAGAAATTTAGTATTCAGAATAACCCAAAGAAGACCAGGAGTCAAAGGATATAGAGTCAGTATTTTTCTGTTACAAAATTCTGGGTGATTCACATCTTAAAATCATTAAATCCCTGAGAAAAGAAAAATATCAAAAAAGCAAGTGGGAAGAGCCCAAAATACCATAGCCCGAGAAGAGAAAAGAAAGTAATAAATGCTGCCGTGATCAGCAGAATGATTACATATGCCACAATATTTGGTGATTAGAAGATTAAAATGATCTTTAAAAAGTAGATAATAATCACGTAGATAGAAACTATTAGAAGCCCCCATCGTAGATAGGACCGCGATGTCTGAGGTTTGATCTTGTGATTAAAAAGGGCAAAAAGTAAAGCAAAAATTGAGATATAGATGATTATAACTCAAATCCTCTCTAGTGAAAGAGAAAGCTTAAGGATTGGATTAAGTACTGTCAGGATGATGAGTTCTAGTAGGACGAAAAGACTGACTACCTCAACTCCCTTAAAAACTTGCCTAAGAAAAAGAGGCTTATTCGAAAGTACAAATTCAAAATCCCTCATAAGATACTGAGTAAAAACCTTTACATGCCCAAGTGAGGCATACATGGTTTCCTCCTTTGACATTTGAGCACCAAGTACCTGTAAGAGATTGGCTTTTGCAAGCCTTGTTTGCTCTCTAATTACGTCTACATTGGTAATCTTCGTCTTAGCATTGATTGTAAATATTTTATCATTTTCTAAGAGATTCAAGAGAAAATCCTGAGTTTCAACGATGAGATTCATCGCACTGTGGAGTTCCTCAATGATCTTATCGTAATTAGTAGCAAGTCTAAGTTTTCCCATCTCACCTCTTGTGTCATCTAATCTTTTTCTCGTATTAGGCTGAATTTTTGATCCTCAAATTTCCATAAGTTGGTCAATTTGATTTATAATATCATCAATGGCTTGATATGCTTTTTGAAGTTTTTTGTCATTAAAATTGATTTTTTCAGCAGCTTGCTCAGCTTTTAATTTCTCCTGCTGAATCCTTTTTTTCTCAGATTCCGCGTACTTAATTTTTGAAATAAGGTTCGAAACCTGATCCTCAGAGATCTGATTCCCAAGAATATAGTTAGCATCGACTACTTCCAACTCAAGCTGAAATGCATATTCTACAAATTGCTCCAAGTCCGGGAAATTTCCAATAATCTTTATCGAAAGATCTCAATACTTTACAACAATGTAGCTCTTTCCGAAATCCGCTACATCTCACTGATACATTTCTAGTCAGATGATGATTACCTTTTGATCTCCAAGGAACTTTTTGACTGTAGTAATATCATCTGCCTCAATGAGCAATTCAAGTGTATAATTTTTGTCTGATATATCTTTTATTCCTGTTAAACGAAAAAACATCGGTTTAAAATACAGTTAAAAACTGGAAAGATTTTCCGCATTTTCTACTTTATATTGAAAAAATAATAAAAATCAATATATAACTGTCCGTTTGTTTTGATTTTTTGATACTTTCTACACAAAAAAATAAAAAAAAGAAAAAATCTGATTTTTTGTGTTTTTTTCTAAAAAAGATATAATTGAAAGGATATTATCCTTAACTAC
>CAUSGX010000020.1:0-12048 GCA_963531535.1 uncultured bacterium
AAATTGCAGCCATACTTCTCTCGGAATTTCCTCAAAAGGAATGATTTTTCCTGCAATCAGTTTGGCATCTGCATTTTCTTCAAGTGAAGCCTTACCTGATATTATATATTTTCTTCCTTCTTCAATAATATTTTTAAATTTCTCAAAGTCTCTCGGAAATACTATGACTTCGATATTGCCTACCAAATCTTCCAGAGTAATAAATGCCATCCGCTGATTATTTCTGGTAAGCTTAACATTTACTCCGGCAGCTATACCTCCTAATACATAGTTCATGTCAGGTCTTACATTTACCCTTTCCTCTTCTTCATCAAGTTTGACTTCATAGATGAGACCTAAGGTATAGATATCTACAAGCGGAAAGTCTGGATCATAAACGGTTTGGAGTGCTTGTTCTATTTTCTCGAGGAGTGCTGGATTATTCGTCATGAGAAGTTTTAGATTGTCAGGTAAAAATAAACCACTGCATTAGGATAAAAAGTCCTAAAAACAGAATTCAAATCGCTTTATTCCAGAGTTCTCCTACAATTAATAAAACATTTATTAATAAATAGAGTCCAAAGAGAAATGAAGCTTTGTAGGCATCTTTCTGCATTTTTTCTCTGGTAATATTGATGAAAAAGAGGGCTTGTCCTCAGTAAAAGAGAAAATATGATACTCCCCACGTGGCTACAAAAATTCCGATGAGAAGTAAACTTAGAGAAATTTCTGGATCTTCTTTAATATTAAGTTGGGAAAGTGTTATAGCTAGGATTATTCATCCGAAGATGATTTTGATAGCAGATGCAAGTGAATACGTGCTCATCTGTCTTATTCAAGAGAAAAATTGCATTTAATCTGCTTGATCAATAAATTAAAACTCTACATTTACGGATTCTTTTTCTGCTGCTTGTTTCTGATTTTCTAGGATGGTCTGGGTATCAAGTTCAGCTTGAGAAGGGAGGTAGAATGGATTTGCTCAGGTTTCATAGATCTTGTGATAGATAATTTCCCAGAGCCCTTGTCCAAAAATCATAATCGGAAATACAACCAAAGTCGACTCATATGCGAGCATATAACGAGCTGAAACATCTACGCTACCAAAAGTCCCTTTCCAGATGATTCCTAACACAACAAGTGATATTGCAAATCCAACGGTACATCCAGCAAGAGAGGAAGCTGAATAGTTTGGGTTTACTGCGAATTCGATTTGACAAAATGAGATGAAGACTGCGATTGCGACATAGAGTGCAAAAAGCACAACGTCGGCTCCTGAAGTATCTTTTAATATCACGAAAAGCCCCATCATAATAGCAAAAAGAATTCCGTTTGTGAGAAGGAGGAGTCCACTCACTTTTCACTGATGAATATATTTTTGCGAAAAGAAAACTCAGTATAAAAGCATTAAAATCTGACTTCCAAAAAAGGTAATCATAAAACCGAGGAATAGTAGGATCAGCCATGCTAAAGGATGAGCTTCTGCCGTTGTTGCGACTCAGGTTGTTACGGTTTCTGTTTTTACAGCGACTCCAAAAGCTGACATCACAACAAGCAAGATGATACTCATCATTGCTCCGACTACTACTCCAAGAAGTGTCTTCCCAAGTAGACTTCGTCCAGAAATATTTGATGGTGTATTTATAATTTTATCAAGCTTGCTTCTTTCCTCCTGAGCGATATTTTGTGGACGAAGGTTTATTTTTCATCCATCTATGGAAGGAATTTCAAACTGCATTCATGGAGTCAATTCGTTCATAGTATCTATAACTAGCGAGTAAAATTGATTTTTGATAGACTATCAATAAAGACTGATCTATTTCTCTTTTGTGGAGTAGCATAGGAGATTATGAGGATTTTTCCTGGCATTTGGACTGCATATTGGGCAGTATAGAGCTCAAACCCCCTTGGGTCCGTGATTGTATAGGATTTTAATATCGCTGAGCGAGTGGATGTCCCGGAGGGGATTTCAGATTTATTTGTTGTTTCTTGACTGATCTGGTAGCCATAAAGCCTGAGCTGATTGAGCGACTGCTGCATATAGGATACGAGAGGCACGCTACTTGAAACTTCATCAATAATTAAACTATCAAGTGTTGCACTTTTATCTTGATTGACTTCCTGATAGCTTATACGTTGATTGAGTGTTTTAATCCTTTTCATCTCTGGTATAAGCTCTGCATCTCGAGAGAAATCTAGGCTTCTCACTGCTAATTGATGGGTTGTGATTCAACATCAAGTTAGGAGAAGACTGAGTATTCCGGTCGAAAATAGGAGGAGAAATCTTTTGTGATGATTCAGCATTTTGTGCCCTTTTAGATAAAGATGAAGAGCATTGCTAGTGCAAGTCCAACGATGATCCCGATGAGAAAAGATTTCTTAAGAATATTTTCTTTTACCTCACTCATTTGTGCGTCAATACTTTTCCCCGCCCAAATCAGTGCGATCAAATATCCTACCATACATCCACAGAATAGAAGATATCCTGGCATTAGGACCATTCCGATCGAGGTGAAGAGATATTCTCCAAAGAACAATTCTCCTCTGATGAGGAAGATTCCCATAAGCAAAGTCGCGAAATAGAAAACTCGCCTTAGTACTTGAAAGAGGATTGTCATCAACGCTTTCATCTGAATGAGTAAAACGTTCTTATCGTATCTTTTCTGATCTGAAAATCAAGCAAAAGTCTGTCTCTATCTAAAAGGGGAAAAATAAAAAAACAGACCTCATCAAGAGATCTGCTTTTGGAAATTTTCTTTCCGTATTATTCAATATCTACACTAGTTACTTTACCATTCTTAACTGTTGCATTTACGCGACCAGGTCTAAGATCTGCAGTTAGTGCATTAGGTTTTCCATCTTCCTCAGCGATACGGAAATCTACTCCATTTTCTTTTGCTTTAGCCTGAGCCTCTGCAACGCTAAGTCCTACGTATCCAGCTCCCTGAGATGCTCTATAAAATTCCCATTCGTCTTTTTCTTCTCCGTTTGCTAATTTACAAACTCCGTATTCAGATCAGTCTTCATTTTTTTTGGTTTCACTAGTTCCTCACTGTGCTACACAGTATTCACTTGCTGGATTTGCAGTCTGAGTTTCTGTCTCAGTTCCTGTTTGAGTGTTAGTGTTTGCATTATCAAGACACTTAGGTTCTGCATAGGTTTCGCAGAACATCTCTGTACAAGCAGGTTCTCCACCTAAAGCTCTTGTACAAGTGTTACATCCATCAGAAAAGCTCTGACAACTTTCTGGGATTAGTGTTTTCCAGCTGTCTTGATTGTAAGTTGTGGTTCCAGAAGTTTGAGCTATATCTGGAGTGTTTTGTGGTGTAGGTCCGCATCCTGTGAGAACGAGTGCTGTTCCAACAGCGAATGCAACTACAGAAACGAGTTTTTTCATGATATTAGAAATAGAATATAAAAAACTGAATTAGTGATTGCGTTTCTCAATATTTTGAGCGGGGAAAGTTACCTTAATAATAGAAATATTTTTCCAAAAATCAACCCCTAAAAGCTTTTTTGGGTTTCCCCGCTTCTTGAGCTGTACTCTGCTCCAGGGAAAGCTATTTTATAGCTTTAAAAATTATGATTTTCTCTCTGACTATGGCTAAGAACTCTTTGAAAAAATATCTTACATCACAAAAAATAAAAATGTCAGGATAAAAAAGAATGAAAATACATCAGATTTTTTCTTTTTTTTCTGAAAATGGCTATACTTAGAGATGATTTTTATCTTTATATAAAGAGAAAAAACAATGAATATTCAGAAATTTTTATTTGGAACTTTGATCGTCCTATGAGGAACTTCGCTTTTGCAGGGAGGAATTTTTGCGCAAGAGGAGCAATCTCTCTCGAGAGATGCTACCTTACTTGGTTCAGAAGTTAGTCAAGATGCTGCGTTCAAGTCTGCGGTAGATGAAGTCACTTATTTGAGACTAAGTCTTTATGATTTTAGGCAAAATCTTAAACAAATGGATGCAGCTGAGAGAGAAAAAAATCAAGGAAAACTTGATCAGCAATATAAAGAAGCAAGAGCAGCTATGACACAGGTGATCTATGATTTGGATAATTCAAGTATGAGAATTACGAAGTTGCTGCAGAGTCTTTATAAATACAAAGTAAAACTTGCTAAACAGATTGATTTGCTCACTGAAACCAAAGGACATTTGGAAGTTGGGAAGCAATATCTCAGTCAGCTTTTGTATATTGCATATAAGATGCAGAGAGAGATTTATGATGAAAGCTGAGATCATATCGATGAGCTTAAGGTTTTTGCAAAAACTAACCAAATTCCACAGCTCTTGGCTGGGAATGATACTCTTCAAATGCTGCTTGTTCAGATCAATGAGCTTCTTAAGCAAGCAACAGTAAAAGAAAAACAAAAAACTGAACTTATTTCTTCCCTTGTGAAGCTTAAAACTGATGCTCAAAAAGCATTGGCTCATTATAGTTCTGAAATTCAAAAACTTAAACAAAAAAAGGAATATCTTGCAACTTTTATGAAACTCTATAAAGAAAAAAAATTAGCGATTGCTCTTCTTACTTGAGCGGCTGCTGAAAGTAAGTGACTCCACGAGGCAATCAATGAAATGGTCTCTGCAATAATTTCTAAAAATATTGATCAGACGAGTGGAATCCCAGAAGCAATAAAAGCTCTCAATGAAAAAACAGATTCCTCTGAGAATGAAAAATCTCCAGTGGCATGGCCAAGCTATCCTGTTCGTCAGATTTTGACTATTTTCAAAGATCCAAGTTTTGAGAAGGAAAATGGGTATAAGAATTTAGGTATTGAGTTGGCAGTTGAACAATGAACGCCAGTATATGCGATGAGGGACGGTGTGGTATATCATACTGATAGTGGTTCTGGAGCGATTAGTTGGCTAATGATTATGCATTCAGATGGCTATATTTCAACATATGCATATATGAGTTCTATTGCTGTGAAAAAGGGAGATATCGTTCGTAGAGGACAATTTATCGGAACTAGCGGTGGTGAACCTGGTACAGAAGGTGCGGGATTCCTCTCAAAGTCCGCAAATCTGACCTTTCAGCTTTTCAAAGATGGAGTGGCTATAGATCCGCTAACAGTTCTTGATCTTAGTGTCGTTCAAGACAAGGAAAAAGTATTGCCTGAGGAATATAGACTCAAATATTTTAATGATCACTATGTGAGGCCAATCAATGTAGAAAATCTGACCTTTATCAAAGGTGATACAGTAGATCAAAGAGCTCAGACTTTTTTGAATAATTATGCAGTAGGAGTGTATAGAGATCTCGCATTTTGGGATCAAGTAGTGGCAGGAACAAATATTGATAGAGATATGGTGATCTGTATTGGTTTTGCTGAATCAACACTCGGAAAATTTCTCGCAACAGACAATAATATTGGAAATGTAGGAAATAACGATAGAGGAGATCGTATTGCTTATGAGAACCCATATAATGGAGCAAGATTGATTCCTTTTACCCTTAATAACCAGTATCTTGGAAACTATCATACGATTAAACAGCTCTCAAGATATGGAAATAGCGATGGAAAAATTTATGCCTCTAGTCCAATCAATTGGCAGACTAATGTTCAAAAATGTCTCTCAAAAATTAAAGCCTACTATGTGCCTGAAGATTTTCCATTTAGAACTGGAGTAAATCCTAATGCAAAAGCAAATGCCTGAGCTGAGCCACTCAAGACTGAAAGAAATACTCTTATGAGTGGAGCTACTCAGACAAAGCTTGGTGGTATTCCTGTTGAGCAGAAGAAAACTACAACATGAAACCAATAATCAAATATGTCTAGTAGAAAACTCTAATCAAAAAGTATAAAAATTTGACAAAATTGATGAAATGACTATAGTTTAAGTTAATGTTAAAAAAATCTGATTTTTAGTCTTTTTTCCCAAGACGATGAGTAAGAAAACAAAAACAAATTTTATATCAGCTTCTGTAAAAAGGGTGCGCTCTCTCACACTTTTGGTGACTGGAGGTGTGGTGATGAGTAGTATGGCACTTGCGCTCTTGCTCCAAGATACTGCTAGTTCAAATAATGAAAATGTGCAGGTCTGAGGAGTTCAGAGTAGAGTTCAGTATTTAACAGGAATGACGCTTAGCTGAGCAAATAATAATCATATTAAATTTGAGTATAAGGAAGGTACGAACTCACTTAATCTCAATGCTGCTGTGAATCTTCATGCTTTGATCCTTGGTGCCTCAAATAGTGGGGTGACTGGAGCAACAGTTATCGGAGGACATGATAATAAGGTTCAGGGAAACTGACAAAATGCTGCAATTATCGGAGGAAGTAATAATACGACGAATGATACCACAAGTTCAATAATTGCTGGTTCGAAGTGATCTAGTATTACTAAGGCAGGGGAGAGTGCAATCTTCTCTGCTCAAGGGACAATCGTAGGAGGAGAGAATCCGACAGATACTGTCTTTATTGTTTGAGGGCAGAATCACTCTACTACTAATGCAAGTACTGTATTTATCGCGGGAGCTGAAGGGATTCAGACTACTAAATCTCATAATGTACTCATTGGAAAAAATATTCGTTCAAATCAGAGTAATATCTTTGTATGGTCAAATGGAAATACAGAGCTAACTCCTCAGAAGGGAAGTGCTTTTTACGTAAACTCAACTTCTGGTTTCGGTCTCAATACTAATAATCCACAAGCAGCACTTGATATTGCAAATGGAGGACTCGCATTTAATAAAGTTTATCAACTTTCAGATCTTGCTGATGTGAAGGAACCATGAGTGATACTGATGGTTGCTAAGGATGGAAAGCAAGGAATCTGTGCATATAATGGGACTACTTGGGTACCGTTGAGTTTGAATGCTGAGAGAGAATGACTTTGTGTAGGGAATACTCAGCCTGCTCGTCCTATTCATGTTCTTAGAGAATCTGTTGCCATTTCTGGAGCTGTTGCGAATGGAAGTGCTGTTTTAACCAACGGTGTTACTTCTCTTCCTCAGGTGTGGTCTAAGATTGCAAATGGTAATAGATGAGGATGGGAGAATCATCCATGGACATATAAACATACGGGAACACTTAATGATGGAGAGTATAGATGTGGAATTGGTTATCATATGGGGAATCCTACTCCAGATGGTATGAAAAATACAAACTGTAGCTCCTGTACTCCTATCACAAATCAGCGAGACTGGAGAAGCAATGGAAAGAATGATGACTGTGAATTTTCTTGCAAGGCAGGATTTAAAAAAGTTGGAAGAAGCTGTGATACTTGTGAGGTCTGAACCTATAGTGTAAATGGAACTACAGCAAATAGCTGTGCAAGTTGTACGAATAAGCCGGCGAACTCTCACTATACTAGTAATGGAACAAGTGCTACCTCGTGTACTTGGGCATGTGATGCAGGATATCATAATGTTGGATGAGTATGTAAGAAGGCTGTTTGGAAGCCGACAGTAACTCCTACATGTAAAGCGTATCCTGGAAAGTGGAAAGATGCATTGAAGGTTACAACTTATAGCTGTGCTTTACAGGAAGATCCTTCAGTAGCGGTGCCTGAGAATATCTGTGCTCACTGGTCAACGAAACCTACTAATCAAACTGTGGCTTTCGCAGATGAAAATTGTAATCCTCCAGAGTGGGAAACAAATCGAACTTGTCCTCAGCCTGCTTGTAATCTCTCAAGACTCGCTGGAAAATGTGGAGGAGTAATTGAGTCAGTAACTTGTACCAAGCATAAAAGAGATAGAGCATGAAATAGTTATGAAACGATAACTACACTTGAGGGAAAAGCATGTACAAGAACATGTGAAACTGCAGCTTGTGGAGCTGCAAATGGTGTAGCTACAAAATATCAACCGACTACACTCTGTGCCGCAGGTACAGCATCAGCCGTAGGAGGTAATGCAAGTGTTTGGTCATGGACCTGTACTCAGCTTGATGGTGCTAAAAATTGTAGTGCTAACAGGCTCCCTCTCAAGGGAGGAAGTTGTGGAGGAGTTCATAATACGATTATTAAGACGCTTCCATCTTCAAACACTCCAAACCTTTGTGAATATGGAACAGTGACCAGTATTCAAGATATTGCTTGGTTTGTACGTGTTCATCCTCTACCACATCTAGGAAGGTGGAAGTGGAAGTGTAGGGGAGATGCTTGAGCTACTAATGAGGAGGTAAATTGTTTTGCTCATGCTCCAGAGCCAAAAGCTGGGGAATGTAATCTCTCAGAAGTAAATAAATGTACGGTTGGAACTGTTGAAGAAACTAGCGAACCTTTAACTAACGGAACTAGATGGAAGTGTGTTTGAATAGATGGAGGAGACTCTACTACTTGTTCTGCCTGTGATAGTGGTTATAAATACAATTCAACCACAAGCAAGTGTGAGCCGAAGTGCGGTGCTGGATATACGTTGAGTAACGGGAAATGTGTAAAACGGGAATGTAAAAAAGAAGAAAAATGTAATTGTCTTGTGTCTCAGGGAAGAGTTCAGGTAGCGTGTGAAGGACTTGCTCCTGGACAGGAAGGATGGTGTTATAGAGAGTTTCCACCAATACCAACAATAACAGAAGACACTAAACAACAATGCGAGAGCAAACCACAGTGTCAATGGAGAGAGGTAAATCGCTCAATCTGTGTAGATAATAATTCTAACAAACTCTCAGATGCAGCATGTAGTTCTATCGGACCTAAGGAAAGCTGTAACAGACCACCGACTCCACCGACTCCACCCCCTCCAGGACCACCTGCACAATTAAAAATCAACGGTCTCTGTAAAACTCATGCTTGAACTCATACTTCTCAACCGGCTACCTCGACAGCTAATGGATGTATAGCTGGAGATTATGAGGATATTCCTGATGATAGTGCTTGGAAATGGAGGTGTAAAGGAAGGAATGGAGGAACTTCAACTGAGTGTTCTGCTACAAAAAAGGAAAATCCCCCTTCTCCTAGACCAGGAGGTGGAGGATGATGTAATCCTCCTTGTCCTACTTGATATAGATGTGAGAACCATTACGCACGAACTCAAGATCCTGGGCACAAATATCATGGAGGAAGATGTGTTAGAGTTGCTCCTCCCCATCCTTGACCATGACCACATCCGTCTCAGCCTTGAGATAATAGACGCGGATAATTGAAAAGAGCCTCCTATGTTTATACAAAAAACCACCCATTGGGTGGTTTTTTTTATTTACTTGATATCCTACATTTCATTGATAACTTCGTATTTGAGATCCAGATTTCCAAAAAATGCGAACCCAATAATTTTTTTTACTCAAGCTGTTTTGAGTTTAATTGCAGTTTCATTTAAGGTTGCACCAGAGCCAACAAAGTCATCTATTAAAAGAACGGTATTGTAGTCAATATCTTCCTCTCTGATGAAAATAGTATTTTTAGCATTTTGTATTCTGTCCTCAGGTCTTTTCAAAGATTTTTGTGGAATGAGAATTTTACTCGGAGAATATTTTATTAGAGGAATACGAGGAATTGAGGGATCTAGAAGTTGATCTACGAGGTCTAAGATCTGTACTTTACGAGAGATGCTTGGTGGAGTAAGTGCTATTGCATTGATATCAAAGGTTGTTAAGAGACATTCAAGATTACGATAAAAAAGAGAAATCAGACTTTTTAATTGTTGTTTGTCTTGATGCTGTTTTGCAAAAAACATTTGTTCAGATAGTGCTCCTCTCCCAAATTCACCTCGAGTATAGGCATCAGCATAAAAAAGCCTATCTAAGGCAGAATATTGGTGTTTTATTTTAAACTGATTGGTGACGTTCAGTAAACCACATTGAGTGCGATAATGATTGATTTGTTGATTTATAGCGTCAAAAGCGCTTATCTTATCTTTGGGATTGAGATCTCTTTTTTTACATCGAAGGAGAAACCCCTCAACTCATTCTAGGATGCGGCCATCACTATCATACTTAAAAAATTTCTCATCAAGAAGTTTTGCTTCCTCATAGGGAAATGGATTTTTATGTATAGATGAAAAATCTGTTTTTCCTTCTTCCTTATCCACTTGAGGAATAAGGTAAGCGCTGTGTGCCCCCGATCAGATCTTACTGATTTCTCAGTTTTGAAAAAGCTCTTTGAGATACTTGTTAGCGGTTGGTCTGCTGATATTGAGTGCTTCAGCAATCTGAGAAAGCTTTCTCTTTTCTCAGTCCTGCAGTAGTGAACGTATTGATTTGAGAAGATGAAATGATGTATTCATTCTATTTCTTTTTAGATAAAATTTTACTGTAAATGTTTACTGTAAAAGTTTACAGTAAATTATAGTAAAATTTTTATAAAAAGCAATTGTTTATTTATTTTTTTAATAGGAAAAACCACCCAAGGGGTGGTTCTTTGTCCTATTAGATAGAAAGTTTAATTAATCTCTATAGGGGGATTTATATCATCACTCTATTTCATCTAGTCTTTTCTTTGCACTACAAATATCTGGTGATCATCAATGCTTCCCCTTACATACCCATAGCCACGGGAGATGATGATCATGGAGTCTGTTTAGAGGATCGTCTTCAAAATCTCCAGCTATACAACCATTGGCGGTATTTGTAGCAGGTTGAGAAGTATAGCTTCACGGGTAAACTTTACATTGTCCATCTATTGGAGCAGGCTTAGCTACCGAACATTCAGCTGAAGTTCCTCAGTTTTTACCTTTACACTTCCACTTCCAACTATTGAAACCATCAGTGGTAATATCCTCATATTCTCCAGCTACACATCCATTAGCTGTAGAAGTAGCTGGTTGAGAAGCATGAGTTCACGGATAGGTTTTACATTGCCCGTTGATTTTTAATTGTGCAGGTGGTCCTGGAGGAGGTGGCGGAGTTTGTGGCCTATTACAATCCAGCTTCGGTCCGATAGAACTACATGCTACATCTGAGAGTCTGTTAGAGTTATTATCTACACAGATTGAGCGATTTACCTCTCTCCATTGACACTGTGGTTTGCTCTCGCATTGTTGTTTAGTGTCTTCTGTTATTGTTGGCTTTGGTGGAAGTTCTCTATAACAAAATCCTTCTAGTCCAGCAGGAAGTCCTTCACACGCTACCTGAACTCTTCCCTGAGACACAAAACAATTACATTTTTCTTCTTTTTTACATTCCCACTTTACGCATTTCCCATTACTTGCTGTAAATCCTGATGGACATGTAGGAGTAGAAGACGGAGTGTCACATTTAGTTTTGATTTGAGGGAGGGTAGCCTCAACATTATTAATCTTAATTATACAAGGATATCCGGTTTGGCATCCGGGAATAGTCTTATTTAAAGTAATTCTTATATATCAGGTTGCATCATAGTAAGTTTGTCTCGTTCTAAATTCATATTCTCCAGATTCTATCCAAGGTTTTGCATTTGCTTTATATCCAGACATACTGATATTTAGTTTAATTTTCCCTCTAGAAGAAACAGTAGGTGAGAATTTTCAACCAGGAACAGAACCGGGACTTTTTTCGGTATAATTGGCTCTGATATAGAGATATTTTCTTGAGTAGTCCAAGATAAAGTCTCTAGAAGGGCTCTTCATAACTGTCTTCATTTCTTCTAAGGTCTCTGCCTGAGAATGTATTGATGTATCAATAGTTCCCTGTGTTGGGAAAGTAGTAGGATCAGGAGTATAACATGCGTCACAACTATTCAATCCCATATTTACAAAGTTTCACTTCTTCGCAGACCAATTCACCCAAGTACAGTACGGTTGATTGGTTTTGAAAGCTGTAGCACTAGTAAACATACCTTCTAACCTATCATCTGAGATTTGATTAATTCTTCGATTATTGAGGGGTTGATTGAATGCATATGCTTTATAAAACATAGAGCTCATATCAGTTACCTTACTAGTATCCCAATTATTGAGGGGTTGATTGAATGCATATGCTCAATTGAACATACTTCACATATCAGTTACCTTGCTAGTATCCCAATTATTGAGCGGTTGATTGAATGCGTGTGCCCAATCGAACATAAAGCTCATAGTAGTTACCTTACTAGTATCCCAATTATTGAGCGGTTGATTGAATGCGTGTGCCCAATAGAACATATAGCTCATAGTAGTTACCTTACTAGTATCCCAATTATTGAGCGGTTGATTGAATGC
>CAUSGX010000021.1:0-8759 GCA_963531535.1 uncultured bacterium
ATAATATATATTCCTTTTTTGATTTTTATCTGGATCGCCACGTTCGTTTCACTCATTCGCGATGACTGGAAAATAGGGGAGCTGGTGAGTGCTAGCGAGACTGAGGGGCTTTTGTCTTCAAACCTGTTTCATCTTAATCTAGATTGCTACAATAAAAAAAGAAGAAAAATCTGATTTCTCTTCTTTTTAAAAAACTACTTCTCTTTTCTATGTTTTAGATAATTCCTCAAGTTTGCAAAGATCTGATCAGGTAGGTTTCTATTTTTCACATCTCAAATCACCCAGTCAAATGCAATATCAAGCAGCTCTCAAATAATTTTCCCAGGCTTAAACTCAAATTCTTTCATGATATCAGCTCAAGAGATCGCCAGATCTGATTTCTTAAATTGTCCCTCAGAATTCTGAATTTCATCTAGAAGTTCCTTGAGATAGTAGGAGTCTGAGAGGTCACTTGAATTTTGGAGTGGATTATACATCCCCAGTCTATCAGCGATGTTGATATCAAGAAGGTTTTGAACTTTTTCATATCCTGCTTCAGACAGGAGTTTTTTGAGTTTTTTGGCTCGGCTACTAGGACTAGAAAGCAGGATCTCTCATGGAGTATGATGTTCCTTGATATATCGTTTGATCTCTTCAATCTCTTTATTTGAAAAACCTAGATTTCTAAAGTCTTCTTTCATCAGTTCTCCTGAACTAAACCTATGATTCATTGGTCCAGCAAGCACTTTTCTGATTTCTTCTTTTGAAAGATTGAGTCAGTACTGCTCGTATTGTCCAACCTTTCCAACATCATGATAGAGCATAGCAAATCTAACAAGATAATTTTTATTGATCTGTTGAAGATGATAGAGTGTCAGAATAATATGCGCATAAATATCAAAGGGATGATATCTAATCGGCTGATCATAATGCTTGGTCTTTGCTAGTGCAGGAAAGAGGATTGGAAGCATTTCCGCTTCATCGATCAATCCAATCAGCCCAAAAGGGTTCCCTTGAGAAAAGGATTTTACGAGTTCCTGATAGATTCTTTCTTTCGCGATAGAGGAGAGGAGTGCATGATTTCTCTTGATCGCTTTTCGAGTCTCGGTTTCAAAGTCAAAAAGTCTGATTTTATTTTTTGGATCAGGTTTTTCTTCTTTTTTTCACAGCTCAAGCAATTTTTCATTGATCACATTCACAAATCTTAGCGCTCTTAGGAGTCTCAAGGCATCTTCTTGAAATCTTTTATCTGCTTCTCAAACAGTCTGTAGCTTTCTTGAAATCATTGACTGCAATCCCTTTGTTGGATCAATCAAAAGATGAATTCTGATTTTTTCTGAAAATTGTTTCTGTACTTTTCAATAGTGATATCCGATTGGCTGAATATCTAGTAAATAATATAAGAAATCCAAGTCAATCTTTCCCTTTACGATCAACTGCTCTAGATAGCTCTCCTTTTGTACGATCAAAACCTGCTGATTTTCGAGGTAGATAAACCCATCTCTCTCAAGGATTTTAACCAAAAGCTCATCGTCAATATTCTTTTCTGTTTCATAGGATGGAGCCTTGATAAACTGCTGAGAATAATACAAGGCATTAATCCTAAAATCTCTCCTTTGAGCATCCAAAACTAAGCTATCAGACCAAAAAATCTGATCAGGATGGCGGGCATCTGCATATCCACTTTCTGCACGAAACGGCGTTAATTCATACTTAATGTTGAGATGTGAGCCATCTTCCAGCTTTGGAATCAAGGTAATTGTCCCAAATTTCTCAGTCATAAAAGTTGAAAATTCAGGAGTATTCAGATTTTCATAAATTTTGCTTGGTTGTCCTCACATCGTTAGGTCGATATCATCAGGATCCTGCACAATCCCTAGTAATACATCTCTAATACATCCTCAAACCAAGAAAAAATCTGAAGTTCTAAGCACCTCAGTCAAGTCAGTATGATGTTTTGCTAATTGAGATAATAAGTGAAAATGAAACATATCACTATGTTAAATGCTAATAAAATCAAAAGTCAGCTTTCTTTTTCTTTTTTAGAAAATGGATATTCTTTTTAATAGACAAAAAACGAAAAGCTGAATTCCTGTGGTCGCTTGTAGTGTAAAGATATATTCAGAGAATGCAAGCGATTTTCTGCTATAGTCTATTTACTGTAGAAATAACTTTAAATCTTTTTCTAAAAATGTAAAGAGCAATCAAAAATAATCTCATCTAAAAATTTGAGTTTTTTGATTTTTTTCGGTATGATTAGATAACGATTTATTTTATACATTATAGCTATGGTATATATCCCAGAAGCATTGATTGAAGAGATCGAAGAGCTTAAAGATCTCGGTAAGTTTGATGAAGCGATTCAGCTCGTAAATAAGATCCTCTCTCGTGATCCAAGCAATGAAGATGCAATCTTGCAGATCGCTGATATTCAGTATCGTAGAGGAGAGATCGGAAAGGCTGATAAAGCCGTTGATTTTCTCAATGCTCAGAAAAAAAATAATGATCCACTTTGACTCTATATCAAAGGGCTTTTAGAAATGGAAAAGAATAACTGGAAAGAAGCCAGAAAATACCTTTCAAAAGCTATGGAGATGACGAATGCTACCAATCACGAAATCCTTAGATGCTATGGACTTTGTGAATATTGGTATGGAAACAGATCAAAAGGTGTTGAATATCTCAAAGATGCCTTTAGTATTGACAATAAAGATGCAGAGGTGATCTACAATTTGATTCAGATTTATATTCTTGAGCAGGAGTACAAGGAAGCTCAGCAGCTGATCTCATACTTCAATAAATACCAAGATTCACTCAAGTTTGTAGACAAGCAGCTTGCTTTCTATCAAAATAAGATCTCTCTCTTTGAGAAGTTTATCAAAGCTAAAAAGCTTTTTCAAATCAGAAAATAAAAATAATTCTGACTTTTCATCTTTTTTACCTTTAGTCCTTATCTCAAACAAATGAAAATAAAAGATTTTAAATTTAATCTGATCAAAAAGGATACGCAAACCCTGATCTCTGCCTATAGATGGCCACTTGTGATCGTAAGTGTTTTGATGGGATTCCTGATCTTTATTATGAATGTATTTTTTGCTGGAGCAATCTATGGTCACCAGTTCAATTCAACTATGAAAGATAAGCTTTGAGTATATATCTATATCAATGATGCTGTAGCGCAAGATGAAAAGCAAATCTTTACACTCAAAGAGGACCTCGAAGCAAAAGGATTGAGAGTGCAATATTCTTCTCAGCAAGATGCTTTAGGTTTTGTTGAAAAGAGAGTCCCAGATTTGACTACGACACTCAAAAAATATCAGCTTAAAAATCCGCTTCCTTCTACGCTCTACATTATGTACAATGATCAAGAGCAATTTACTAGTATGAAAACACTATTAGAAAAAAATAAAAATCTGATCCTTAATATGAACGATCTCTCAGAAAATGCAATCAAAACGCAAGAAAAGAGGGTTCTAAATATCATCAATCTTTCAAACTTTATGCAATCGTTTGGATATTTGGTAGTACTTGTGATGCTTGCTGCAGTGATCTGATTTGCAATCTTCTTCCTAAATGCAATCTTCTCTCATTTCAAGAGAGATATTCAAGCTAAAAAGCTCCTTGGTGCAACAGCACATCAAATCGCACAACCCTTCTTGCAAGTGATCTTCAAAACCTTGCTCTTTGCATTTATTATCGCAGCTTTACTCCTGGTTGCGACAACCTTGCCTCTAGAGCATTATTTGCAGGTTCTCTTTAGCTTCTCATTGCTCAATCATATCTCAACAGTGATTTTTGAGCTTCTAGCTACAGGAATTATAGAAATCTGAGTTGTGATGTTTATTCTTATGGTGGTGTCTTATGGATATGTCTTGAGACTTCATAGAAAACTTAAATAAAAATCAGAATTTTTGTCTTTTTGTTCCTTGTTGTTTTACTTTAGATGATAAAAACTCCAGTATTCTGGAGTTTTTTTAGTAAACTAAATTCAAACGAGATATTCTTCAATGGGAAATTTTCCTACATTCATTCCTGCGATTCTACACCTAGAGGAAGTAATCCTTTCCTTAACGCTGATCCTTTCTAAGTTATAATCTTCACTGAAATTGTTTCCGGTGAGATTCAGGATTCCATCTACATTTAGTCCTGCTATATTATATGCAGAGCAAAATGTACAATAAAGAAAGGAAAGGTCTTTATTGAAGGAAGTATCTGAGATTACGATATCTCCTTTCCACTTGCAGTGGTGGAATATTACGTCCTCAAGAAATGAAGCATTTTCTATATAGAGTCTATCAAGAAATGTTAACCTAAAAAGGTACATTTCTTGTATAAAATCATTAGAAAATTCAATTTCTCCCTTTACAATAATTTCTGTTTGAAGTGTGCGATTGGACTCTTTTTGTTTTAGGTCGTAATTGTTTTCTTCCAAGAATGTCCAAAGATCCTCAGAATCCACTTGATACGGACCATCGATACTATTTATACTCATGGCGATTTGTTTTTGTATTGATACTATAATATTCTCTGGGAGGAAGTCAAGATAAAATGCTGATAGTATTTATTGATGTGTGTTTTGTCTTTAATTTATATAGATATTATTTGGGATATTTAAATATTTGTCGGATTTGGATAACAAGAAAGTCCCCAAGAAAAACTTGGGGACTCCACCTGAATAGTAAAAAAATTGTATAAAATGCTCAACGGGTTTTATATTATGAAATTCCTATGAAAATACAAGTCAAAATAGATATTTTATTTCTCTCTAAACATTAATTTTGCTTTTGATCGCTTTTCTCCCAATCCTGAGCGAATGATTTTTTAAACTCTCAGATGAGATGTGGATCATTAATTAAGATTCAGATTTCTCTATTATTATCTAGACTATTGGCTGAGAGATTCATACTCCCAAGGAGCAAGATTTCATCATCAATCAAAATCATTTTGGTATGTAGATAGGGCTTTTTCATCAGTCTTACCTTGTTATTTCAAAAGTAGCTTGGTAATTCTGAGACACTCTCAGTATCTGAAAAAATCATCTTAAGATCGAGTTTTTCTGATTGTTTAGCAAGAATGTCAAAGAGCTGAGGATCAGTTAAATACTGGGTTTCAATAGCAATGGAATGCTCAGCTCAACTCAGTAAATGTGTAATCACCTCACGACAATTAATATTGCAGACCACCAGGTTTGGATGGAGATCTGAACGAGAAAGCGTTTTTCCAGACCAATCTTTTTCAAAAAGTTGAGTCAGATTTTTGAGAATTTTAGGATTTTCACTTCGGAATAAATGCTCACGATTTTTGGCAAAAGTTGAATGGGTAAGATTTGAACTCTGAATCCAGAAGCTCTTGTCCATCAGCGTGATTTTACTGTGAAGATACATTGTTTTCATATGCTGATCAGACTTGATAACAATATTTGGCGTCTCAGCATACTCTTTTTGGAGTTGCTTGAAAGTATTTTGATATTGCTGATATTTTTGATTTTCGATCATAATGCGAATTTGTGTTCCTGCCTCAGCTAGCTTTTTAAGATGTTTTTTGATATTCTTTTCTGTGAGTTCATAGGTTTGGATATTGATGGTGCTTGTTCATGAGAGAGAATCTAGGTAAGAATCTATAAATTTAGGATTAGGCATTTGAATAATTTTTCCCGTGATAGATTCAATTTTCCTTTTTAAATCGTCAAAATCAGAAAAAGAAGTCTGACTTTGGTCAGTTTTTTGATTTTCTTGTTCAGAATTAAGATTTCAAAACTTAAAATGGATGCTCGGACTGAGCAATAAAGCAACAAGTGCAGCAAGCAGCCCAAGAAGCACTTTTTGTGGCATATATTAACAAATTATGAGATGAAATGCTGGATTTTTTCTATGACTTTTTCTATCCCGCTATTGCCGTTTTCCTTGGTGATTTCAGAGAGCTTCTTCCACTCGGCAGATGAAACCTCTTCTAGCTGTAGCGAAATATCTTGCCCCTGATCCAAGAAAAACACATATCTAAAATCATGATGGACATGAGCATCTTCCTGCTTTTTAGGATTTTCTGGGATCGAATGCGTATCGATATCTATCGGTAGTAACTGGTTTTTCAGATGCCAATCAGCAAGACGAATATGCGAAATCCCTGTTTCTTCCAGAACCTCTCTTTTTGCAGTATCCAAAAGCTCATTATCTCAGTTTTCCCAGTGTCCACCTGGTGCAAGCCGTTTATTCAAATTCACATGATGGATCATCAAAAGCTCATCTCACCTGAGAACATACGCACTTGCTGTCAAATGCCCGTTAAAATTCTTTCTCATCCAAAGATTTTCCGAGTTTTGAAGCTGATTTTTCAAGTGAGCCAATCTCTGCTCTTCCTCTGGGAAAAGTTTTAAATACTGATCGATTTGAGCAATCGTTTTTAGATGTTGTTCCATATATTATATAATCTTAAGAATTTTAAAACTTTAATCGGATTGATGCAATAATATTTTTTTTCATTTAAAGGAATCTCAAAGATGCATCCATCTCATTATACTTATATAGTATAAATAGAAAAAATCTTATCTAATTCATTATACAACTCCTCTTCAGTTCAATTATTGTTGAGCTGGATATCAGCAAGTTTTTGACAAGCAATGATATTTTGCTTGCTTGGGTCAGAGTTCTCTGCTTCAAGTCTCTCTTGTTCCAGAAATTGTCCCCAAGAAATCTGGTCTTTCTCAGATTTTCTGAGTAGAGCTCTTTCGTATCTAGTTCTCTGGTCAGCATCAATGGAAAGTAGGATAAAATCGGCATTCTCTTTTAATTTTTCTACCTCTCAGAGTGCACGAATAGACTCAATGATTGCATTTTGCCCGTTTTCTTGAGCCTGAGCAAAAAGTTGCTCGACAATATATGAACTTCCATATTCAGACCTCAGATGATTTGCCATATCTCTCATAGAGTCCCTATTGACCTCAAGTTCAGCTTCCTTGATCTTTTCGGTCAGATAACCACTGACAGAATAATGCCTAAAACCGCATTTCTTAACTAAATAATCAACAACAGTTCACTTTCCAGCAGCGGCTGGTCCTGTAAGTCCAATAATCTTCATCGTTTCTTTGAGATAAAAGAATAAAAAAAAGTCGCTGAGATCAGAGTTCTTCTTTTTTCAAAGATGGCTCTGTTGAGTCAGCGAATTTTAGGGGTCTGGATTGAGAAGAGCTCTAAGCTTTTTCAGGGCTCTAGAGATTCTTTGTCTGATCATATCTTGAGAAATCATAAGCGTATCTTCGATTTCCGTGTTGCTTTTGTGCTCAATATACTTCAGAAATAGGATTTCCCTACTCAGTGCATCTAGCTCCTGCATTGCGGCTTGGATTTGCTCAAGTTCAAAATCTTGTTGAAGAACCGCTTCGTAGTCTTCCTCATCAACAAGTCCTTCCTCAAATCTTTCAGCTTCCTCGTCATCACTATCTAGCAGTGAGAAAGGAAGATCTTTATTTTTTTTGAAGGCATCTTTGAGGGTATTTTTGAAAATTGTCCAAACATACGCAGAAAAAGGCTGATTGATGTCGTATTTTACCACTGCATTTCGGAATTTTACATAGAAATCAGCGATAATATCTTCACAATCTTGCTGAGAAAGAAAATAGCTACTCTGAAGGTAGCGAAAAAATATATCTACAGTTTTTAGATAGAAGGTATTAAATGCTCAAGCGTCCTGCTGGATCAAAAGCAATAAAAAGGTCCTTTCAAAGTCTATAATTGTCATATCAAAAAACCAAATGAAAAATCAGATTTTTTTGTTTTTTCTATTGAGTTTGCTCTAGATAGTTAATACATTTTCTTGAGTACGACTACATGCTCCTGATCATCATCAAAATATTCAGACTTGATCCCCCCAACACAGGCAAGGATTTGTTTTGGATTATTATTTTCATCAAAAGGAAGTTCGAAGGTATGCTCTCCCATTTTATCAATACTCAGAGTATTGGTCTCTCCGCTACAGTCACACAAACATACTCCACAGAATCCAGTATTACATGAGGCGAGGATCTCGATCCCATGCATTGCAGCCATCTCAACAAAACCTTTATTATCCTCAGCTGTAAAGCTTCATATTTCAGTTCCAGAGCTATCTTCTATTTTTACAAGTACAGTCATATTTTTTCTCTATCATGTTAAAAATTAGTTGTAAGTCTAGCAATATGCTGACTATTATCAAGCAGAAATCCAAAAAAAGAAAAATCAGACTTCTCTTTCTCTTTTTTCGTAGAGAGGAAATGTCTGACTGGTAACTATGTATTGAGTAATGGGTAGGTATGTGTTGCTTATTATCGCGAGGCTCAGTTTGTGAGCCTTGCGATTTAGCTTATAGTTCAGTAAGTTCAATAAAAAATCTGGATTGTGAAATGATCGCTTTACGGATATTATTCCACTATCGTTTGTAATAGTGTGCAGAGCATATTCTATTGTAAAACTTTAGCTCCTTCATCGGTATTTGTGTTGTTGACTTCTTCTAGGAGAGCTTCTTCATTGAGTTCACAGTGATGAGCTTGAAGGCTATCCTTTGCTAATGAGAGAGATTTCTCTTCAGGAGGTTCATAGGTCCAGATCGTATCGATGAGTTTTTTTAGGACTTCTAGATTTTTGATAGGATCTCCTTCGACTCAAAAGTCCTTCGCCATTCCTTTTAGTCTTAGCTTCCTTCCTTGGATTGAGATTTTGTAGTTACTCCTTCCGCGTTCTGTCATTATAGCGAGCTTTTCTTTGGCTTCTTCAGCGGTAGGAAAGTCTTTTGTGAAGTATTTTTTGATG
>CAUSGX010000022.1:0-8736 GCA_963531535.1 uncultured bacterium
GTTTATGTGAAAAAACTTCAAGAAACATCTAATAAAAATTCTTTCTCTTGAAATTAAGAACCATTTTCCTACACTCCAAAGTATGTTATACTTTTAACTTTTGACCAAACAAAATGAAAGATACTATAAAAAGGCTACTTATAATCAGTTTTTTTTGACTTTTTACAGGATATCTTCTCTACACACTCATTATTTGAAGATCAATAGTTAACCCAGAATATGCGAATCTTAACTACCTTTTCTATGGGACCTTTATTCTATTCACTCTCTACATTGCAGTATACTATGGTATCTATCCAAAGCACATCAAATTCAGTAGAGCAATTCTCTTTGTGATAGGTCTCTCCGCCATTATCTTAGGAAAAACTATGCTTGCAAATAATGGTCTAGAAGGAGTCTACTTTGGTGATATTGCCTGTGTGTTTTGAGTAGTGACACTTATTCTTTGACCAACTGGGTTACTCTTTACCCAAAAGATAAAAAAGCAGAAGGAAGAAAAAGATTTGGAGATTATTGAGGTATAAATTATAAAAAAAATCATTGATTTTCTTCAGGACTTTCATATACTGTGAAAGTCATTTAAGCCTAGGTGATGGAATTGGTAGACATGCTAGACTCAAAATCTGGTGGCTTCACGGCCGTGCGGGTTCAAGTCCCGCTCTAGGTAGTCTTTAATATCAAATGATTAATAAGGATTTCCAGAAATGGAGATTTTTTTATTAATTAAAATTCACTTGACACATCTCGACAATTTCCTATTATCTAGTTACCAACCCCTTTTATTTTCTTATTAAGGAAAAGATATGAAGAGATTTTTTGCCACCCTTCTTATTTTTTTTATCTTAATACAAAATACACTAGTTGTTTATTGAGATGATGTGATGATAGCAGGACTAGAAAACTGATCCGTTTCAACTACTCCTGATACCAAAGAAAGTCTCCAGGAGGCAACTATAGAGGAGACTACTCATGATAATGAAAATCAATCAGAACAAGAGGATGATTCTCAGATATCACTCAACACTTCTTGAACTGCTCAGACAGAAGAATCTGAACCTAATACATCCCAAGAAACTTCTCTTAGGAGTTCGGATACTGAATCAACAACCTGAGCTCTTCTAGATAATCCCTTTTTTTGAACTGGATATGAGGAGAGTCACTGATTATCATGAGCATTTGGCTCTGGAATTCTCCAGTTAGCCCAAAATACTTTAGATACAAATACAGGAACTACCCAAACCTGACAACAGCAAGCCAAACTCTTTATTACAGAATATTTCTATCACTCAAAGAATAGTTTTATTGAAATTACAAATCTCTGAGATCAAGACTACAGTTGAAGTATTTCTTTGACTGGATTCGCTTGAGCAATTGCAAAAAAAGAGCTAAAATATGATGTGAGGATTCCGGCTCAGAAGTCTGTCGTTTTCGCAAAGAGTAAAGAATTATTATCTGATTCTATTCAAAAGATTATTACAAAACATAATTATACTATCAACCAGAAAACCTGACTCCAGATTTCTCTTTCTGATCAAAGTTGAATATTAGATACTTTTGAGCTTCACAAAGATCGAGTTGCCGATATCAAAGATGCAGAAGCCTCTTTTGAGAAGGTATTGATTAACGGATCTCGACTAACAACAATGACTAGACCTGACAGAAAGCAGAATATTTCTGGAAGTTTCTCTGCAAATCCTGGAGTATATTCTACTTCGGCAGAAAATGCAAAAGATGCTACAAAACCAAAAAAGCAACCATCAAATCCCTCTCAACCACAGCAACCGCAAAATCCTCAACAATCATGAAATAATCAGACTTGTTTCCCAGAAAATTCAGCAGGACTAGAAATACAAGAGATTTTTGCTGGGAATACTTCACTTCCAGCCTATATTGAGCTCAAGTATGACTTTGATATTACACATCAAAAGATTAGATTTACAGGGGACCTTTTAAATGAAGCTCTAACCTTTGAATGAGATGAATTTTCTGATTTTGAAAAAAATATATTATTTCTGATTACCAAGACATCATTTTTTTGAGACAATGGAATAGACACAATAATTGCTCCAAATTTAGAGATAAAAAATAGTAGTTGAAAACTGATTTTAGAGTGATTTGATTGAACTAGTCGACAAGTTTTAGACATGATTTCCTTGACAAGTCTAGACAATAAAAAAGCTCACTATTATTCCGGAAGAAATCAGAATTGTATTAGAAATTTTGACGAGACAGAACCTACAACTCCAGCCTTAGAAAGGAGATTCTCATTTCTTTTTAATACAACATCTCCACAAATTCAGTATATTTATACAAGCTGAGGTTGAGGTTCTTACAGTTGTCCAACAAAGGCAGATCTGTGTTGAGAAACAAAAGACACTTCTTTAGGAAAGTCTAATGAAGTAAAAACTCAATCGAAAAATAAAGAAAACACTAAAAGTTCAGATAAGAAGATTAAAAATTCTGATTTTGATCCTTTAAAATACGAGATTAAAATTGAAGATATCGTCTATGATCCTCCATGAGCAGACAAAAATAAAGAATCTATAACACTTCTCCTCACAAATTGATGAGAATTGGATTTAGAGCATATTATTCTAAATATTGGATGAAAAAATAAAAAAATGAGTGGACATCTTGTAGAATGAGTTCCTCAAACTTTTATAGGAAATTTCTGATTTCCCAATTCAAGTAAGGACCAAAAAACTATCCCAGTTCAGCTAAAGTTTTGAGATCATATTTTTGATACCTACTATTATAGTTTTGAAGAGTCTCTCCAGCAGACAAAAGAAAAGTCTAAAAAATCTGAATGATATAAGGTATTTTCAGTGTTAGATTGAGATACTTTTAGATATAGAGATGAATCTTGAAAACTCCAGTCAGTTCGTTTGCTAGGAGTAGATGCACCAGAGAGTAATACGACAAGATATAAAAAAACCGAATGCTACTGAAAAGAGGCTAAAGATTATCTCTCTCAACTTATTAAAGGAAAGCAAGTGGAAATAGTATTTGATCCGACCCAGCAAATAACGGATAGATACGGAAGGCAAGTTGCTTATGTCTACCTAGACGGAGTATTAGTCAACCAAGATCTCCTAGAAAAAGGATATGCTAGAGAATATACCTATAAATCAGATTATTCAAAGCAGACAGAGTTTAGACAAGCGGCTACTCAAGCAAAACAACAAAAACTCTGAATGCGAAACCCATCTATCTGTGAGAATACACATGAAGAATACGAAAAGCTTCAGCAAACTACACAAAATTTAGTAATAAAGATAACAAATATTCTCTTTGATCCTAAGGGGACTGATAAGTGAAATGAAGAAATAGAACTTTCAATCTATGATAAAAGCTGAGAAATACAACACATTGATTTCTCAAACCAATTTTGAATATATCTTTTCGAAGATACAACATGAGAAAATCAGATTTCTTTCGATGATTTCTCATTTTGAACAGGAAAATTTAAAGATATTTGATTTTTAGGGATACAACCACTACAAAAAAAGCTAAGACTAAAATGAGATTTTTGACTACCAAATAAAAAACCAACATGTATAGCTCTTGTTCAGAGAGATCATGTTTTTGATATCAGCTGCTATAAAGTTTGAGCTAATGATTCAAAAGAAAACCAAAAAGAAAAATCTGATTGAGGTGCCTTTTCTTGAGAAATAAAGATTTTATCTCTCCTTCCAAATCCAAAAGGAAAAGATGCTACTCATGAATTTATAGAGCTTCTCTATTCAGGAGATGATACTATTGATTTATCTCAGAATTTTTCTCTCCTTATCAACTGAAAAACAAAGAAAAAACTGACGTGATCTATTGCTCCATTTGAGCCTACTAAAATATTTTGATCTTTCTCTCTACCGAATACTCAGGCTTGCATCTCACTACTTCATTGATCAGAGACTTTAGATACATTCTGCTATTCTCAGCATAAAGAATGAAGTATTATCGCTCAAAATAATCAAATTCTTAAGTGATTAAACGAGAGATCTCCAGAATTATTAAAATCTCTTCAGCTTAAGAAAAAAAATAACCGCTACTGCATGATATATGAGTGAGAAGAAATAAAATGTCTCAATGCGCCAAAAACAAGAATTGATCCACTTCTCAAAGCAAAACAGCAAACTGTTGAGGGAGCTTTGAAGGTTTTTGAGGAAATGCTGAAAAAAGACTATACGGCATTATATTACCAAACGGAGATATATCAGATTTTTGATCTATTGAAAAAGGCAAAAGCTGACTTAAAAGACTGAAAAACACAGACTCGTATTTGATTTCAAAATTATGAGCGAAAAGATTTTTCTAAAATTTACCAAGTTCTTCAGGAGAGGACGATCCTTGATACCGGGAAAGAAATAATCCTGCAAATGATCAGTCCAAAACTAGTTGATGTATATCAAAAATCCTACAAAAACCGAATAAATATGGCTCAATAAAAAGAAAATAGAGCTTATAACTAGCACTTAATAAACAGAAAAAATACTGAATGTTCCCTTTGAATTTCTACATAAGATTCATATACTCATTTTTCAATTGCTTTATTTATTGATAATAATTCTTATATGCAAACAAGGAAAGTTTGAGAATCGTTTAAACCTAGAAAAAAGAGTTGACTACTAGTGCGAAAATGGGGTATTGCTATTTTGTGTATTATCTGAGTTTTTGCTTTAATTCATCCCTATGCTGATCATATTAAAAGCTTTTTTAGTTCTGCTGGGAAAAATGTAGTAAAGGTTGTAAGTAAAACTGTAGGGACAGAAATGAAAAAAGATTCATACTGAAATGTAAATGTTGCATTGATTTGATATGGAGGAAGTACTCACGGTGGCGGATACCTTTCGGACACTATGATCGTGGCTTCTCGAAATCCTGAAAAATGAGCTGTTTCGATGATTTCCATTCCTAGAGACTTATATGTAAAAAATCCACTCTGAGGAGCTTCAAGGATTAATGCTGTATTTACTCAGCTTTATTCTCATCACAAGAGAGACCTTCATCTAGCAGCACAAGATTTTTTAAAGATGTTAGAAAAAGTTACAGGTCTCGAGATTAATTATTATGCAACTATTGATTTCTCTGGATTTAAAAAGGTTATTGATACGCTTTGAGGTATTGAAGTGAATGTTCCATCTGCACTTCATGATTACAAATATCCTGACGAACATTTGAGAGGATATGACCCTCTACATGTAGAAGCTTGATGGCAGACGATGGACTGAGCTTTAGCTCTCAAATATGCAAGATCAAGACATGCCGATGGACATGCCTCAGATTTTGATCGTTCTTTAAGACAACAACTAGTTATTGACGCTCTTAAAAATAAACTTGTCGCTTCATGAGTATCTCTAGATAGAGCAACCCAGCTCTATAATAATTTAACAGAGATGGTAACAACAAATGTTAAGTTAGATGAAATGCTACGAACTGTCCAGTACCTTGATGGATTAAAAACGTTCTCATTTGGAATCAATAATTCCTATAGTCCTACAGATTTTAAGAGAATGCAAAAATGAGCATTTGTCTATAATCCACCAAGAGACCTTGTCTGAGGAGCATCAGTGCTTGTTCCGTATTGAGGAAGCGTAGTTAATCTAGATCAATACTCAATGATTCACGAATATGTAGACTTCGTTTCTCATCTTCAAAAATTTCTAGTTGAGAAACTAACGATCGAAATTGTAAATGGAATTGATAAAGAGCAACTTCGTACAAAAAAGCTTCAAAATACTAAGATTGCAAGTATTTTAGCGGCAAAAATGAAAAGATATGGATTAGAGGTGAAACAAGTATCAAATACTGATCCACAAGAATTAAATCAGATTGTAGTTAATATTTCAGGTGCTGAGGCTAAGGGATTTGAAGGAACAATAACTGCTATCAAAAATTTCCTTCCTATTGACCAAGTAGTGTATAATACATGAGTGATAAAGAGTATTATTGATGATTATGGTAATGAAGTAGTTGTTTTCACTTGAAGTGATGTAGAGATTAAGCTTGGGAATAATTACCTTTCAGGATTTAAATATCCTTTGCCAGAAACTTTAAATATTCAGTATCGTGATTAGTTTTATTTATATAGGAAAAGGAGAATGATTATATTACCTCCATGAGTAAAAGAACAACAAAAAAATCTGATCAGTTTTCTTGAGTCTCTTGAAATTCCAGTAGAGAAAATAAAGGATGTTGATATGCTTTTGTGTGCTTTTGTTCATAAATCATATGCCTCTGATTTTAAGGAGGACTATAATCATAATGAAAGACTAGAATTTGTAGGGGATGCAGTGCTTGGCTCAGTGATAGCCAAAGCACTTTTTCTCAATTTCCCAACAATGCAAGAATCAAATATGACGCTTTATAAGATAGGACTTGTTAGAGAAGAAACACTTGCTAAGGTTGCTCAAAAGATCAAGTTAAATACCCATATATTTATCAGTAAGGGGGAGGAAAAAAATCAAGGACGTTTAAAGGCCTCAATTATTTCTGATGCTTTAGAAGCATTGATTTGATATCTTTTCCTAGATTTTTGATATGAAGTTACTGAGGACTTTATACTTAGATACATTTATCCAGAAATCAAAGTTCTCTCAAGAGCTCCTGTAAAATCCTATAAGACGATGGCTCAAGAGCAGGTCCAAAAACTTTATAAAGTACTTCCGACTTATGAGAATATAGAAGAAGAAACTGATGAAAAGTGAAATGTTCTCCTCTATTCCGCTAAAATTATGGTAGGAAATAAGCTTCTTGCAACATGAATAGGGACAAATAAGAAAAAGGCTCAAGAAGATGCAGCTAAAAACTATTATGAGGCTACAAATCCCCATAAAAATCTCTAGCTTTTGACTTTTCCTTGAAAAATGAGAGTAAAAATATAAAATGCGATCAGGATTTTATTTTTTATATGATGATGAAAAGGTCATTTAATATTGTCAAAAGAGCTTATATTCGGCTCTTTGTAGGAGTTGTTGCAACGGTTCTTTCTTGGATTCTCTTTATTAGCAATGCACAATTCTCTGAGGAATTTACTGGAGGTGTAAACGTGACATTTAAGGGGAATGTTCAAAAGACTGAATTTATTGATGGATTAACGACAACACTTAGTCAAGAATGATTTACTAACCTAAAAGTAAACCTTGAAGATTGAGACGGAGAGGTAAAAGTAAAAATCAATGCAAAATTAGAAGATGATGCTAAAGTAGTTCAGCTTTCAAAAGCTATTTCAGACTATCTTCAGACAGAAAATTATATTTCTTCTCAAAATGAAATAGTCGAGTCAGCAATTATTGGACCAAGCGTTGGAAATTATATGCAAACAAGAGCATCTCAGGCTTTGGTCTTTGGTATCATTGCAATGGCAATCTATATGATCTTCTCATTTGGTTCTGTAAGAAAATATATTAATCCATCTATTCTTGCAGTAGTAGTAGTGTTGAGTACTATTTTGAGTATTAGTATTCCTGCAGGAGCATACGGAATCCGAATGGCAACAAACTCAACAATTCAGATTGATACAGTATTTATTATCGCAATCTTAACGATTATTGGGTATGGAATTAATGATGTGATTATCATTTTCGATAGAGTAAGAGAAAATATTATTAAAGAGTGAGAAAGGAAAGATACGAATATGTTAATGATCTTTGAGGAGAGTATTTGGCAGACTATGAAAAGATCGGTGGGAACCTCACTTTCAACCATCCTTGTGTTAATTTGAATGTTTGTTTTTGCTACAGGAGTAGTTGCAAACTTCGCATTTACAGTGTGAGTTTGAGTTATTGCATCAGCTCTTTGTAGTATCTTTATTGCGGTTCCAACCGCTTATCTCCTTCTTAAGAAGTCTAAGAAATAAGAGTTTAAAAAATAGGAAAACCCTGAACTTGATTCAGGTTTTTTTCTTGATTTTCCTCTTTATACTCCTATAGTTATTTCTGTTTATTTAAGAAAAAGGTAATGAAATATACTCATTATGAAGATAAGTACTGTTATTATATTCGGAAACCTGCTAATAAGCCATCCACGTTCTGAGCATCGTATTCATTTTTAGAAGAGTTGAGAGACCAGAAAGATGATTCTTATATTGTTAAGATGATGGATAATTTGAGGAAGAATTTTACAGAAATGGAAGAATATTGACTGCTTAATAGATTAGATACACCAACAACAGGATTGCTCTATTTTGCAAAAACTCCTCAGATAAAACAAGAATATAAAGATTTACAGAAACAGGGAAGAGTTTATAAATATTATCTATTAGAGATATGGTGAGATATAGGATATTGGATAAAAAAATATGGGAATAGTATTGATTTTCCTATAGCGCACCACAAATTCCAGGATGATCGCATGGTGGTAGTACTAACGAGTGATCTTAAAAGTAAAATAAAATGAGCTTCTCATGAGGTAAAAACAAAAATAGAGGACTATAGTTATGATAAACAGAGTAACAGAGCCATAGTACTTGTAAGTATTCAGAAATGAATTCGTCATCAGATCAGGAGTCATTTTTCTGCTATAGGATATCCTATTCTTGGTGATACAATATATGGTAAAAAGAAAGAAAGGTACGATGGTGATTTACAGCTTTTCTCGATTGGTTTAAGAGTAAGTTCTTAAAAAGAGAAATGAAGTCTGATTAGAGATAATCAGATTTTTTTAATAAATCTTATTTTTTTAAATAATTTACAAATTTAGTGAAATAGTGAAATTCATAAATTCATAGAAAATGTGAAA
>CAUSGX010000023.1:0-7384 GCA_963531535.1 uncultured bacterium
AATGTATTTTTTTTTAGAGAAATCCAAGACATCCTCTGACTGGGAGATTAGTTTTGTAGATTTATTAACAAGAATTCTGACTTCTTCATCAGTTGCAAGTTTTGAAATGAAGATATCGAAAACTCATTCCTCAGCTAGTTTCTTAGCGGCATTGTGTTTTGAATTGGTGAGAATAATTTCTGCGGCATGCCTAAGCACTTTCTCCTCTTCTGGATCTGTTTCCCCATCCCCCAAAGCTGAAAGAGCACCTTTTAACTTATACGAAACCTCAGTCACGAGATCCTCCTGTGTCCTTTTTACTCAATGCAGAGGTATAACACTAGCATATACTGAGTTATTTTCACTTCAATTTCAAATACTTCTAAGCTCCATTTCTCATCTAAAAATTAAAAAAGAGGAATCTTCTCCTCTCTATTATAATTTTTTTGTTTATATTTGTCAATTTTTGATCTATTTTCACAAAAGCTTCTTTTCTAAAAGATTAAAATCTGAATCAGTCATTCTTGATTTTACTTTTTCTTCAAAGAGTTTCATGATTGGAGAGTCAGATTTCTTTTCTTTTTTTGATATTATCCAGAGTGCTAGTGTCATTTCTTCATTTGTCCCCACGCACTCAAACGGTTTTATTCCCTCAATTCAAAGTAATTCTTTGAAAAGTGGGATGAGATCAACTTTTTCAAAAAGATCCGCTCAAAAAATATCGTTGACTTCTGATTTCTCAATAAAAGCTCTCAGCATAGTATAGACAAAGGCGCATTTCGGACACTCTCAGCATCGAAGCTGATCTCAGGTAAGTTTTGTGCAGGTGGTGATGTGAAAGTTCCTATTACAACTAGAGAAGGCGTGAAAATATTGAGGGTATTTGCTAAATTCTTGTACGACTTTGATTTCATATCGGTTGCGGATGAGGCTTTTACATTCAAAATTTTTCAAAAGATAGGTTTGAGCATAGTTTCTAAAACTTTCCTCAAATTCTGAAGATTTACTTCGTTGGTGGTTGATATTAAGTCCGTGGTATTCAGTGTTTCAAAAATCCGCACTTTTTTCTAGTGAGGTGATGACTGATTTGTAGCCATAGAGATAAGAAACGACAGTAGTCACAAAGCAGATAATCCCAGTAATTGGTAGATGACCGTTGTAATAGCCTTCAGCAAGGAGTTTTTGAATTTTAGCGAGATCCAGTGTCCTCTGGATGATAAGTCTCTTCGCTCAGGTAGGTTCTTGAGCGAGCTGATGGAGTGGGTATTCTTTACCAAAAGAAAAGAGGTCAAAACTCAGATTTTTTTGTTTTGTGAGTTCAACTGAGACGAGCGAGTCTTTCCCTCATCCAAAGAGAATAAGTACTTTTTCTGCTGAATACTCAAGTGCTGAAGCTATATTCTCCTCTTTATTTTCTGCACACAAGAACTGGGCTAGTCCAGTTGGATTGATCTGATTTCTATAAAAAAATTCTCCCAGTCCTTTGATATAAAAATTATGCCAAAAATCTTTCATTGCATCACTCAGAGGGATTGTCTCAACTATGATCTCAGTTGTGGGATAGAGCTTATAATAACTGACTCCTAGTGCAATATGCAAATGGCTTAAAAGCTGCTGAATCGCAGCTGAATCTTGGTTTATGAGGGGAAAATCGGAAGTATTTTTAAGTGGAGAAAAATTTATGGTTTCAGAAAAGTGCTCTTGATCATCAAAAGCGTAATGAAACTTGGCCTCTAATGTGCTTGTATCCCACTCAAAATGGCTGATAATAAAACGTGAAAATGATTTCATTTGTTATGTTAAAGATTAATATTCGATTTTGTCAGATTTTTTTGTCCATTCTTCAAAGACTTTAATTGCATTTTCTCTACCGAGCTGGTGAATAGGCAGCGTTCTCTCCTCAAGCTTCTTTTTAAGTTCTTCGTAGAGAAAGTCATCATCAAAACCGATATCTGCTGCATCTTTTCTGGTGTTTGCGTAGTAGATTGCCTTTGGTCTTGCTCGGTAAATTGCTCCAAGACACATTGGACAAGGCTCACAACTTGTATAAATCTCGCAACCATCAAGTTGGAAAGTACCGAGATTTTTGCAGGCATCTCTGATCGCAACAACTTCAGCATGTGCAGTCGGATCGTTTTCTGAGGTTACATGATTAGCTCAGGTTCCTACAATTTTCCCATCTTTTACAATAATTGCTCAGAAAGGACCTCACTTTCCAGCTCTCATATTTTCCAAAGAAAGTTCGACTGCTTTTTCCATAAAGTAAGTTTGGTTCATGGCTTATTGTAGTAGTAAATAAAAGGTTGAAATCAGATTTTTTTCTCTTCTTTAACTATCATAATCTGCTCAGAAAAATCAAGGAAAATTTTTGATTTAATGTTGGTAGGGATATTGTCATCTCTTGATAATTGGGATTTTCTCTCTAGTAGCGGAGCTGAGGAGCAATAATGAGACTGAGAGGATTTATACCCACCCCCTCTGTCCTTCGGACATCTCCCCCTATCAGGGGAGAAATGATATAAATTAAACTAGTTTATCAGCTATCTGGATCGCCACAGCTTCGCCTCGCGATGGCAGGTTACGCATCATTGTGAAAAATAAAATAGCAACGTTTTATTTTTTTATGACAAGGTTATTTTGTTTAAAGTTTATTTTTCTTTTGATTTTTTTTGACTTTTATAAACGTGCTAGCTATACTTAGCTATATCTTTATAAGCTAAATAATGGATATGTGATTGTCTTCTAAAAACTTATCTAGTTTAATATTATCATCTCATAAAAATTTAGTAAAAAATGCTTCTAATGAATCAGTCTTAGACATTCTTAATCAAAAAATAGCAAAGTATGAAAAAGGATTTTGAAGAAGTATTATTGTTCCTCAAACAAATACAGGTGAATGTGTTCCTATATGATGAAGTAGTATTTTTTCTGATAAAATGGATTTATTCCTACAATGCGATTTTGATCATCCAATAATTCAAAAATTTTATCAAAATGTAGATAAAAATTATAATATTTTTATTGAAAACCTAAAATTCAAAGAACGATATAGAGCAATGAAGCTACCTATTAGTGAAGAGCTCTTTTGTCGTCTATTTGCTTATACTTGAGTATTTAATAAGATGTTCATCAGAAAAGAAGAAAATTTTTATTTAGACAGGCTTAAGCATTACGATAAAGGGAAAATTCCATTACTTTCAGAAATCCTAGAGAAGAGAGTATTTATGTGTGCAGAACAAGCTTTATTAGCACATCATTACCTTAAAATTCATGGAATCGATAGCTCTTATGTTTGAGGAGAATTGCTTACAAAACTTCCTGAAGAGAATGGAGATTTTGCAGAGGCACATAGCTTTATTTATCTTAAAGATAATGATATCCAGTTCATCTATGATCCAACATTGCCCACAAAATCATGAACTACACTTTTCCCTAAGATTCAAAAAAATTTAAATTATTCAGATTTTCTAGAACTTTTTAGAATGGCGGAAAAACAATTTATCGCAGTTGAAGACTTATGCAACGATTCAAAATTTTATTATGGATTTTGAGATTGAACCTGAATTTCTCCAGAGAATATTCTTTTGTGAAGTGAATCTAAACAACAAAATAAAGATTAATCTTTGATCAATTCTCCCCAATCACCTTGCTTGAGACCAGTTGCATTTCCTTCTTCTACATCAATATGCATATCCAGAGCATAACTATTTGATACTCTAATAACAACTTCGTCAAAAATTAGACTTCTTTCTCCATTGGTTTTTACTTTCACGATTTGTCCATTGCTTACACCAAAATTTTCTGCATCATCTATAGAGATATGAATATGTCTTTTTGCTACGATACGTCCTTGTTTTAGATCAACTTCTTCCGCAGGACCGATCAAGGTAATCGCTTCAGATCCTTCAAGATCTCTAGACTCTCTAAAGGTAGAAATGGGGTATTGCGAACGAATAAAAATAGCGAATTATTTTTTGATTGACTTGAGCCGTTCCTGAGCTGCTGTTTCAAATTTATTTTCACAGGGAATATACAATTCAAGCGGTTTTTGGAGATATTGTTGGTCAGTGTAGTGATTTTTGAAGTTGTGTGGATATTTATACTGATCAGCTCAGAGTTTTGTTAGATGGAAGGGCACTTCTTGGATATCTTGTTTGCTGACAAGGTCAAGTGCGGTGTTTATCGCATTGTAGGCAGAATTGCTTTTGGGAGAGAGAGCAAGATAAATTGCAACTTCGGCGAGTGGTATACGAATCTCTGGCATTCAAAGCTCTTTTGCAGCATGAAGAGCGGCAGTTGCGATAGGGAGTGCTTGAGGATTGGCAAGTCAAATGTCCTCGGCAGCGAGAATAGTCAGTCTTCTAGCGATATATTCTGGATCCTCTCACCCCGCAAGCATTTTTGCAAGCCAATATACCGCTGCGTCTGGATCGCTACCTCTGATACTTTTGATCATAGCAGAAATGGTATTATATTTATCTTCGGTTTTGTGGTAGGATTTATTAGTTGGGATCAGGTTTTTTATCTCTTCAAGGCTGAGATTTTGATCAACTTTGCTTATAAGTTCCAGGAGATTGATCGCAGATCTTGCATCTCACTCGGTACTTTCCGATAGAAAGGCCAAAATTTCCTCTGAAAATCAGAATTGTTCTTTTTGATCTATGGTCTTTAGAATATTAAAAAGCTCGGTTTCACTTAGTTTTTTGAATTCAAAGCATAAACATCTTGAGAGAAGTGCGTTGTTGAGGTTATAATAGGGATTTTCAGTGGTAGCTCAAATAAGTATGAAATGCCCAAGCTCTAAATCTTCCAGAAGTGCGTCTTGCTGGAGTTTATTGAATCTATGGATTTCATCCAAAAAGACTAAAGTCAGAATTCCTTCCACGTCTCGCCTTTTTTGCGCGGTTTGAGAGATGTTTTTGATATCAGTTGTAGAGGCCTTAGTTGCATTTAGATAGACATATTCATACTTGAGAAGCTTAGAAATAAGCTCAGCGAGAGTTGTTTTTCCAGTTCATGGATTCCCTCGAAAAATTGCATTGATGAAGTTCCTTTTTTGTATAAAGGGTTTGAGGACTCATTTTTCTCAGATCAAATGCGCTTGCCCAAAAAACTCGCTTAATTGCTTGGGGCGGTATTTGAGAGCGAGAGGAAGCGGTTTTTGAGCTGGATTTGAGAAAAGATTCATTAAAATATGAGGAAAGAGAATAAAAGTCAGATTTTTTTAATGTTGTATATTTAAGAGATAAAATCAAGAATTTTTTGACAATAAATGGAGGTTAGGATATTCTGTAGTGATTAGACTTTGTGTTTGTTCTAAATATTCTATACACTTTTAGGATACATTAAAACTGGGAATGAAGGAGATCCCTAGTTATTGAGGACTATCAGTATACTGATTGTCCTCTATTTTTTTATTGAAAAAACTCCTCAATTCGCTATACTCAGACCAATTTCAGAATGCTTGATTTTAGAGAAAAAACCAAGAAATCTGATTCTGGTTTTTTATTTTTTATACTAAAAAGCAAATGGCAATTAGAAATATCGCAATTATCGCCCATGTGGATCATGGAAAGACTTCACTTGTAGACCAGCTCTTGAGGCAGTCTGGAACCCTCAAAAAAATGGAAGAGCAAGACCTTGTTATGGACAATAACGATCAGGAAAGGGAGAGAGGAATCACCATTTATGCCAAAAATACCGCGATTGAATACCAAGGTGAGAGGATCAATATCGTAGATACCCCAGGGCATGCGGATTTTTGAAGCGAGGTAGAGAGAGTATTGAGAATGGTAGATTCTGTAATCCTCGTAGTAGATGCATATGAAGGTCCTATGCCACAGACCAAATTTGTGCTTAAAAAGAGTCTAGAACTCTGACTCAAACCGATGGTCGTGCTTAATAAAATTGATAAACCAGCGGCAAGACCTGACCGAGTGATTGATCAGCTTTTTGATCTGTTTATTTTGCTTGGGGCGAGCGATGAGCAGGCGGATTTTCCGATTATTTATGCGAGCGCAAAAAATGGCTATGCGATGAAAAATCTCACTGATGAAGCGAAGGATTTGACTCCACTTTTTGATGCGATCTTGGAAAATGTGGCTCCAGCAGCTGAGAAATCTGATCTTCCTTTCTGTATGCAGGTTGCAAACCTTGGATATGATGATTATTTAGGAAGACTTGGAGTAGGGCGTGTATATCAGGGAACTTTGAACGCAGGAAGCCAGGTATCCATTATTGGAAATGATGGACAAAAAAGAACTGGAAAGATTGCGCATATTTTTAGAACGCTCGGACTCCAGAGGATTGAGATTCCTCAGGCAGAGTGTGGAGATATCGTGACCATCAGCGGAATCCCAAATATTTTCGTGGGAGAGACGATTGGAGTAGGGGAGTTTGAGGCGATGCCGACAATTGCCATTGATGAGCCGACCTTGAGTATGGAGTTTTTGGTGAATGATAGCCCGTTTGCTGGGAAAGATGGGAAATATATGACGACCAGAAATATGGCAGAAAGACTAGAAAAAGAAGCTGAAACCAATGTCGGTTTGAAAGTGGAAATGGTGGAAGGAAAATTCATCGTATCAGGAAGAGGAGAACTTCACCTTGGAGTATTGATTGAAGCGATCAGAAGAGAAGGTTGGGAACTGCAAGTATGAGCGCCTCAGGTGATTTATAAAGAAGAAAACGGACAAAAGCTTGAACCAATGGAAAACCTTGTCGTTAGCGTGGAAGATGGGCTTTCTGGAACGGTGATTGATATGCTCGCACCTCGTAAAGGACTCATGCAAAATATGAGCTCAGAAAACGGACTTACAACCATGGAATTTATCATCCCAACCAGAGGTCTTCTCGGATTCCGTGGAGAATTTATCCTTGCGACGAAGGGAGAATGAATTATGTATTCAGCTTTTTCTCACTATGAACCATTTAAATGAGAAATCGTAAAGAGACAAGTCTGATCTATGATTTCGTCTGCCACTGGACAAGCAATGATGTATGGAATCTTCAAACTCCAGGAGAGAGGACCAATCTTCGTAGACCCAGCTCAGCCAATCTATGAGGGAATGATCGTAGGGGAGCATTTGAAAGGAGGAGATATGACCGTAAACCTCACCATCAACAAACAAATGAACAATGTCCGCAACTCTGGAAATGATGAAGCGATGAGAATTGATCCAATCGTGCATTTGTCTTTGGAACAGGCAATGGGCTATATTGGGCTAGATGAACTCGTTGAGATCACGCCAAAGGCGATTAGAATTAGAAAGAAGTATTTGACCGAGTCTGCGAGGACGATTGCAAGGAAGCAGGGGTTGATTTAGGGGATAGGTAAAGAATAATCTCTTCTCTTTTATATATGTTCTCTTTGAAAAATTTCGGAATAGAGCATTTATTTTTATCT
>CAUSGX010000024.1:0-4509 GCA_963531535.1 uncultured bacterium
TGGTGCTGGAGCAGGAGCAGGGGCTGGAGCTGGTGCTGGATTAGGTTTCTTCCAAAATGCTAGCTTTGACATCCAGTTTTTTCATGTAGGCTTCTTGTATTCTAGCTTATTAAAGCTAAAGTCTGAAATCGGCTTATCTGTCCTAAAAAGTCGACGAATTCCACTACCAAAGTTAGTAAAGAGGTTTGCAACCGTATCACGAGCATTGAGGATTAGATTTCTCGAAGGTTCTACGACAGTTCTAACTGCTCCTTCAACGACCTCCGCCGCTCCAACAAACGGAGAAAATGGGACTTGGTAGAGTTTATTGTACCATTTCCCTGTATTCCAGGCAGAAGTCAGGGTATTCCAAAGTCTATCACTAGTATCTTTGATGACAAAAGCCCCGTCTGAAACGACATTAACTGTGCTTTGTACCCCATCAATTACTCATCTGACACCAGTTCCTACAACTCTAGGAGCTACTCCAACAGTGTTCCCTGTAAATCTTCCTGTACTTTTCCAAAATCCCATTTCTCATTGGTTAAAAAAGATAAAAATCAGATTTCTTTTTATTTTTATTTTTCATCTTCTTCAGGAAGCTCCATATTTGCTAAGTATTCTTGCTGAAATTCTTCAAAAACTCCAGCCAAAAATTCATCGTAATTTGGAATCAGTTTTTCAATTTTTTCTAGAGCTTCTGCTTCTTTTTCTGCATCAAAAAGCTTCATCACCTCCTTTCTTTGTGATTCAGTGAGTTTTTCAAAAACTCTCACCATAATTCTATCAATCAAAATCGGCTCTAGCTCATCTTTAAGTTCTTCAAAATTATCCTCCTCAGGATTAAATCCAGCCTGTATCAAGAGATCATTCAAAAAATCTCCTTCGTGAGTCTCAGCAAGGTGTTGGTTGTTGTTTTTCATCTTTATTAGTATAAAAGGGTAAAAATCTGAACTTAAGTATATTGATTTACTTATGATTTACATCTTTTTTAATTAGTATCTTTACTAAGATGATGTTTTTCTTTTACTAAGTATCTTGCCTATTTGTTTTTTGAGCTCTTCTAAATCCTGAATATTGAGCTCTTCTAAATCCTGAATGGCATCTTCGTAGACCTTAAATTTCTCTTCTGGAGACTTTTTATCAATACCTGATTCAGAGATCTTAGTAAAGAAATCATTTAGCAACTTTCCTATGTCTTTATCTTCATCTTTCATGAAAAGCTTTCTATATTCTGTGTATTTATCACGAAATTCTCTAGCTTTTTTATCAGCTCTATCTTGAGATATTGGCTCATTGTTTGAGTTTTGTTCATTCACATCAGCTTCCTCATTATTGTTTTCAGCTTCCTCATTCTTCTTTCCATTTTCTCATTCTATAGTTACATCTTCCAGTTTCCCAGATGTCGTTGATTCTCTTTTTGTCTGCTCTCTGTTCTGTTCAGTAGTGTTTTCTTGAGTAGCTTTTCCTTCTGCTTTGAGTTGATCATTTAGTTTTGCTTTTAGATCTTGTATTTCTTGTCTATATTTTGTAATTGCTTCTTCATTGAGTCTTATAATTTCGTCAAATTTCTCTAGCTTTTCTTTCTTGATCTTTGATCTTTTACTTTTGTATAGGTTGTCGTAGATTTCAAGTATTTTAAGCCTGTCAATGGCATAATTGATCTCTGCTTTGATATTTTTTACAGATTGTGAATCATTTTCATTGATTTCTAATTCAGTTTGTTTTTCAGCTTCAATTTGTTTTTCAGCTTTAATTTGTTTTTCAGCTTCCTTGTTCTTATTTTCAGCTTCCTCATTCTTCTTTTTAGCTTCTTCATTCTTCTTTTCAGTTTCTTCATTCTTCTTTTCAGCTTCCTCGTTCTTCTTTTTAGCTTCCTCGTTCTTCTTTTCAGCTTCCTCGTTCTTCTTTTTAGCTTCCTCGTTCTTCTTTTCAGCTTCCTTGTTCTTATTTTCAGCTTCCTCGTCCTTCTTCTTAGCTTCCTCGTTCTTCTTTTCAGCTTCCTCATTCTTCTTTTTAGCTTCCTCATTCTTCTTTTTAGCTTCCTCGTTCTTCTTTTTAGCTTCTTCATTCTTCTTTTCAGCTTCCTCCTTAGTTATTGGTCATTGATTAGCAGAGTCCCCTGGAGTTGGGGTAGTAGAGTTATCTGGAGTAGAGGTAGTAGATCAAGAGCCAGATTTTTCAGGATCTTTCTTAAAAGTATTGTCAAATCGAGAAATCGGAATCCACCAACGCCTTCCACTTCCAGGCTTTCCTGGGATATTTTCTACAATCTCCATATTTATATCAAAGAATCTCTCAGATTGTTCACGAATCTTAGTTCCAGCAATATTCATTGCAGAGTCATAGCTAAACTCTGGAACGACCTTTGATCCGCTATGTGCGAGCCCACGAGCTGTTTCTAGAAGTCATTCAGCACATCTCTGCCCATGTAAAATATCCGAAGTGAAAACTTTACTATCCCACTCCACTTTCCATGGTTCATCATGGAGTTGCTTAATAAAAGCAAGTTTCTGATCCTTACTGAGATTGAGCGTATCAATTTCTTTGATGATATCAGCAACCTTAGCCTGATATGCACTTGTATCTAGGAGCTTGCTTCATGGAAGGACTTGCGTAGCATCAGTACCAGCTCCATAATGAATATTTACGGTAGCATTATCGCCTAATCCATCAAAAGCATTTTTTACTCCATCATGGATTTGTCCTCATCAGGTATTAACATTCCCAAGGTCGCTACTTCCCAAACCAAAATATTCCTTTCCAGAGATGTTTGGTTTTGAGATTGTGCTTCATGGAACGGCTTCCTGAGAATACATTCCAGTCCCCATCATTGCTTGAAGTCCCCAAGCTGAGGCAAATGAAATGGCACCAGTAGCGGCACCATATTTCCGCGCGAGTTTTGCCCTCTGCTTCTTAAATACTGAGAATGAGTTATTGTAATCTGAAATCAGATTTTCCTTTGTTGTCTCGCTATCAATCTCTGCATACTTGAGACCGAGTTTTTTACAAACCATATCAATTGCCATATGCAATTCATTTATATCGGATTCAATATGTGCGAGGTCCTCAGAAGCCAAGAAGTTGTGCCCAGTCTCATAATAAGCTTCCAAACTAGCTTTTGCATTAACAAGAGTGCTGAGGATTTCAGCTTTTTCAGTATCTGATGGAGTATTGAGTGTAGCTCAGAAGTCAAGAAGTTTTTTGCTAATCTCCTTTGTCCCAAAAAAATCTTGAGTTGCATTATTATAGAGATTAAGTTGCCTCTTTGCGCGATAAGAGCGATACCAGTTTTTCGCTCCTTTCAGTAGTGAATCCTGTTTTCGCTTCTCGATCTTCGCTAGTTCATTACTCAAATTACGAGTCATATTCTTCTCGTGGGTATTCTGCTCTTTGGTATAATGAGTCCACTTTTTGATAAAATTTTTGAACCCTGTCATTCCGGCGAAAGTTCCAGTCGTTAGCGCAGAAGTTCCCACAACTCAGAGTCCCAAAGCACCTCCTGTCAATCCAACGAGAACACCTGTCCCGGTAAATCCAAGAGTTTGGGCCCATCGAGGGAGCTTATCTAGTTTCTTTCCTCGCTTAAATATCCATCATTTTTCACGATCAGAATTATCGATTTGATATGCAGATTTCTTGTCCGTGAAAAGCTTAAGCTCCATTTTTAGGTTCTCTAGAGCCATAGCTCTGTTTGCCTTTTGTAGTTTGAAATATCCCTTGATATTTGTTATGTTCCTTGCGGCCAAGTCTGCCTTGATCTCCTCCAAGAAATCTGGGTTCTTTTGATAGTTTTTCAAAAAATCCTCGATTTTGGTTTGAACCTCTGTCGTATCCGCTCACTGATCAAGTCTTTCAGCAAGCTCATTTACGAGTTCCAGTTGTGCTTTCTCAAATTTTAATTTCTCCAAAATATTTGTCCCAAGATAATTAATGTTTTTGATTCAGTTTTTTTGTCTCTCTTGCCGGTTCTGATTTTTGACTATTGTATTAAATTGAGCTTGAAAATCGCCTTCCGAAACCTTCCCTTTAATAAAATCAATAGAAAGCTGATTGAGCTCTGGGATATCTTTGAAAACAACCTGAGCATTCTTCGCCTGAAAAAAAGATTCTAGTTCTTGTCTATTAACTCCTTTCCCTAGCTCGAGATTAACTGCTGCATCATCTCCAAAAGGTTTATTCTTGGCTTTTTTCATCTCCTCCTGGATAAGCTTTTTTCTTGTTAGTCCTCTCGAAAGAAAAAGTGTTAGCTTTCAAGCAAGCTTTCTAATAACATTAGATTTATTGAGATTCCTATATTTTTCTTTGATTTGCTCCTCTGCTTTATATCTTGCATTCTCTAGATGAATATTTTCTACATCAGAAAGGCTGGCAGTGAGATCAAACTTATAATCATCAGGATTATCCGGAGTAGTAGTAGGATTATCCGGAGTAGTAGTAGGATTATCCGGAGTAGTAGTAGGATTATCCGGAGTAGTAGTAGGATTATCCGGAGTAGTAGTAGGATTATCCGGAGTAGTAGTAGGATTA